>NZ_JBIUVQ010000008.1:0-219445 GCF_044743035.1 Streptomyces sp. NPDC087787
CCATCGCCCGGGGCCTTGCGGGCGAGCTCCCGCTGGGCCCTGGCCAGACAGGTGCGATCGCGTCGCTCGTGCCGGGGGTTGGCGATCTTCTCCCCAGTGGACAGGGTGAGCAGGTGGTCCAGGCCCGCGTCGATCCCGACCGCGGCATCCGTTGCGAGAAGCGGCTGCACGCTCGGGTCCTCCACCAGGAGGGACACGTACCAGCGTCCGGCCGCGTCCTGGGAGACGGTCACCGTGGACGGCTGCGCACCCTCGGGCAGAGGACGGGACCAGACGATGTCCAGCGGCTCCGTCATCTTCGCCAGGGTCAGCCGGCCGCCTTGGAAGCGGAACGCGCTGGTGGTGTACTCGGCGGACTTGCGGGACCTCTTCCGCGACTTGAAGCGGGGGTACTTCGCCCGCTTGCCGAAGAAACTGGTGAACGCCATCTGAAGGTGGCGCAGGGCCTGCTGGAGCGGTACGGAGGAGACATCGTTGAGATAGGCGAGTTCCTCGGTCTTTTTCCACGCAGTCAGCATCGCCGACGTCGTGTTGTAGTTGACCCGCTCGGCCCGCAGTGTCCACGCCTCGGTGCGGGCCACGAGCGCCAGGTTGTAGACCTTCCGCACGCACCCGAACGTGCGCGACAGCTCCACTGCCTGCGCATCAGTCGGATAGAAGCGGTACTTGAACGCCCGCTTCACATGGGCGGCCTTAACGGCTCACATGCTAATCCATCAGCTTGTGAGCGTGTGTGGACAGTTGGAGATGTACGCCGGTCCGCCCTGGCGGCGAACCAGCCTTCCCTGCCCTGCTCCGCAGGGGTTCGATTCCTCCCCGCCCTGAAGGACGGGGTTTCCTCGAAGGAGACGTGATGAGCAGGGGCGGCGGAGCAGTGACCCACCGGACCGAGACCGTACGCGACGTCGGCCCGGGAAAGACCGTGCGGGGCACGGTCCGGGCCGGGGAACTGCCGCCCACCGCACCGCGGGTGTCGCAGGCCGAGGTGCTCGAAGTGTCCAAGGTTCCCGCGGGTGTCGCAGGCCGATCCGGGCGCGTGCCCCGCTTCCGGGATCCGGGTCAGCGCGGACGAGGGCGACGCGGCCATGGGGCTGCGCGTCGTGGGACTTCACCTCGACAACTGCGGTACGCGCCCCTACTCCGTCGAGGGCTATCCCCTGCTGGAACTGCTGGACGACGACCGCGAGCCCGTCGACGGCGTCGAGATCCTCGACGGCAGTGGCGAGATCATCACCGGTGCCGGGCCCGACGAACAGCCCCGGCCTGTCACGCTCGAGCCCGGCGAGTCGGCCACTGCCGGCCTGGTCTGGCGCAACACCACCGGGTTCGGTACGCCGGTCAACGTGCCCTATGTGCGGGTCCGGGCGAAGGAGGGTGCCGCGCCGGTGACGGTGACCCCGCACCTCGATCTCGGGACCACCGGAAAGCTCGGGGTCAGACCGTGGGAGAAGGCGGAACGCTGATATCCAAAGGGATTCCGGGCAACGGTGTCCGCGTCTCGCCAGGGGCCCCGCACAACCTTGACTGGCTTGGTCCAGTCCAATAGCGTCACCCCCGCACAGAACCCCACACGTAACAACACCCCCATCCGGTCGTCTTGTTGACGGTCCATCACCCCCTCCGGGAGGGCCCCTGTGGTTTCCCGACGTTCCTTCCTGACCGCGGCCGGCGCCGTCACCGGTGCGGCTGCGCTCAGCCCGTTCTCACCGGTCTCGCCGATGACTTCCACCGCGGCGGCAGCGGGAGTCTCGCTCCCCGTGAAACTGGCGAACAACTCCGGCCACGACACCGTCTACGCCTACATATCCGGCACCGACAGCAGCGGCTGGCCGGTCTTCGTCTCGGGGAACGGCATCCTGAACCGGCTGCCCAACCCCTCGTCGCCGGTGACCCCCATCGCCGACTACTCCATCGCGCTGGGCGCCTCCGGTTCGGCTGCCAAGACCGTCACCCTGACCGACTACATCATCGGCGGCCGTGTCTGGTTCTCGGTCGGACAGAAACTCCAGTTCTTCGTCAACCCGGGGGCCGTGCCCGGCGTGGTCCAGCCCGCCCTGGTCAGCTCCGACCCCAACTGGGCCACCAACTGGACGTTCTGCGAGTTCACCTTCAACAGCGCCAATCTCTACGCCAACATCTCCTACGTCGACATGGTCGCGCTGCCGATCTCGATGGCCAGCACCGGCAGCGGGGGTTCCCAGTCGGTCAGCCCACTGCCCTCCGGCGCCCTCGCCTCCATCGCCTCCGGCCTGCGGACCCAGCACGCCTCCGACGGCGCTCCCTGGGACAGGCTGGTGGTCACCGACTCCTCCGGCGCGGTGCTGCGCGTCATGTCGCCCTCACACTCGCCGGTGGACTTCGGCAACTACTGGGACGACTACCTGAACCGGGTCTGGAGCCACTACACCTCCACCCCGCTGACCATCAACGGCCAGGGCGGCATCGGTTCCTACACCGGCACCGTCTCGGGCAACGCCATCGTCTTCTCCGGTCTCAACACCAACGGCGTGCCGTTCACCAAGCCGAGCGCCGTCGACATCTTCGGCTGCGCGTCCGGTCCCCTCTACAACTCCGGGTCGGACGCGCGCGGGGCGATCGCCGCCCGGCTCGCCGCCGCGCTCAACCGCAGCTCGCTCCTGGTCCCGGGCGGGAACAACCAGCCCGACGGCGTGACACCCTCGCGGTACTACCAGGACTCGATCACCAACCACTACGCACGGCTCGTCCACAAGTACGCCAGCATCGGCTACGCCTTCCCCTACGACGACGTCGGCCCCACCGGCTCGGCCCCCGTCGACGGGCACATCCAGGACGGGGCGCCCACCTCGTGGACCATCACCCTCGGCGCCGGCGGCTCCGGTGGAGGTTCCGGGGGCGGCTCGGGCAGCGTCAGCGCCTACAGCACCATCCAGGCCGAGTCCTACTCGGCGCAGAGCGGGACCATGACCGAGAGCTGCTCAGACGCCGGCGGCGGCAGCGATGTGGGCTACATCTCGAACGGCGACTGGCTGAAGTACTCCTCCGTCGACTTCGGTCCAGCTTCCCCGAACCAGTTCAAGGCCCGGCTGGCGTCGGGCGCGGACGCAGGTGTCAGCGGTGCCATCCAGGTGCGGCTCGACAGCATCAGCGGCACGAAGATCGCCGAGATCGACTTCGCCAACAACGGTGGCTGGCAGAACTGGCAGACCGTTCCCGCGAACATCGTCGCCTCCGCCACCGGAGTCCACGACGTCTACCTGGTCTTCTCGGGCAGCAGTTCGGACTTCGTCAACATCAACTGGTTCACCTTCACCGGCTGACCTCCGGCTCCGCGACAGCAGGCGCCGCAGGTACGGTCAGTCGATCCGGCCGCATGCCGTTCAGCTGCGCCGTGTAAGGGTGCTGAGGGCGTTGGCGGCCACGATGGCGCCGATGCTCGTCCATTCCGTCCAGCCCAGATTCTGGCCCAGCCCGAGCCAGCCGACGAGGGCGGCCAGGAGGGGGTTGACGCTCATGAAGAGCCCGAACGCCTGGGCGGGTACGCGGCGCAGGGTGAACAGGTCGGCGAGGTAGGGCACCGCCGAGGACAGCACGCCGGCCGCGACGGCACAGCCGACGGCTGTGGCGGTCGGCGGCCGGTGCAGGACCAGGACGATGCCAACGGGCAGGAACATCAGCGCGGAGATCCCGGTCGCCGTGGCGGAGCCCTGCGCGCCCGGGATGCGCCGGCCGACGGTGCGGTTGAGGAGGATGTACGACGCCCAGCAGCACGCGGCCAGCAGGCCCAGGCCCATTCCCACGTAGTCGGCCGAAGGCTGGGGACGCATCAAGGCGACGACGCCCGCAGCGGCGACCACCGCACAGGCGGCGTCGACGCGGCGGCGTGCGGCGGCCAACGCGATGGTGAGCGGACCGACGAACTCCAGCGTGACCGCCAGGCCGAGGCCGATGCGGTCGATGGCCGTGTAGAGGGACAGGTTCATGGTCCCGAACACCACGGCCAGCCCCAGCACCGGCCACCACTGCGCCCGGGTGAAATCCTGCGGGCGTGGGCGGCCGACGGCGAAGAGGACGATCGCGGCGACGTACTGGCGGACCACGACGACGCCGACCGGGCCGATCACGGGGAAGGCATGGGAGCCGATCGCGGCACCGATCTGGTTCGACAGGCCGCTGCCGGCCATCGTGACCACACCGGCCAGCCGCTCACCGGACGGGGCAGGGGCCGAGGGGCCGGTTGAGGAAGCGGAAGGCAGGGACGCCGCGACGGGTGCGTTACGCATGACCTGATGGTGCGGCTCAGCGGTGCATGCGCAAAATGCGTCCGCGGCGGGATCCATACAGTTGAGTCATGGATGTGGAACTGCGCCAGTTGCGCTGTCTCGTGGCCATCGTGGAGGAGGGCACCTTCACCGATGCCGCCGTGGTCCTGGGGGTCTCGCAGGCTGCGGTCTCCAGGACGCTGGCCTCGCTCGAACGCGCCCTGGGGGTGAGGCTGCTGCGGCGCACCTCGCGCGAGGTGGCCCCGACCGCGGCCGGGCTGCGGGTGGTCGCCCAGGCCCGGCGGGTGCTCGGTGGGGTGGAGGACCTGGTACGGGAGGCCACATCGGGCCACAGCACCCTGCGGATCGGCTACGCCTGGTCGGCGGTCGGCCGCCGCACGCCCGCCTTCCAGCGTCGCTGGGCACAGACGCACCCCGGCACGGAGCTGCGGCTGATCCGCGTCAACTCCGCGACCGCCGGCCTGGCGGAGGGCGCCTGCGACCTCTCCGTCGTACGCAACCCCCTGAACGACCGACGCTTCGACGGGGCCATCATCGGCCTGGAACGGCGCCTGTGTGCCCTGTCCGCCCAGGACCCACTGGCCGCACACCGGTCACTGCGCCTCGCCGACCTCAGCGAGCGCACCCTGCTGATCGACCGGCGTACCGGCACCACCACCCCCGAGCTTTGGCCGCCCGGCTCCCGCCCGGCCACGGAGGAGACCGGTGACATCGACGACTGGCTGACCGTATCTCCAGTGGCCGCGGCGTCGGCATGACGGCGGAGTCCACCGCGCGCCAGTACACCCGGCCCGGCATCGTCTACCGGCCGGTCCGCGATGCCGAGCCGATCGCCGTACGTCTCACCTGGTGGCGGGACGATCCGCATCCGGCGACCCGGGCGGCGGTCGAACTGCTCACCGCCCTCTACCGAGGCGACTGACCCGACGGGTCCGATGCGCCACGGCACGGCGTCGGGTGCTCAGGCCGCACGACACCGCACCGGACCCCCGGCAGCAGTGGAGGACCGGGGCTGCCGCCTGCGCCCAAGAACGCAAACTGGGCCCCGCCGGCCGCGGCCCCTTTTGACCCTGGCCCGTTGTTACGATCGGCCCATGTCTCAGGACCCCGCACAGATCCCTTCAAGGTGGGGCGTGTTCACCCGGGCGACCACGACGCTCAGCGACGGTGAGGTGCTGATCCACGACTGGTACGCGACGGACGGAGAGCCGGTGCTCATGCTCCGGACCGCGGCCCCGCGGAAGCGGTGGACCTCGTTTCCGGCCTGGCCGCTTTCTTCGCGGACGAATCCGGATGGCACCGCCGGGCGACCGATGCCGTCGTCGCGGAGTTCAGCGAAGGGCTTCCGGAGCCGGCAGAGCTGGACGAAGCGGCGGAAGACCTCATCCGCCGGCTCCCGGTGTGCGTGTGTCGTCACTCGATGTGCCGTGCTGCCCGGCGCCCGCATGGGAGCGGGTGCCGGGCAGACACCGGGTCATCGGTTCTTCGAGATACTCAGTGGGAAGGTGGGGGTGCCGATGTCGGTCAGTGTGGTGGTGTTCGCCTTCAGGTAGGTGTCCAGGTACGGTGAGCGGTCGCCCTGGGTGGGTGTGTCGAACCGGGGGTCCTGTACCTCGAGGGAGAGCCGGGCGTCGGAGACGGTGACCGTCTCGCCCGAGGGGACGCTCTGCCAGCCGTTCGAGGTGATGGTGCCGAGCTGGACGCCCAGTTGGTGCCCTTGCTGGAAGGTCCAGTCCGTGGCCTTCAGAGCGAAGGACGTTGATCCGCCGGTGTGCAGCAGGGCGACGTTCTCGTTGAACATGGTCGCCTTGCCGTCCGGGGCGATGTCCCACAGGCGTGCCCAGACGTTGCCCTGGCCCCTGGTCCTCAGCGTGATCTGCGGGCTGCCCGTGATCCGCACCTGCTCGGCGGCGGGTGTGGACCAGGTCCAGTAGCTGTTGGCGGGTGTGCCGGTGCTGAGTGCGCTCGGCTGGCCGGTTGTCAGTGAGCCGGCCTCCGCGGCGTACTCGATGTCCCAGCCCTGCGACCGCTGCTGCGGCGTCGTCGGCAGGACGGTCTTCTGTGTCTTGCCGCCGTCGTCGACGTACTGTCCGGGTGCCAGCCGTACCTTGTACGCGTCGTGGGTCACCGGCCAGGTCGGCTGGGCGCGCCACTGGCCGAGGCTGTCCTCAAGGGAGAACGCGGGGTCGGTCACCGTTGGCTCGATGCCGCGGAGGTACTGGTCGTAGAACCGCATGACCTCGTCGAACCAGCCTGCCCGTCCCATCTTGAGCCGGCCCTTGGTGTTGGTCTCGTTGCCGCGTACGTGTTCCCACTGACCGAGCCAACCGCGTTCCGGGCCCTGATGGTTGGCCAGATACTTCTGCATCTCCTCGGGCTTGGTGTTGTCCTCGATGAAGCCCGAGGTGACGAACAGCGGTGTCTGGGATCCGGCGGCGCGAGAGGCGAGGTCGCGGGCTCGCCAGAACGGGGACTTGGGGTCGGGATTCTGGGTGTTGGTGAGGTTGTCGCTCTGGCACTCGGGGTGGTTCTTCTCGTATCCGGCGTTCGCCTTGTAGTGGTCGCTGTCGTCGGCCAGCGGCGCCATCGTCGCGATCGAGTAGTAACTCCGCGGGGTGCTGGTCACGTTGGAGCGCGGAACCCCGTTGCTGTACAGGTAGTTGTACCTGTTCCACGTGGGTTCCTGGGAGACGATCGCCCGCAGTGGCTTGAGCTTGAGGGTGTTGGCAGCCAGGCCGGTGTTGGCGTCGTAGGACTTGCCGTACATGCCGACCTTGCCGGTCGACCACGGCCGGCTCGCCGCCCATTCGACGGCTGCCTTGATGTCCGCCTGCTCGCCGGGGCCGAGGAAGTCCAGGCAGCCGGTGCTGCCGCCGAAGCCACGCAGGTCGACCATCACGAAGGTGTATCCGCGTTCCATGAGCCGGGCGCCTTCGATGAAGTCCTGGAAGCGTGCCGAGGGCCCGACCTTGTCCCAGCCCGCGGGGGCGGCCTCTCCCGCGTGGGAGAAGTAGGGGCCCACCGACAGGATCACCGGTGTTTTCGCGTTCGCCGGCAGGCCTGCCGGGCGCAGCACGTCGGCGTGCAGTTCGACCCCGCTGCCGTCCGAGGAGGGGAAGTAGTGCTGTGTCTAGAGCGCGCCCTGTGGGACGCGGTCGTTGTCCTCGTGGGTGACGGGGTCGTCGGCTGTGGACTGCGGCCGGTCCTGTGCTGCGGTGGCGGACGCGGATGTCGTATCGGGTGCCGCGATGGCGGGTGTGGCGAGTGTGCCGGTCAGTGCGAGGGTGGTGAGGGCGGCTGAGGCGGCCCAGGGGGCCGTACGGCGTCTTTTCACTTGCTCCTCCCGGAGTTGTCGGTTACGGGGCGGTGCAGGTGGCGCGGTCGGGCAGCGGCCCCGGTCCCGCCGTCGACGGGTCGACGAAGGGCGGCCGCGCGCAAGCGGAATCCGGGTGGCTGGTGCGCGCCGGAGCCGACGGCGTGGCAGCCTATGATCGTCATTGACACGCGTCAACAGGGCAGTGTGAGCACGGTGTTGCCGGTGCGTCGTCCGGTACTGGTCGCGGTGGCCGATGGGGGCGGGTGAAGCGACGGGGCCCGGGCCGGGGGCGGGCGGGGGTCCGGGGGTGGGGTGGTCGTAGGTGACCGGTGCCCGGTCAGCGGTTTGGTGGGGTTCGGTCGTCCGGCGGAAGCCCGTACGGTCCGTGGACACCGACCCCGACCGCGCTCACATTCGGCAGGAGTTGAGCGTCACGCCGGCGGGCGGGTGAGTTTGGCGGCCACGGCGTCGAGGACCCAGTCCAGGCCGGTCGCGAAGGATGCCTCGGCGTCCACGTCCGTGCCGTCGTACACGGCCTTGGCCAGCGCCGGGAAGCGGCCCGTGGCCAGCATCCTCGTCACATGCGGGCCGGAGGCGCGCTGCCAGTCGCGCTTGGACAGGCCCGTGGCGCGTTCGGCCCGCAGGTTCGCGATCTCTCGCCTGATCGCGCCGGTGAAGTAGGCGCTGACGGTCTCCACGGCGCGCATGACGGTGTCGATGTCGGCGAGGCCGTCGAGGGTGGCCAGCGTGGCCTCGGTCACGGCGAGGCCGTTCGGGCCCAGGGTCGGGCGGCCGCCGAGCAGGTCGGCCAGCCATTCGTGGCGGAGGGCGGTCTGCCTGGTGCGGTGGGCGAGGATGCGCAGTGCCTCCCGCCAGTCAGCGGGCTGCTCCTCGGGGACGATCTCGGCGTGGACCTCGTCCACCATGAGGTCGAACAGTTCCTGCTTGGTGGAGATGTATCCGTACAGCCGCATCGGGCCGGCGTTCAGCCGGGCGGCGACCTTGCGCAACGACACCGCTTCCAGCCCGCCCTCGTCGGCCAGCGCGATGGCGGCGGCGACGATCCGCTCCCGGTCGAGCGGCACGGGGCGAGTCGGCGGCTCCGGCCGGTCCCACACAGTCATGGTCACACCGTTCCGTTGCGATGCGTCGTATTGGAGAAATACAGTGTATCGCCATGAGACATCGTATCGCCGTGGTCGGGAGCGGCCCTGCCGGTCTTACCTTCGCTCGTGTCCTGCACCGCCACGGCTACCCCGTCGCCGTCTTCGAACGCGATCCCGCCCCCGACGCCCGCCCCCCGGGTGGCACGCTGGACCTGCACGAAGGGCTGGGCCAGCTCGCGCTGGACAAGACGGGGCTGCTGGCCAAGTTCCAGGCGCTGTCTCGCCCCGAGGGGCAGGCCATGCGCATCCTGGACGCGGACGGGACCGTCCTGCGCGACTGGCGGCCCCGTCCGGAGGACCGGGCCAATCCCGAGATCGACCGCGGGCAGCTCCGCAACCTGCTGCTCGGCCCACTTGACGTCCAATGGGGCCGGGGCGTGACGCAGGTGGTGCCGGGGACCCGGGATGGCGCACTGCTCCATTTCGCGGACGGGCAACAGGAGACGTTCGACCTCGTGGTCGGCGCGGACGGCGCCTGGTCCCGGATCCGCCCGGCGCTCTCGCCGGTGACGCCGCACTACACCGGCGTCACCTTGGTCGAGACCTCCCTCGACGACGTCGACACCCGCCACCCCGACCTCGCCCGGCTGATCGGCGACGGGTGCGTGGCCGTGTACGGCGTGAACCGAACTCTCGTCGCCCAGCGCAACAGCGGCGGCCACGTCAAGGTGTACGCCCAGTTCCGTGCGCCGCTGGACTGGCACGCACACCTGGACCTGGCTGACGTCGAGGCCGTGCGATCGAGTCTGCTGGCCCTGTTCCACGGCTGGGCCGCTCCCGTCCTCGACCTCCTCCGCCACGGCACCGCTTTCGTCCACCGCCCCCTCCACGTCCTGCCCGTGTCCCACACCTGGAACCACGTCCCCGGGGTGACGCTACTGGGCGACGCCGCCCATCTGATGCCCCCGTTGGGGGCGGGCGCGAACCTGGCGATGCTGGAAGGCGCCGAACTCGCCGAGTCCATCGCCACCGGCCCAGGAGATCTGGACGAGGCCGTCCGCGCCTTCGAGGAGCAGATGTGGGCACGGGCCGGCAGGTGGGCGAAGATCACGACGGCCGGTCTGGAGCGCCTCGTGAGCCCGGACCCCGCCGAAGCCCTCGCCCTCTTCGACCAAGTCCAGCCGTCCTGACTGCCCGCTACCGCCGAAATCCGGTCCGCTCCCCCTCGCAGGCGGAGCTCCCACAACTTGTCGGGCACCAGCTGCCGCACCATCTCCCGGGCGGCAAGTTCGGGGTCAGTGGGTGGGCGGGGCCGCCTGTGCGGGGGTGAGTCCGTGCGGGCCCGCCGTGTCGAATGCCTGCCGGTCGAGCGCCGGGCCGGTGAGCGGTACCTCGATCTCGACGACCGGCTGTTCCGGGGCGCCGACTTGGGGCACCGTGCCGGATGCGGTGCCCGTGGTGGCCGCGACCACCGCGGCCGGGGCGCCACCCCGGCGCCGGACCGTTCCGGGGACGAGCGGCCGGCCGCCGGCGTACAGGGCGACGGCCGTCAGCGGCAGCGCCAGCAGGAGCAGCCCGGCGCCCAGGACCAGGCCCATCGCCGGGTAGCCGGCGCTCGCGGACAGCAGGCTTCCGGCGAGCGGACCGCACGCGGTGCCCAGCGAGGACGCGGATCCGGCCAGCACTGCCCAGCGGCCGCGCGCATCGAGTGAGGCCGCCAGCCCGATGAGGTAGGACAGGACGATCGGGTAGACGGTGTTCCAGGCGATCTCGCCGGTCGCGAACGACGGCAGGTCGTCGGCCGAGGCGCTGACCGCGATGCAGCAGGCGATCAGTGCGGTGCCCGCCCCGATCGGCAGTGCCCGCCCGAGCCGCGCGCCGAGCGCGCTCGCGCCGATGACGCCCAGCAGCCCGGCGCCCAGTGCTGCGGCGAAGACCGCGCCGACGGTGACTTCGCTCAGTCCCGCCTGATGCAGGCCGATACGGCTGCTCACGCCCCACAGTGAGTTCTGGGCCATGGACCAGAACAGCATCGAGCCCGCCAGGACCAGCCCCGCGCGGCGACAGGGCAGCGTGCCGCGCGGCGCCGCCGTGTGGTCGGGCGCCACGGCGCCGGCGAGTCGGCCCGTCGCCGGCCACAACAGCAGCGCGGTCAGGGCGAGCGCGGCGAACGGCAGCCCATGTCCGGCGCCGAGGTGAGGGATCGTCAGGTAGACGGCGCCGGCGAGCGCTGAGACGCTCAGCAGTCCGAAGGTCGACGTGCGGTGCGGGTCGCGCTGGGCCGCGATGCCCGACGCGGCGACCGTGGTGGCGGTGCCCGAGCCGAAACCGCCCGCCATCGCCCCGGCGATCACCACCGGCACGCTGTCCGACAGGGCCGCGCAGCCGTAGCCGAGCGCCGCGAGCAGGAGCCCGGTCCGGGCCAGGCGCCGTGGCCCGAACCGCTCGACGCGGGCCGCGAGGGTGAAGCCCGCCGCGGCCGAACTCAGCAGCAGGGCACTGCCGACAAGCCCTGCCTGCGCGGGTCCGAGACCGAGCCGGTCGCCGAGGCGGCCGACGACGGTAGGCAGCAGATAAGGCGCGAGATAGCCCGCCGTGAAGAGAGCGACGAGGGGCCAGGAGGAACCACGCGAGTGCGCGGGCGCGGGGGAGGACACGGGCGTTCCCAGGGCATACGGAAGCGGCAAGGTGGGGGGTGAAGAAGGGGAGGGGCGACCGTCGACGGACAGGAACGCGGGGCAATTTGTATCAAGTGCGGGCATGCGCAAGAAAGCCACAGTGGTGTGATCTGCATCATATTGCGTTTGGGGTGGAGGGTTCCGGGCAGAAGTGACGCCCCGTCTGCTTCAGTGGGGTGTGTTTGCGCAGGTCAGCACCGGTTCGGAGGCAAGGTGGAAGGCGCGGCCCGCGTCCGCGCGAGGGACCGACATCCTGCGGGACATCTGCTCAGGCATTGCGGAAACGGCAGACTGATGCGGTCGCCCGGCCTGCCGTGGGCCTCACCCAGCGGGTCGGCGGCGATTACGTTCTGCCGGAATTCGCCTGCGCGTCAGCGCCCGGTCTCGTCGCGGCGGCAATACAGGAAGAGGTGAGGCTCGGGCCCGGCGCCGGGGTGGTCCGGGGTGAAGGCCGTGCTGTGCCGGGACAGCACCGTCAGGCCGGCCGCCTCCACCATGCCGACGACGTCCTCCTCCGCAAGGCTCGTCGCGCGGACCGGCCGGCCCATGAAGAGCACCTCGACGTCCTCCACGTCCGCGGGCACGGTGGCCAGCACCAGATGCCCGCCGGGCCTCAGGGCCCGTGCCAGCCGCAGCGTCAGAGCCGACTGCTCGGCGCGCGTCATCTGCAGCAGTGAGAAGAACACGCACACGCCGTCGAACGCGTCCGCCTCGATCGGGAGCTCACGGATGTCACCGCAGCGGAACTCGGCCTCGGGGACCTGCCGGGCGGCGAGTTCGACCATGACAGGAGAGACGTCGACGCCCAGCACCGAGTGCCCTGCCGCGATGAGCGCGGCCGCGGTGGGCCGCCCGGTGCCGCTGCCCACGTCCAGTGTCCGCGCGGCGGGCGGCAGCCGCTCGATCAGCCACTCCAACGCGGACAGGTGCGCGGGGGCATGAGCGAACGCCTTCTCGTAGGCGGGGCCCAGCGCGTCGAACAGCGCGGCGGCAGGCGTCGGTTGGTCTTCGTGCCTCACGTCGGTGTCCCTTCGCTCGCCGGGCCTGCATCGTCGCACCCGCCCGATGGGTGCCACAACAGCAGCCCGGCGCGAGTCCGAGCCGGGCCGGGCAGGGACCCGTACCCGGCGGTCGGCGCAAGGTTCGGGTTCGGCGTGGGCGTGCTCGTCCACGGTCGCCTCTGGCGGCGGGCTGCCGGCCCTGGTTGTCGAGGTGGCAGCGGGCGGTCAGGCGTCAGGGTCGACTTCGGGGTGCGTGAACCGCACGGGCTTGCCCAGCGACCGGGCGTAGGCGATTTCGGCTCGGGTGCTGTCTCCGATGTAGTCGCCGACAACGAGCACCTCATCAGCGAGCCGGATCTTCGCCCGGTGCAGATCGTCGAGTCGAACCTTCAGCGCCTCGGCCTCGACAGGATCGGACCAAAGTTCGTGCGGCGACTTCATGTCACAGCCCGGTTTGACGACAATCTGCCCGGCTTTGGTCTCCCGCAGATCGGCCTCGTTCATCTCGGTCATGAAGCGGGTGGAGCCGCAGATCACGACGATACGCGGGAGGCTCAACAGCTTCTTCGCATCGGCGAGCTTCTGCTCGGGCGTGAGCAGTTGCGGGTATGACACTGGTTCCTCCTGGTGGTGTGGTCCAAGGGGTGCCTGCGGAGACGAGAACGAGGGTGTCCAAGATCGTTTTGTGACGAACGACGTGGACACCCTCGCGACAGCACTCTATGCGACGACCGACGACATGCTGAAGGAGCGTCCTGACCTCGAACGGCACCGAGGGCGCACACCCGGAGGTGTCATATCGCGCGCTCCGCGGCCCCGGTGCGGCGATCATCTCCCGGAGAGTCGCCCGCGACACTCCCGGCGCTCGGCCGGGATCCGCGCGGTCGGAAGCGCCGAACCGCGAAGATACCCGCCGCAGGCCTGACCGCGGTCGCCGGATGCTCGACGCACAGCTCGAAAACGTGATGCGAACGCACCGGCCGCAGCAAGGTCCCTCTCAGATCGGGGCCCATCGCATGCCCAACGGAGGCCGCGGGCGTCACGACCTCACAGCTTCTCCAGGTTGTCACGGCTGGTCATGAAGTGCTTGCGGCCGCCCGCGTACCACGACACCAGCGCGAACAGACCGACCACGGCCACCGCGATCGGCGCGTAGTTGAAGCTGTCCACGTTGACCGGCCGGGTCGGCGGCAGCACGAACAGGACGCAGATGACGACCACCCACACGACCGCGACCCAGCCGACCAGGCTGCTCCACTTGCCCAGGTGCCACGGTCCCGGAACGAACTCGTTGCCGCGCAGACGGCGCAGCAGCACCGGTGTGACGTAGGCGATGTAAAGGCCGATCACCGCGATCGAGGTCACCGCCAGGTATGCCGTGGTGTTGAACAGCGCCGGCAGCGTCAGGATCGCCGAGAGCGTCACGCAGAACCAGATCGAGTTCGTGGGCGTCCCGGTGCGCGGGTTGACCTTGGCCCAGATCCGCGACCCGGGAAGGGCGTTGTCGCGCGAGAAGGCGTAGCTCATCCGGGAGTTGGCGGTCACCGAGGCCATCCCGCAGAAGAACTGCGCGGCACACACGATGAACAGCAGGAACTTCGCCGTGCCCGGACTGTTCAGCGAGTCCAGGAAGACCTGCGCCGGCGGCAGGCCGGTACTCGACGCGGCCAGCTTGTCCAGCCCCGCGGAACTCTTGTCCTGGATCGACGCGGTGATGGAGTAGAGCAGGATGAAACCGCCGATGACCGAGATCACCACGCTCATCACGATCCCGCGCGGCGCGCTGCGGGCCGCTCCCCTGGTCTCCTCCGCCACATGGGCCGACGCGTCGTACCCGGTGTAGGTGTACTGCGCCATCAGCAGGCCCATGAGGAAGACGTAGATGCCGGAGGTCCAGCCGGTGGCATTGTGCCAGCCCGTCAGCGTCCACCCGGCGGACTGGTGGTGCTCGGGCAGCGCCCACAGCACGGCGACGATGACCAGGACGCCCACCACGTGCCACCAGGCGGAGACGTTCGACAGGAACGCGACGAGCTTCACGCCGAACGTGTTGAGCAGCGCGTGCACAAGAATGATCGCGAGGAAGAGCAGGAATGTACCGCCGGCAGTGACCTCGGTGCCCCAGACGAGGTTCATGAACGCCATCCAGGTCGTGGCGCACCCGAAGTCGATCGCGGCGGTCACGGCGACCTCGCCCATGAAGTTGAACCAGCCCACGAACCAGGCCCAGGCACGCTTGTTGTTCCTGGCAAGCTCACCGGCCCAGAAGTAGAGACCACCCGCAGTGGGGTAGCGCGAACACACCTCGGCCATGGCCAGCGCCACGCACGTCACGAAGACACCGACCACCGCCCAGCCGAGCACGATGGTCGATGGCCCACCCGACTTCAGCGCGATCCCGTACGACGTGATGCAGCCCGCCAGGATCGAAATGATCGAGAACGACACGGCGAAGTTCGAGAACGCGGACATACCGCGGTGAAGTTCCTGCTTGTAGCCCATTTCCGCGAGACGGGCAGCATCCTCGTCCAGCTCTATCTCTGG
The DNA here is from genome assembly GCF_044743035.1 of Streptomyces sp. NPDC087787. Classification (NCBI taxonomy): domain Bacteria; kingdom Bacillati; phylum Actinomycetota; class Actinomycetes; order Kitasatosporales; family Streptomycetaceae; genus Streptomyces; species Streptomyces sp. NPDC087787. The sequence continues at coordinate 14,908 of NZ_JBIUVQ010000008.1, forward strand.
CTGGACTTCTTCTTGCGCAGACATCCGCGACTCCTCATCGACGAGGGAAGAGGCGAACAAAGTGGCGCACGACACACCGGTTGTCAATGGCCTGGTCTCAAACCTTTTCCGGCCGCGGCACACCGGCTTGACGGAGCCGCCGGGGAGGCATCCATGTCTCGAACCCTGCTGACGTGCAGGAACGGGCCCGACGGCGCTCCGCGACCGGACGTATCTGACGGAGCATCAGCCCACAAGTGAGAAGCCGGCACCCGGCACTCGCCCGCCAGGGTGCGGGGGTGAACCCGGGCGGGCCGCCGTCGGCGGCCCGCCCGAGAGTGCGCGTGTTCTGGGTGTACGGGGATGTCAGTCGGGCAGGCGGTCGATCAGCCAGCTGCCGAGTTCCTCCGTGACGGCCGTATGAGCGGTCGTGTCGGAGGAGCAGATGAATCACCGGCCGCGTGATCCCTTGGTGGCGCTCGCCGCCGCTCCCTGCATCCCTCGTACGAAGGCACCCCTGGAGGCGGGCATTTGGAGCGGACTGCTGCCCGACGGGCCGAGCGGGTGCCGCCCGGCGGATTCGGGTCGCGGCGGTGCTTCGGGCATGAAGACGATCCGGTCAGGCGGACTCCGAGGCCGAGACCGCTCCCACCTCCTCTTCGAGTGTCGATACGGGAGATGACGCCCGTTACCTCCGTGGCAAAGGCGGCGAATTCGGGCTCGGTGGCGAAGTCGAAGCGTTGGCCAAATGTTGAACTTGCAAGCATTAATCAAGTCGGCCTAACGTGTCGTCATCCGTTACCCCCCTCCAGATCGGTCCGTGCGCGGACCGAACCAAACGTAGGAGCCCCCCACATGACCGCGCGCCTCAACCCTGCCAAGCCATACGTCGTCGGACTGTTCCGCATCGTCTTAGGCCTGCTCTTCACCTGCCACGGAGCCGCCTCGCTCTTCGGCGTCCTCGGTGGCGCGGCGGGCACCAAGGGCGGCTCCGTCCCGACCGGTGCCTGGCCGTTCTGGTACGCCGCCCTGATCGAACTCGTCGCCGGCGCCCTGGTGCTGCTCGGACTCGGCACCCGCGGTGCCGCGTTCCTGGCGTCCGGCTCGATGGCGTACGCGTACTTCGACGTGCACCAGCCGTCCGCCCTGTGGCCGATCCAGAACGGCGGGGAGCTGTCGGTGATGTTCTGCTGGTCCTTCCTGCTGCTGGTCTTCACCGGTTCCGGCGCGTTCGGCCTCGACCGGCTCATAGCCTCCCGGCTCAGCGCCGGTCAGGAGACCGAGCCGGCCTCGGAGCCCATCACGGCTTGAGCATCGAGCGGCGCATTCGCGCGGCCATCGACCGGCTGCCGGCCGGGCAGATCCCGCCCACGGCGGGTGCGACGTCAAGACGCTCGCCTGTGAGACGGGCGTCTCCCGCACATCCCCCTTTGCCGGGTCAGGGTTGAGCGCGTAGGTCGAAGACGGAGTGGAGCGAGTCTCGGCGCAGGGTCCGTCACTGGTGCTGCGGGCGCCATTCGAAGAGCAGGATGGTCGCGTCGTCCCGCAGTCGGTTGCGCTGGTGGTCGAGGATGGCGTGGATGAGCAGCCGTAGCACCTCGGCCGGGCGCTGACCGGCGGCGGAGGAGCGGATGATGAAGTCGGTGAACCGGTCGAGGCCGAACTCCGCACCGTCCATGCCGGGGGCCTCGACGACACCGTCGGTGTAGAGCAGCACGCTGTCGCCCGGTTCAAGTTTCGTCTCGTGGATCTGCCGCGCCGCAGGGGCGAGTTGCCCGGCCAGGCCGATCGGCGGCTGCGGGGAACTGTCCAGCGCCCCGTCGAGCACCCGCTCGGCACGAATCAGCAGCGGCGACGGGTGACCGCAATTGACCCAGCTCAGCACCCCGGTCTCCGAGTCGAGCCGGCACAGCACGCCGGTGCAGAACTGGTCGGGAAGCCACCGGGCGAGCGCCTCGTCGACGGAGCCGACGACGCCGGCCAGGTCGCAACCGCCGCGGCGGGCGTTCCGCGCCGCCGCCATGGCGACCGACGCGGTCAGGCCGGAGGTCAGATCGTGCCCCATGGAGTCGAGGATCAGGGTGTGCAGCACGTCCTTGACCACCGAGTGGTCGAAGGCGTCGCCGGCGACGTCGTAGGCCGGTTCCAGGACCGCGGTGGAGACGCACCTGCTGCTGCCGATGGTGCGGGGCGGCAGGAAGGCGCGCAGCATCTCGGTGGGCAACTGCATGGTCGCGGTGCGGGTGCGGGCGGCGAGCCAGTCGCTGTAGGCGCGCTTGGAGGTGATCAGCATGGCGAACAGATGGGCCAGCATCCGACTACGGCGCATACATGCCCCGTCGAGCGTGGCCGCCCGCACCGCCAGCACGCCCAACCGCTCCACACCGTCGACCAGAGGCATCCAGATGATCACGCCGTCGTCGGTGTGGGCCACCTGCGGGGAGACGGTGCGGTATGCCCAGCCGGCCGGAGAGTCGGCCACCGGCAGCGGCTCCATGGTCTCGTCGAGTGGGATGAGCAGCCGTTGTTGCAGGTCGACGAGGTGGATCAGAGCGGTGTCCAGGCCGAGGGCCGAGGCGAACCGGTTCGCCAGGGCGGGCAGTTCGACAGGCAGGGCCGTCTGCGCCTCGATGATCAGCTCTTCCAGCCGATTCTCATCGACGGCGGTGTCGGTACCGGCGGACGCATGCGGTGGGTCCGACACGTAGATCACCCCTTCCGTGCCCAGTCTCGCACCGATCCCGACCTCCCTCACGTGAGACCCCACCGGGTCAGGAACGGGTGGCGGACTCACTGTCGGGGTAGAGCGGGAAAAGCTGGTCGAGACCCACGACGCGCAGAATGCGCAGAGTGTTGGCCGGGACCGCGGCGAGTGCGGTGTCCGCTTGGGCGGCCTGGGCATGGTTTCGGGCGGCTATGAGGGCGGTGAGGCCGCTGGAGTCGCAGAATTCCATGCCGGCCAGGTCCAGGACGAGGCGCTGGCCGGGTTGGAGAGCGATCGTGGTGAGCAGTTCACGCAGCTCGCCCGCGCTGGCATAGTCGAGTTCGCCGCGGATCTCCATGACGGGACCGGTGACGGCGTCTCGGGTGATGATCTTCAGAGCACTCATGCGGGGTTTTCGGAACTGGGGTCGGGGGCGGGAACGCCGAGGGCGAGCAAGGCGGTGTCGTCGTCGAGACCGTCACCGAAGCCCTCCAGGAGACCGGTCAGCGCCTGGACAACGGCGTGTACGGGCTTGCCGGCCTGGCCGACGGCGAAGGCGCGCAGCGCCTCGTCCCCGTACAGCGTGGCGCGATCCTCGCCGGTGCGGGCTTCCGTGAGGCCGTCGGTGTAGAGCAGGAGGGTGTCGCCCGGTGCGAGCACCGTGGTGGCGGTGGTGAAGGGTGCGGCGGGCAGAACGCCGACGAGGAGGCCTCCGGGGGTGGACAGGAAGCCGGCTGTGCCGTCGGCACGCAGGATGAGAGTCGGCGGGTGGCCGCCCGAGGCGAGTCGGACCGCGACCCGACCGGTCGCGGGGTCGCGGTCGAGAATCCCGAATATGGCGGTGCAGAAGCGCGGATCGCCGCCGGTATAGCGCTCGTGAAGCACCTTGTTGAGGGTGGACAGGGCGGCGACGGGGTCGGGGTCGTGCAGGGCGGCGGCGCGCAGGGTGTAGCGGGTCAGCGACGTGAGCGCCGCTGCCTGCGGGCCCTTGCCGCAGACGTCGCCGAGGAAGAACGCGAAGCGTTCGCCGTCGACGGGGAAGACGTCGTAGAAGTCGCCGCCGAGCCGGTCGGGATGAGCGGTGTGGTAGTAGGCGGCCGTCTCCACCCCCGGTACCGGTGGCAGTGTGTCAGGCAGGAGTGAGTGCTGGAGCACGGCGAGGGCGTCCTGAAGCCGGGCGCGGTCGGCCTCGGCCTGCTTGCGTGCTTCCTCGGCCGCCTTCCGGCCGCGCAGCAGCTCCTCCTCGTAAGCACGGCGGTCCCGGGCGTCGAAGACGGTGGTGCGGATCAGCAGCGGCTCGCCGGTGCTTCCGTGCTTGATCGCGGAGGAGACCAGCACCGGTATCCGGGCCCCGCCGGCCTGTCGGATCTCCAGGGCGATGCCGCTGATATCGCCCTGCATCCGCAGCAGCGGCGCGAAGTGCGTCTCGTGGTACAGCTTGCCGCCCACGGTCAGCAGGTCGGTGAACCGCATCCGGCCCACCACCGCGGCCCGCTCCAGGCCGAGCCAGCCCAGCAACGTGGCGTTGATCTTCGCGATGGTGCCGTCCATCAGCGTGGACAGGTATCCGCACGGCGCGCTCTCGTACAGCTCCTCGGCACTGTCCTCCAACAGCGCGGCGAACGCCGCATCCGGCGCTTCCTCCTCGCCGGCGTCGTGCGGATCGGGCTGCGGTCCGGTGCGGCACATCATCGCAGGCCGGCCAGGAAATCGGTGATCGCCTCGTTGGTGGCTCCGGGCGCGGACAGGTGCGGGCAGTGCCCGGTCGCGTCGAGGGTGACCAGCTTCGAGCCGGGGATCGCCCGCTGGACGAAGGCGCCGACCTCCCGGGGAGCGATGACGTCCTCTGTGCACTCCAGCACCAGCGTCGGCACCGTCACGGATTTCAGGTCATCCCTCGAGTCGGACAGGAACGTGGCGCGGGCGAAGACACGCGCCATGTCGGGGTCGGTGGCGCAGAAGCTGTTCTTCAGCTCGTTGCCGAGCTCGGGCCGCTCCGCATTCCCCATGATCACTGGCGCCATCGCCGCCGACCAGCCCAGATAGTTCGACTCCAGCGATGCCAGCAGTTCGTCGATGTCCTCGGCGCTGAAGCCGCCCCGGTAGCCGTCCTCGTCGATGTAGCGCGGAGACGGAGCGACCATCACCAGCGCCCCGATGCGCTCCGGAACCATGCCGGCGGCCAGCACCCCGATCATGGCGCTGACCGAGTGCCCCACGAACACCGCGTCGCGCAGGTCGAGCGCTTCGCCGATCTCCACCACGTCCCGCGCGTAACCGTCGAGCGACGCGTAGCGGTCCTCCGAGAACGTGGACGGATCGGAACCGCCCGAACCCACGTAGTCGAACAGCACAATCCGGTAGTTCTCGACCAGGGCGGGCACCGTGAGCCGCCACATGTTCTGGTCACAGCCGAACCCATGGGCCAGCACCACCGTCCGCCCCTGCGGGTTGCCGGTGACGGTGACGTTGTTCCTGCGCCCGATATCCATACCGCCAGTCTCGCAGGCTGCCGCCGCTGCCTCGGCACGGCCCGGATCACCCCACGACCCACCCGCCGCATGCGTGGCCCGGTATGCCGCCGAAGGGGCCCAACTGGTCGTCGGCGCCCGCGCCGCTGACCACTGCGAGGACATGGCGAAGCGCCCCTGCCGGCAGGGGCGCCGCGCCGGACTGTCTTCCGAGCGTCACCAGGTGAGGGCATCGTCCATCGACTGCTGCCAGTACGTGACGTTGAGCGAGTCGTCGATGTAGACGCCCTTCGCGGGCAGCGACGGGTGAGCGCCGGCGCCCACGCTCTCGTTGCCGGACGGGCCGTGGAAGTAGACGGTCAGCGACTTCTCGGTGCGGCCGTGGGAGCCACTGCCGTCGGCGGCGGACAGGTTCACGGAGGCGTAGCCGGACTCCCCCGGGCTGAGCGTGACGACGGCCTGCGGCTGGGAGTCCTTCAGGACGGGCGGCACGGCCTGGGCCTCGCCGAAACGCAGCGCCGGGTAGGTGTAGAGGTAACAGGGCCTGCTGCCAGTGTTGGTGACGGTCAGCAGCATGTGGTTCACGGGGCGGTTCAGCGGAGCCGCGACGGTCTTGGTGTTGGAGCCCTCACAGGTGACCGGCTTGCCGGAGGAGCCCGGAGCCTTCGTGGCGGGGGTGTTCGCCGCCGGCTTCGAACCGGCGGGCACGGGCTGCGCGGCGGAGGGGGACGAGGACGACGCGGGCGAGCCGTCTGCGGGCGCCTCGGACGCCGGGGCGCTTTCGGAAGGCGACGCGGTCGTGGACGAGCCCGCCGAGCCCTCGTCGTCGACGCCCGCTCCGTCGTTGCACGCGGTCAGGGAGAGCGCGGAGAGAACGACGGTGGCGGCGGCGCGGACGAGACGGGTTCGGGAGGTTCGGATGGCGGACATGTGGCTGTGTTCCCCTTCGCTGTTCGGGTGGTTGTGCTGCTTGGATGACTGGAGCTTGTGGGGTGCTCCGTCCCAACCGCCAGGCACGGCGGGCAGTTGGGGACGCTGGAACACCGAAACATGCCTTGACCAGGGGGAATACGGTGTCCTTGGAACGCGCGAATGGGACACGGGAGACGGAGGAACGGGTGGCAGGGGCTACGGGATGCGGGAGGACGGACGAGTTCGCGACACTGCTGCGGGAGCTCAAGGACCGCTCTGGACTGAGCTACGGGGCGCTGGCCAAACGGCTGCACATGAGCACGTCCACGCTGCACCGCTACTGCAACGGGACCGCGGTGCCCAACGAGTACGCGCCGGTGGAGCGCCTCGCACGGGTGTGCCGGGCGACGCCGCAGGAACTCGTGGAACTGCACCGGCGCTGGATCCTGGCCGACGCGGCACGGGGACGCAGAGCGGACCGGACCGCGGCGGATCGAGAGCGGGCGACACGGGCAGGGGGTACCGCCGCGGGTTCGCCTCCGGCCGGGGATTCGTCCGAGGGGGCCGGTTCGGCCGGGACCGCTCCCGCTGCCGCTTCGCCGCACCCGGTGGACACCGGCTCGGCGGCGGATTCGGCGGGGCGGGTGAGCGCGACTTTCCTGACGGAGCCGGGCTCGGCAACGCCGCCGGGCTCAGCCGTCGCCCCGCCCCCCGGAACGGACTCGTCCCGCACCACGGCCTCGTACGGACCGGGCGAGGACGACGAACCAGGTGAGCCCCGTGAGACGTATGAGACCAGTGGGGCCCGTGAGCCGTTTGTAGTCGACGTGATGCCTGGGCGCGCGCTGTCACGGCGTCGTGCCGCGCTCCTCGCCTCCGCCGCGGTGGCCGCCGCCGCGGTGGCCGTGGTGCTCGTCGTGCACGCGCCATCGGGCGGAGACGGGAACGACGCGCCGGACCGGCAGGCAGCCGGCGCCTTGACGACCGGTGGCACGGCCGACGTGAAGAAGCCGGCCCCTTCCCCGGCCACGAGCGGGCCAAGCCGCACACCCTCCGCATCGTCCTCCGCCTCCGCGACCGGGCCCGGCGGGACCGGCTCCGGCGCCTCGCAGGACGGCGGCAAGCAAGGCGCGGCCAAGCCCACCGGCGCCACCCGCGCCGTCCCGCTCATCGTCGGCACCCGCCCCTACGTCTACGACAGTCCGTGCAGCCAGCACTTCCTCGTCGACAGCGAACCCGAGCAGGTCGGCCCGCCCGCGAACGAGCAGGACGCCCCGCGCTGGGCCGCCGCGTACGGTGCGGTCTCCTCGGGCGAACAACGGGTCGCCCTCACCGTCCAGGGCACCGGCCAGGACACCGTCGTCCTGGAGGCGCTGCACATGCGCGTCGTCACCAAGGGCGTGCCGCTCGCCTGGAACGACTACTCGATGGGCGTCGGCTGCGGCGGCGGCGTCGACACCAAGTCGTTCGACATCGACCTGGACGACGGCAGTCCCACGGTGACCGTCAAGGCCGGCCAGCGCGACTTCCCGTACAAGGTCAGCGAGTCCGACCCCGAGGTCTTCTACGTCACCGCGCACACCAAGGCGCACGACGTCCGCTGGGACCTCGCCCTGGACTGGTCCAGCGGCAGCCGCCACGGCACCGTGCACATCGACCACAACGGCACACCGTTCCGCACCAGCGCCGGCGTCGGCCGTCCCGGCTACGACTACCCGTTGGGCGGGAGCGACTGGATCAAGCGGGAGAGCTGACGCGTATCCGGAGCCACGATTCGGGCGACGTTCGGCAGCTGTCAGCCGGCAAGGGCCAGAACGAGTGAGGCGGCGGCGAGGGCGAGGCAGGTCCCGGGAAAGACGATGTTGTGGTACACGGCCGCCCTGACGTGGGCGGCCAGGGCGCCGACGTAGAAGAGGACGAGCCCGCCCGCGGCGGCCACGCCGACGAACGGCACTCCCAGCAGTCCCAGCAGCAGTCCGCCCGCCCCCGCGGCCTTCAGCGCGGCGAGCGCCGGGATCCAGGTGGGTGGGACACCGACCTCGGCGGAGTTGACGCGGACGAACTCCGCCCGAGCGAGGTCCGCGACGGCGAGGGCGGCGTTGGCCACGAAGGTGACGGCTGCGACGACGACGAAGGCGGTTTCCATGTCTCCACCCTCGCCGTGGATCGGTCAGCGCGTCCAATACCTGTGTGTATAACCTGATGGCATGGATGTGGACATCCGGTTGCTGCGGTACTTTCAGGCCGTGGCGGAGGAAGGAACGCTCACCCGCGCCGCCGGACGGCTGTACGTGTCGCAGCCCGCTCTGACCAAACAGGTGCGGAGGCTGGAGAACGAACTCGGGGTACGGCTGTTCACCCGGTCGCGCACCGGCATGGCCCTCACCGAGGCGGGCCGCGCCCTGGCGGCGCACGTGCCGGATGTACTGGCCGGCTGGGAGCGCGCACTCCGCGACACCCGCCGCGCGGCCGACCGCGCCGCGCGAGTGCTCCACGTCGGGTTCCTGGCCGGCGGCGCCAACGAGGCCACCCCCGGGATCGTCGCGGAGTTCAGGCGTCGGCAGCCCGGCTGGCGGGCCGAAATGCGTCAGGCGTCGTGGTCCGACCCGACCGGTGGACTGGCGACCGGCAGCGTCGACGTCGGCCTGCTGCGGCTGCCCTTCCCCGGTCAGGAGGCCTGGCGGATCGTGGAGCTCTTCAGCGAGCCACGCTGGGTGGCCCTGCCCGTGGACCATCCTCTGGCCGCCCGTACGACCATTCCGTTCCGTGATCTGTGGGACGAACCGTTCGTGGCCGCCCCGGCCCGGACGGGCGCGTGGCGGGACTACTGGCTGGCCGCGGACGAACGGGAAGGCCGCCCCGTGCGGATCGGAGCCGTCGTCGATCAGCCGGACGACTGGCTCGGCGCCATCGCCAACGGCTACGGCGTCGCCCTCGCCCCCGCGTCCGCCGCCCGGTTCTACGCCCGTCCGACCGTCGTCTACCGGCCGGCCGAGGGGGTGAGCCCCAGTTCGGTCGGCGTCGTCTGGGCGCCTGCCGACGACGCCGACCCGGTCGTGCGGGACTTCGTGAGCTGCTGCGTCGACACCGTGGCGGCCGCGAGCCCGGGCGGAGGCATGCCCGGGAAGCCGTATACCTGAGGGCGGCCCGGAGGTCGTTCAGCCTGCCTGGCTGCTGTCCTTGTACGCGCCCCAGCCGTGCCAGCGCTCGACCTCGATCCAGGCGCTGACCCGCGGCCGGTCCCGTTGGGCGTAGGGCTTGCCGAGGTACTGTCGGCTGAGCCGGTCGATGCCGGCGAGGTCCGGGTCGTTCCGGATCTCGGTGGCCCGGCCGACAAGGCTGATGTGGTTGTACCAGTTGGCTTCGTCCAGCACGGTGAGGGTGACCCGGGGATCGTTGCGCAGATGCTCCAGGCGCTTGCGGCCCTCGTCCATGTTGACCAGGACGCGGCCGTCGTCCTCCCACAGGTACCAGGTGGCGGTGGAGACGGGCTGGCCATCCGGCCGGAGCGTGGTGATGACCGCCGGATTGGCCTTTTTGACCATGCCGATCGCATCGGGGGTGAGCGGAGGCTTCGACATCGTGCTTCTCCTCGACATCCGGTGCTGGTGGGGCCCATCTGCTGTGACCCCGTACACGCTGTCACATTTCTCATGGGGGCGCTGCCGTGGCTGGAACAGCGCTCGACAGGGCCGGATCCCGGCGACCGGGTTCCAGTGGACGGCTCGCGCGAACCGGATGCCGCTCCGGTCCGGGCCTGTGCGCTGACCCGGTCAGGCGGGGGCCGGGGAGGGGCGCAGGGCGAGCAGGGCGGCGTCGTCGGTGCTGTCGGCGGCCAGTCCGCCGAGCAGTTCGTCGCAGAAGGTCTCCAGGGGTTCGCGGGACAGTGCGGCGGCGTGCTGGCGCAGTCGGGCGAATCCGCGCTCGAGGGATTCGGAGCGGCGTTCGATCAGGCCGTCGGTGTACAGGAGCAGGGTGGAGTGCGGGGGCAGGTGGTCGATGGCGGTGGGGCGCTGGTGCTGGGGGTCGAGGCCGATCAGTAGTCCCGCGCCGGCTTCGAGGTAGCGGGTGTCGCCTTCGGCGGTGGTGAGCAGGGGCGGCAGGTGTCCGGCGCAGGAGTGGTGCAGGGGCCAGGGGCCCTTGTGGTGAGGGGGGTGTTTGACGAGGGCGTAGATGCAGGTGGCGGTCGCGTCGTGCTGGAGTGTGTGGCTGGCGATGTCCAGGCGGCGCAGGACTTCGCCGGGGGGTTCTCGGCGGTCGACGGCGATTCCGCGCAGCATGTTGCGCAGGGCGCTCATGTCGATGGCTGCCTGCAGGTCGTGGCCGGTGACGTCGCCGATGACCAGGGCGGTGCTTCCCCGTGGCAGGACGAAGGCGTCGTACCAGTCGCCACCGACTTGCGCGACGGTCTGTGCGGAGGCGTAGCGGGCGGCGATCTGAAGGTTCTGAACGTGGGGCAGCTCGGGGAGCAGGGCGCGTTGGAACCGCTCGGCGATGCGCTGGGTCTGCTGGTACAGGCGTGCGTTGTCCACTTGCACGGCCAGGCCGCGGACCAGGTCCTCGATGAGTGGGAGGTCGGCGTCGGTGAAGGGGTGGTGGGGGTCGGTGCGGGCCACGGTCAGCGCGCCGAGGACCTCCCGTCGGGCCCGTAGCGGGGTGATGACGGCGCTGCGCGCGGCGAGCTGCTCGAACAGTTCCAGCTGCCGGGCGTGCAGCGGGTTCACCGCCCGGCTCGGCGGGGAGATGTCGGCGATCAGCAGCGGGCCCGCCCCGCGCAGCACCCGGGGCAGCGGCCCGCCCGCGTCGTCCGGCACCGGCGGAAGCGGCCCTTCGTAGCCGCCCGGAACCAGCGCCTCGGGCGTGCGGTGGACGACGACGGCCCGCTCCAGTCGGCCGCACTCGTCGAGCAGGTCGACCACGCACCAGTCGCCCAGCCGCCCGGTCAGCACGCGGCACGCCCGCCGCAGTCCGTCCAGCAGATCCAGCGTGCTGGCCAGCGCCGCCTCGGCGTCCGCCAGCAGCGCAAGACGGTCCAGGCGCGCCTTGCCGTCCTCGTCCTTGCTCACCTCCTACGTCTTCCCCGCCCTCGACCTGCCACGACAGGAAGCTTGTCCCGGCCTGTCACGACAGGGGCCCCCGGGCGCGAGCAAGATCGTGACGGCCGCGGTCGGCGACCAAAGTGAGCCGCGCTCGGCGGCGGTGCAGTCGGGCCAGACCCCGATCTCGCCCGACTGCACCGTCGCCGGCCACTCCGCTGGAGCCGGGCCGGCCGAGATGTCGAGGCGCGTGCGCCGTCAGGACACGGTGGCGGGCAGGTCGGCGAGCCAGTCGGTCAGGATCCGGTTGACCTCGACGGGGCGTTCCTGCTGGATCCAGTGGCCGCAGCCGTCGAGAAGACGGGAGGAGACCAGGCCCGGCAGCGTGACCGGGTACGCCTCGATCGCGTCGGCCAGCCATGTCGTGGAAGCGTCCAGGCTGCCGCCGATGAACACTGACGGCTGGGTGACGGGGGCACCGTCGAAGGCGGCGAGGTCCTCCCAGTCGCGGTCCATGTTCCGGTAGCGGTTGAGCGCCCCGCTCATGCCGGTGCGTTCGAACTCCGCGGCGTAGACGTCGAGGTCCCCCTCGCTGAGCCAGGCGGGCATCCGGCCGGCGGGGAACCGGTCCCGCAGTGTCCCGGCCCTGCTGACGAAGTGCGGATCGGGAGCGCCGGGCGCGGGCATGGTGTCCGCGGACAGGGCAGCGTAGAAGCCCGCGAGCCAGCCTCGTACGTCCGGTTCGATCTCGGCCTCGGCACGGCCCGGCGCCTGGAAGTACGAGACGTAGAACTCCTCGTCCCCGCCCATCCGCGCGAAGACGTCGCTGGGGCGGGGCCCGCCGCGCGGGGTGTAGGGCACGCTCAGCAGCCCCACCGCGCGGAAGACGTCCGGCCGGAGCAGGGCGGAGTTCGCGGCGATGTTGGCGCCCCAGTCGTGGCCGATGACCACCGCCGACCGCTCGCCCAGGGCGTGCACCACCGCGACGTTGTCCTCGACCAGGTGGAGCATCCGGTACGCGTCCGTGGCGGCGGGCTTGGAGGAGCGGCCGTAACCGCGTACGTCGATGGCGACCACGCGGTATCCCGCCGCTGCGAGAGCCGGCAGTTGGTGGCGCCAGGAGTACCAGGACTCCGGGAAGCCGTGCACGAGCAACACCAACGGCCCGGTGCCCTGCTCGACCAGGTGGATCCGTCCTTCGGGCGTGGATACCAACCGGTGTGTCATCTCCGCGACGTGACGTGCCATGAGTCTTCTCCCACCGTGCCCCTTCTTGTGTACCGCCAGGACGGTCCCGTCCTGCGATCCGCCGGCTCGACGCCCATCTTGCGAAGGTTCCATCCGGAAGGGGAGTCCGTTTGCCGATTCGGCAAGTCCGGCCCTCGGCGCCGGCACCGGACCTCGACAGCCGGGCGTCGCAAGGCGCCCGGCTGTCGGTCGTGGCCGCGTCCTCGACGCCGCCGCCCGGGCACTACAGCGGGGTGACGTAGGCGCCCGAGATCCCGCCGTCGACGAGGAAGTCGGTGGCGTTCACGAACGAGGAGTCGTCGCTCGCGAGGAAGGCGACCGCGGCCGCGATCTCGTCGGCCTCCGCGAACCGCCCCACCGGAATGTGCACGAGGCGTCGCGCCGCCCGCTCCGGGTCCTTCGCGAACAGTTCCTGGAGGAGCGGGGTGTCGACGGGTCCGGGGCAGAGCGCGTTCACGCGGATGCCCTCGCGGGCGAACTGCACGCCCAGCTCACGCGACATGGCGAGCACGCCGCCCTTGGACGCGGTGTACGAGATCTGCGAGGTGGCGGCGCCCATGATGGCCACGAACGACGCGGTGTTGATGATGGAACCGCGGCCCTGACGCCGCATATAGGGAATGGCGGCCTTGCAGCACAGGTACACCGAGGTCAGGTTGACCTCTTGGACCCGCCTCCACGCATCCAGGCCCGTCTCCAGGATCGAGTCGTCGTCCGGCGGCGAGATGCCCGCGTTGTTGAAGGCGATGTCGACGGAGCCGTAGGTGTCGAACGCGGTCTTGAACAGCGCCTCGACCTGCTCGGCGTCGGTCACGTCCACCTTCACGAAGGTGCCTCCGACCTCCTCGGCGGCCGCCTTGCCCGCGCTCTCGTCGATGTCGCCGCAGACGACGTTCGCGCCCTCGGAGGCGAGGCGGCGCGCGGTGGCGAGGCCGATGCCGCTGCCCGCACCGGTGATGACGGCGGTACGGCCGACGAGGCGGCGGCAGACGTTGCTGGTGTCGGTCATGAGTGCTCAGCCCTCCGTGCTGTTCGTGTTGGTCGAAACGTCGCTGATGAAGACGTTCTTGGTCTCGGTGAAAGCGGCGAGCGCGTCCGGGCCGAGTTCGCGGCCGAGCCCCGACTGCTTGTAGCCGCCGAACGGGGTCCAGTAGCGAACGCTGGAGTGGGAGTTGACGGAGAGGTTCCCGGCCGCGACGGCGCCGGACACGCGCAGCGCACGGCCCACGTCTCGTGTCCAGATCGATCCGGACAGGCCGTACTCGGTCGCGTTGGCGAGCCGTACCGCGTCGGCCTCGTCCTCGAAGGGCAGGACGACGGCGACCGGGCCGAAGATCTCTTCGGCGGCGATGGGCGCGGTCGGGTCGACGTCGGTGACGAGGGTCGGCGGGAACCAGAAGCCGGGCCCTTCGGGCGCGCTGCCGCGGATCGCCTTCAGGTCGTCGGTGACATACGACCGTACGCGCTCCAGCTGGACCTTCGAGATCAGCGGGCCCATCTGGGTGCGCTCGTCGCTCGGGTCGCCGACGACGACGGACTCGATGGCGGGCGTGAGCAGGTCCAGGAAGCGGTCGTGGACCGAGCGCTGGACGAGGATGCGGGTGCGGGCGCAGCAGTCCTGCCCCGCGTTGTCGAGGAACGACATGGGCGCGGCGGCGGCCGCGGCCTCGATGTCGGCGTCGGCGAAGACGATGTTGGGGCTCTTGCCGCCGAGTTCGAGCGTCACGCGCTTCACGCGGGCGGCGCACTTGGCCATGATCGCCTTGCCCGCACGGGTGGATCCGGTGAACACGATCTTGGCGACGCCGGGGTGCTCGACGAGTGCGTTGCCCGCCACGTCGCCCGCACCGGGCAGCACTTGGAAAAGGTGCTCGGGAAGGCCTGCTTCCAGGGCGAGTCCGGCGAGCCGGCGGGCGGTCAGCGGGGTCGTCTCCGCTGGTTTGAGGAGCACGGCGTTGCCGGCCGCGAGTGCGGGTGCGGTCCCCCACGCGGCGATCGGCATCGGGAAGTTCCACGGCGCGATGACACCGACGACTCCGAGGGGTTCGAGGATCGTGATGTCGAGCCCACCGGGCACGGGGATCTGGCGGCCGGACAGTCGTTCCACTCCCCCGGCGGCGAAGTCGAGCAGATCGCGGGCGTTTCCCGCCTCCCAGCGCGCGTTGCCGATGACGTGCCCGGCTTCGCGCACCTCCAACTGCGCCAGTTCCTCCAGGTGTTCGTCGACCGTGGCGGCGAAGCGGCGCAGCAGCCTGGCCCGGTCGGCGGGCGCGAGGGCGGCCCAGCGGGTCTGGGCCACGGCCGCGCGGGCGACGGCCGCGTCGACGTCCTCGGGGGTGGTGGCGGGGACGGTCGCGATGACTTCTTCCGTCGCCGGGTTCAGTACCTGGTGCTCGTGCACGTACGTGTCCATGTCCTCGTCGTCCTCGTGGTCCTCGGCGTCTTCGGGGTCTTCGCGCCCGTACGACAAGAAGGGCCTCACATGCGTTCGAAGGAACGGCGGAGTTCCCAGTCGGTGACCGCGGCGTCGAAGGCTTCGAGTTCGACGCGGGCCATGTTGCGGTAGTGCGCGACCACTTCGTCACCGAAGGCCGCCTTGGCGATCGGGCTGTTCTCCCAGAGCTCGGCGGCCTCGCGCAGGGTGGTGGGGACGTGTTCGTAGGGGGCGGTGTACGCGTTGCCCGGACATGCGTCGGGCAGCTCCAGACGCTGCTCGACACCGTGGAGACCGGCGGCGATCAGGCCCGCGACCGCGAGATGCGGGTTGACGTCGCCACCGGGCAGCCGGTTCTCGAAGCGCAGCGAACGGCCATGGCCGACGACGCGCAGCGCGCAGGTGCGGTTGTCGTGTCCCCAGGCGACGGCGGTCGGCGCGAAGGAGCCGGGTTGGAAGCGCTTGTAGGAGTTGATGTTGGGGGCGTAGAGGAGGGAGAAGTCCCGCAGCGCGGCCAACTGACCGGCGAGGAAGTGCCGCATCACCCGGGACATGCCGCCGGGCCCGTCCCCGGCCATGATGCTGGTGCCGTCCGCGTCGGCGAGGGAGAGATGGATGTGGCAGGAGTTTCCCTCGCGCTCGTTGTACTTCGCCATGAAGGTGAGCGCGTAGCCCTCCTGGGCGGCGATCTCCTTGGCGCCGGTCTTGTAGACGGCGTGCTGGTCGCAGGTGACCAGGGCTTCGTCGTAGCGGAACACGATCTCGTGCTGGCCGGGATTGCACTCGCCCTTCGCGGACTCGACGGTCAGGCCCGCCGCGCTCATCTCGTTGCGGATGCGGCGCAGCAGCGGCTCGATGCGGCCGGTGCCGAGGACCGAGTAGTCGACGTTGTACTGATTGGCCGGGGTGAGGTCCCGGTAGGCGGCGTCCCAGGCCTGTTCGTAGGAGTCCTTGAAGACGATGAATTCGAGCTCCGTGCCGACGTTGGCCGTGTAGCCGAGCTCGGCGAGCCGTTCGAGCTGGCGGCGCAGGATCTGCCGGGGGGCGGCCACGACCGGTGTTCCGTCCTCCCAGGCGAGGTCGGCCATCAGCATCGCGGTGGCTCGGTTCCAGGGCACCCGGCGCAGGGTGGCCAGGTCGGGGAGCATGGCGAAATCACCGTAGCCGCGGTCCCAGGAGGACATCTCGTAGCCTTCGGCGGTGTTCATTTCCGCGTCGACGGCGAGAAGGTAGTTGCAGCACTCCGTGCCGTGCTGGAGGACCTCGTCGAGGAAGAAGCGGGCGGCGAACCGCTTGCCCTGGAGCCGTCCTTGCATATCGGGGAAGGCCAGGACGACAGTGTCGATCTCGCCGCTCGCGACGAGGGCGCGAAGCTCCTCGACACTGAGCGGGGGTGTGCGGTCTGCCACGGGAAAGCCTCCTTCGGTCAGCCGAGACCAAATAAGGTATTGCCGAGAACCATTGCTTGGGAAGGGGATGCGGTCAGATGTCGCAGGCGGACACGGGCGAGGGCACCCTCACGGACGACCGGCTGTCTCCGGTGCTGCGGCCGGTGCGGGCGGGGAACGGTTTCGAGGAGGCTCTTGAACAGATACTCCAGGTCGTACGGCTGGGTCTGGTGCCCAGCGGCGAGCGACTGCCGTCGGAGCGGGAGCTGGCGGAGCGGCTCGGCATCAGCCGGGTGACGCTGCGCGAGGTGCTGAAGGTCCTCCAGGACCAGGGACTGGTGGAGTCGCGGCGCGGACGCTACGGCGGAACGTTCGTCCTGCCGAAGGCGGCCGCCCACGGCGAGGACGAGCTGCGCCGCCGCATCGAGGAGGTCGATGTCGAGGACGCCCTGCGGTTCCGGGAGGTGCTGGAGGTGGGCGCGGCCGGACTGTGCGCGGCGCACGGGCTCACCGACGAGCAGGCGGAGCGCCTGCGGGACGCGCTCGCCCGCACGCACGACGCACCGCTCACCGAGTACCGCCGGCTCGACACGCTGCTGCACCTCACACTCGCCGAGCTGTCCGGATCGCCGACGCTCACCGCGCAGTACGCGGCCGTCCGCGCGACCGTGAACGACCTGCTGGACTGCATTCCGCTGCTGGTCAGGAACCTGGAACACTCGCAGCGTCAGCACACGGCACTGGTCGAGGCCGTGCTCGACGGGGACGCCGACGGCGCGCGGGAGATCATGCGGGAGCACTGCGCGGGCACGGCCGCCCTGCTGCGCGGCTTTCTGACGTGAGCAGGGCGTTTCACGGCGACGTCGCGCGCGGGTCTTGATTTCCCGGCAGCGTTGACACAAAGGTATGAATCCGTTCCATGGAGTGCTTCACAGCGCTCGCCGCAGCGGAAGCCGAGTGGGAACCCGGCTGAGGACCGTGAAGGAGCACACAGTGGGCAAGCCGCTCATCGGCGTCAGCACCTATCTGGAATCCCGGGCGTCCTGGGGGGTCTGGGAGCTGCCCGCGGCGCTGCTGCCCGCGGGGTACCCGCGGCTGGTACAGGCCGCGGGCGGGATCGCGGCCATGCTGCCGCCGGACGATCCGTCCCACGCGGCGTCGGTGGTCGCCCGCCTCGACGGGCTGGTCGTCGCGGGCGGCCCCGACGTCGAACCGGAGCGCTACGGCGCTGAGCGCGAGCCGCGCACCGGGCCGCCCGCGCGGGAGCGTGACGCCTGGGAACTCGCGCTGATCCGGGCGGCGTTGGACTCCGGTACGCCTCTGCTCGGCATCTGCCGCGGCATGCAGCTGCTGAACGTCGCGCTCGGCGGCACCCTCGTCCAGCACATCGACGGCCACACCGAGGACGTCGGCGTCTTCGGGGCGCACCCGGTGACCCCCGTGGGGGGCACGCGGTACGCGGCCTTGGTGCCGGAGGAGACGTACGTCCCGACGTACCACCACCAGGCGGTGGCCCTCCTGGGCGAGGGTCTGCGCGCCTCGGCCCACGCGACGGACGGCACGGTGGAGGCGGTCGAACTGCCCGACGACCGCTTCGCGCTGGGCGTGCAGTGGCACCCCGAGATGGGCGAGGACGTACGGGTGATGACCGCGCTGGTGCGCGCCGCGTCGGGAGGCTGAATCCGGGCACCGGAGCCCCCACGCGTCAGCACGGGCAGGTCACGCGCCCGGCCCGTGTACCACCGTCCCGTCGGCCGCACGTCCCGCGGCACGTGCCGGCCATCGTGCGCGCCCTGGCCACGTGGCCTCGCGCCCCGCTCCTCAACGGCCCGTGCACCGCGGTCCGCTCGCCCAGCCGGGCCGGGTGATCCCGCGAATCGCGCAGCCCCGGGCCGGCAGGGCATGGACGGCCGCGTGGCGCCTGAGGCGTGCTCGTCATCGACGCCCTGCCGGGAGCGCGGCCCGGATCCGGCCCCTGTTCGCCGAGTTGTCCGTGAACTCCCCCGGAATTGTCCGTGATCGGTAACGGACGCATCCCGTGGCCACCGTTCCTCGTCCTGCCATGTGGTCGGAAGGCGACCGGGGATCGTCGGGGAACTGCGGGAAAGCGGGGCGGACATGGCACGGCACGGCAGCGGGCATGGCTGGTACGGCAAGGTGGCCGGGGCGGCGCTCGGGGTGACGGCGCTGGCCGCCGGTGCCTCGCTGTGGACCGCACAGGCCGATGCCGTGCGCGGCCCGTCGCCCCGGGCCGCCGCGTCGGCCACGCCGGGCAGTGGCGTCAAGCGGGTCGCGGCGACCATCGCGCACGCCTCGGACAAGGGGTCGAGCGGCGTCAACATCACCATCGACGACGGACCCGATCCCGTGTGGACCCCCCAGGTGCTCGACGTGCTGCGGGAGTACGGGGTGAAGGCCACGTTCTGCATGGTGGGGACGCAGGCACAGGCCCACCCGGACCTCGTGAAGAAGGTGGTCGCGGCCGGGCACCGGCTGTGCGACCACACGGTGTCGCACGACACCACCATGGACACCAGGTCCCAGGCCTACCAGTCACAGCAGATCCTCGACGCCGAACGCATGATCACGGAGGCGTCCGGGGGCGTACGGCCGATGTACTACCGGGCGCCCGGCGGGGCCTTCACCCCCTACAGCCGCGAGTTGGCCGCATCCCGGGGCATGCGCCCGCTGGGCTGGAACGTGGACACCAAGGACTTCGAGCGGCCGGGCGCGGACGCCATCGTCGCCACCGTCCGGCGGGAGCTGCCCAACGGGCCGACGCTCCTCTTCCACGACGCCGGCGGCGACCGCTCCCAGACCGTCGACGCCCTGCGCCGGATCCTGTCCGAACTCAAGGAGCAGGGCCACTCGTTCGGCTTCCCGACGCGCTGAGCTGGGCCCTGACCGCTCGCGACCCTGCGGGGCGACTCGTGCGCGCTCGCCGGGCACACCAGAAGCCTGCCCGCCCTTGCGTCGATTCGCCCGGATCCTCGTCGTCCGCCACGGTCCCCGCAAGCCAGGTCCGCACGGACCGCGGAAGCGGGGAACCCGCCCCGTGGCCGCCCGGGGTTTCGTCCCGGGCGCCGGCCATCCGCGCTGTACCGGACAGGCTCGGCTGCGTCACGCTGGAGGAGCGGGCTGTGTGGTGCCCGTGCCGTTCCCTTCGGTGAACACGGTGAGGCAGGTGAGGTGCACATGGCCACCCTCGACATCCGCGACCTGCACTGTTCGGTGCACACCGACGCCGGGCCGCGCGAGATCCTTCATGGGGTCGACCTGGCCGTACGCCAGGGCGAGACCCACGCCATCATGGGCCCCAACGGCTCCGGCAAGACCACCCTCGCCTACGCGCTCGCCGGCCACCCGAAATACCTGGTCACCTCCGGCAGCGTCACCCTGGACGGCGAGGACGTGCTCGCGATGAAGGTCGACGAACGGGCGCGGGCCGGAATTTTCCTGGCCATGCAGTACCCCGTCGAGGTTCCCGGCGTATCCATGACCAACTTCCTGCGCAGCGCCGCCACCGCTGTCCGCGGCGAGGCCCCCAGGCTGCGCACCTGGCTCAAGGAGGTGCGCGAGGCGATGGAACGCCTCCAGATCGATCCCGCCTTCGCCGAGCGCAACGTCAACGAGGGCTTCTCCGGAGGGGAGAAGAAACGCCACGAGATCCTCCAGCTCGAGCTGCTCAAGCCGAAGATCGCGATCTTGGACGAGACCGACTCCGGCCTCGACGTCGACGCGCTGCGCGTCGTCGCCGAGGGCGTCAACCGCGTCCGCGCCACGGGACAGGTGGCCACCCTGCTGATCACGCACTACACGCGCATCCTGCGCTACGTCCAGCCCGACCACGTCCACGTCTTCGCCGACGGCCGCATCGCCGACTCCGGCGGCCCCGAACTCGCCGACCGGCTGGAGGACGAGGGCTATGAGGCATACGTGAAGGGCACGGCGCAAGGCTGAACGGCAAGGCCGCCCCCGCCTCCCGGGCCGGTCCTTACCGACCCCCGGACTCCTGGCGCCGGGCCGCGACCACCAACGCCCGCCTCCCGGCGCGCACCAGCTGGTGGTCGAACTTCGGTCACTCACTCGCGCACAGCCAGGGCGGCGCGCCTGCCCGCGGTGCAGCGGGTCAGCTGTCCGGGGCCGTCTGGACCAAGGACTCGTGCAAGGTCGACAGCTCCGTGGACAGGAAGGACGGCACCTCTGCGAGCGGTGCCGGGGCGGTCCCCGTACGGATCGCGCCGGCAAGGGCCGCGAGCGCTCGGTGCAGCTGATCGTCGCCGTGGGCACTGAACAGCGGGCGGGAAACCCCGCGTGCCGCCTCACTGCCGCCGCCGGCCTGCTCCAGCGCCCAGCAGGCGGCGAGTACCCGGTAGGCCAGCCGTTGGGTGGCGACCACCGTGGGCCACATCAGCTCAGCGTCACTGCGCCGGACGACCGAGGAGTTGACGCTCGCGTCGTAGGCCTGGAGTACGCCGATGGCCCGCATCTGCAGATCGCGTCGGGCCGCCCAGGCACCCGGGGTGGTGACCGCGCCGTCGGCCAGATGGTCCGATACGGCGCCGACTGCTTCCAGCGTGCGATTGATCGCCGCCGGGATGCGTGCCGCCGCCCCGGCCCGCATCGTCACCAGGTACACCGCGAGTGCCACGGCGCAGCCGATCGCGGTGTCGACGCCGCGGGCGAGCAGCAGCCCACCGAGTCCGGAAACACGCTGTCCGCCGCTCACGATGGTCAGCGCGACGGTGGTGATGAAGACGACGGCCAGGGCGTAGTTGCGCACCACGATCATCTCGATGGAGAACTGCAGCAGCACGACGGTCAGCGCAAGCCACAGTCCGGTGGGATGCGCGGTGAGCACCCCCAGCGCGAGGATCAGCCCGACCCAGGTGCCGACCAGACGCTCCAGGCCGCGCTGCATGGTGCGGACCCAGTCGAAGCCCTGGTGCAGCATCAGCACCGAGGCTGCGATGGCCCAGTAGGCGTGGTCCAGGCTCAGGGCGGCACCGATCATTCCGGCCACCAGGGCCGCGGCGCCGACCCGCAGGGTGACGAGGAGCTGTTCCGACCCGGCCGTGACCGCCTGCCGCACCAGACCGACCGGCCCGGGACCGCCGTGCGGGAGTTCCTCCTCACAGGCCGCGGCATCAACCGGGGAAGGGTGCTGGGCCTGAGCGGCGAGTCGTCGTGCGTGGTCGGATACGGCGTGGTCCAGGGGTGCGTCGCGGGCTGCGGCCCGCATGGCGTCGGCGAAGATCAGATGCAGTTCGCGGTTGAGCCGGCGCAGCCTGTACAACGTGCTGTCGGGGGTGGTGCGGATCGGCTGGTAGCTGACCAGCGCCGCCCATGACTCGTGCATCGCCAGGGCGGTCCAGTGCCGGGCGGTGTCCTGCCGGGGTGTGCCCACCGCCTCGGCGAACCGCGCCACCGCATCACCGGCGGCCGCGACCGCGGACTTCTCCGGACCCCGCGGCCGCAGCAGAGCGCCGGACATGTGGACCAGCCAGGCGAAGCCACCGCCCCCCAGCACCAGCAGGCCGGTGTGCAACGGGCCCAGGTGTTCCGCGTGCATCGCGGTGCCGGCGGCACAGGCGAGGGCGACCATGTAGGCCCCGGGTGGACCGACGGCCAGGGCGTTGCACAGCAGGGTCGCCACCATCGCGATGAGGGCGACCACGAGCACACCGACCCACACGACAGCCGCAGCCCATATGCCCATCCCGACCGCGAACGCCAGGGCCACCGCTATGAGCGCGAGCCTGCCTGCGCGACGGAGGTAGGGCAGGGCGCTGCCGTACAACGCGGTGAAGCCACCGATCGTCGCCATGAGACCGGCCGCGGTGTCGCCGGCGGCCCAGCCGATCACTACCGGCACACCCATGCACAACCCCGCGCGTGCCGCGAACGGCCACCGCCTCCTCGCGTCACGCAGCGCGAACAGGGGGCGGATCCCGATCGGGCCCGGCCCCGGCGCGGGCGGGATCGGCGCGAGTGGCGCTGCCGGTCCTTGAGGCATGGTTCCAGCGCAGCACGGACAACGTCCCGACGCTCGCCCTGCGCCCTTGGGCCCTGGGCATTCCGTGTTGTGATCGACCTGGCTCTGTCGGAGGCGGGGAAGAGGGCCAGTGCGGCGACGGAGCGTCGCCGTGCCGGTGAGCAGGGTCAGCCGGCTCGAACGAGGCGTACCACATGCGCCACGAACCCCTGCCGTCTCCACTGAGCAACATGAGGCCGAACGGGTGACGATGGACGTGTAATGACGTCACCACGCTGCTCCAAGAGGAGGTAGGTGTCATGACATCTCCTTCCGGTGCCACATCTCCTTCCGATTCCCCGGGCCCGGGCCCCGTTCCCCCGCGCGGCACCGAGCCACAAGAGAGTCCCCTGGCCGAAGGCATGACGGCCCTGGCGAACATGGGCTGGCAGATCATGCTCACCATGGGCCTTGCCACCATCGCCCTGGGCGTCGTCGCCTTGGTCTGGCCGGGCGCGACGCTGCGGGTCGCCGGCGTGCTCTTCGGCATCTACTTGCTGGTCACCGGTGTCTTCCAGCTGGCCGGCGCCTTCGGCACGCATGTGCCCCGGCATCTTCGCGTACTGCATTTCATCACCGGTGCGGTCGCCATTCTGCTGGGGCTGATCTCCTTCAGGGGTACCCTGCAGTCGATTCTGCTGCTCGCCCTGTGGATCGGCTTCAGCTGGCTGCTGCGCGGCACCACTGAGACGGCTGCGGCGGCCTCCGCTCCGGAGATGCCGGCGCGCGGCTGGCACGTGGCCTTCGGCATCATCGGATCGCTGGCGGGTGTCGTGATGATCATCATGCCGTTCGCCACGATCGCGACGCTGACCCTGGTCGTGGGCGTCATGGCCATAGTTCTGGGCCTGACCGAGGTGATCCGCGCCATCAGGACACGCATCGAGATCGGCCATCTCGCCGCGGGCACGGCCACCCAGCGGCGGCCCCTGTTCCACGCCCGTCCGCACCCCCAGCACTGACCGACAAAGCCAAACAGGGCGGCTGCCGCGTGAGCGGCGGCCGGCCACTGCGGAGTCACCGGCCACTGAGGTTGATCCCGGCGGACACGGGTGTGAAATCCTCCAGGAGCACCAGCCGCGGCTCGCCGTGGATACCGGCGGTGGGCAGGTCGCGTGCGACGACGCGGAGTGCCTGCCGCAGGACCGCGAGTCGCTCAGGCGCCAGGTCGAAGCCGGGATCGAAGCCGGTCTTCTCGAGGATCCGCCGGGCGAGGTCGGCCATTTCCGATGCGGGCACCTGTGCGGGGTCGCGTTCCACGACCTCGCGCACAGCCTCCCAGGAGTAACCCCAGTCCAGCAGTTCGCAGGCCAACTCGACCACATCCCGCGGGGCGAGTCGACCCTCGCGCAGTCCGAGGTGGACGCGCGTGCAGAGGTGATCGATCCGCTGCGTGAGGGTCCCCGCATCGATGACAGGCTCAGTGTCCATGAGGTCAGTCTGGTGGCTGCGCCGCGGGGACGACCAGGAACTTTTCTCCTGCCCCACCCGCGCAGACGGCTACGCCGACGGCGGGCGGCGGGTTTCCGGCGGCCAGTGCTGCGTCGGCGCGAACTGTGAGGGCAGAAGCGGTCCGTGACCGGCGGGGCGGGGTTCCTGGGCGGACGTCACGCCCAACTCGGCGCATCCCGCCGGGCGCGCTCGGCGCCGACCCTGGTGGACCATGCGTCGGTGTGGTCCGCCCGGGTGTCGCGGGGAAGCGTCTCGATGTGTATGAAGTCCGACTTGTGGGCGACTCCCCCGGCGGAGAGGGCGTCGTCGTCTTCCTCGCCCCGCGGCATCCGGCCCTCGCCGACGCGCGCGTGCCGCCGTGACAGGAGATCCACTCAGGGTTTCAGGAAGACGACGGGGAGGCCGGGGTCACATGGCCGGCGAGGGCAAGATCACAGCCGTGTTCTGTGCATCTCCCTAGTCTTGGTGACCTAGCATCCGAGCATGACGGTCCTGTCCGACGACGGCCTTGAACTGGCCGGCGAGTTCCCTGATGTCCCCCACGAGCAGTGGCAGCGCCTTGTGGCGGGTGTCCTGCGCAAGTCGGGCAAGGACGTCGAGGGCTCAGAAGCCGAGCAAGCCCTGTCCACGCAGCTGGAGGACGGGTTGCGCACCCGGCCTCTCTACACCGCGCGCGACGCCGCTCCCGAGCCCGGCTTCCCAGGGTTCGCGCCTTTCGTCCGCGGCGGGCGGGCCGAGGGGAACACGGTCGGCGGCTGGGACGTCCGGCAGCGGCACACGGCGGCCGACGGCGGCGCGGTGCTCGCGGACCTGGAGAACGGCGTCACCTCCCTCTGGCTGACCCTCGGGGAGGGCGGCATCCCCGTGCCGGCGCTCGGCGGGGTCCTCGACGGCGTCTATCTCGACCTGGCACCCGTCGTCCTGGACGGGGGGCCAGACGTCGAGTCCGCCGCACGGGCGTTGCTGCGGCTCTACGAGGAGCGTGGCGTCGCCAAGGACGCGGCGCGCGGCAATCTGGGCGCGGATCCGCTCGGCCACGAGGCGCGTACCGGGCAGCGGTCCGACTTCGCGGCCGCGGCCGATCTGGCGCGGCTGTGTGCGGAGCAGTACCCCGGACTGCGGGCGCTGACCGTGGACGCGCTGCCGTACCACGAGGCCGGTGGCTCGGCCGCCCAGGAGCTGGGCTGCTCGCTGGCCACCGCGGTGGCGTACCTGCGGGAGCTGACGGATGCCGGGCTGAGCGTCGAACAGGCTTGTGCGCAGATCGAGTTCCGGTACGCGGCGACCGCCGACCAGTTCCTGACGATCGCCAAGCTGCGGGCCGCGCGCCGCCTGTGGGCGAGGGTGACCGAGGTCTGCGGAGCTCCGCGCGCGGGCGCACAGCTCCAGCACGTGGTGACCTCGTCGGTGATGCTGACGCGCCGCGACCCGTGGGTGAACATGCTGCGCACGACGATCGCCACGCTGGCCGCCGGGGTCGGCGGGGCCGACTCGGTCACCGTCCTGCCCTTCGACCACGCGCTCGGCATGCCGGACGCGTTCGCGCGGCGCATCGCCCGCAACACTTCGACGATCCTCGTCGAGGAGTCGCATCTGGCCCGGGTGATCGACCCGGCGGGTGGTTCCTGGTACGTGGAGCGGCTCACCGACGAGCTCGCGCACGCGGGCTGGGAGCACTTCCGGTCCGTCGAGCGGGCCGGCGGGCAGGCGGCCGCCCTGCGTTCGGGAGACCTCGGGCAGGAGCTGGCCGCCACCTGGCAGGCGCGCACCGACAAGCTGGCCAGGCGCCGCGAACCCATCACCGGCGTCAGTGAGTTCCCGCACCTCGCGGAGAAGCCGGTCGTCCGCGAGAGCGCACCCGAGCCCCCGGCAGGTGGGCTGCCGCGTGTACGCCGCGACGAGGCGTACGAGGCGCTGAGGGCCCGTTCCGACGCCCACCTCGCCGCGACCGGCTCCCGGCCCCGGATCTTCCTCGCCGCGATCGGCCCGGCCTCCGCCCACACCGCACGGCTCACCTTCGCCTCGAACCTGTTCCAGGCCGGCGGCATCGAACCGGTCACCGAAGGCACCTTCGCGGACAGCGGAGCCACTGAGGTCTGCCTGTGCTCCAGCGACGCCCTGTACGAGGAGCAGGCGCCGCTGGTGGCGGCGGAGCTGAAGTCGTCGGGCGCGTCGCACGTGTTCCTCGCCGGGCGCCCCGGGCAGTACCCCGGTGTCGACGCCTACGTCTTCGCCGGCTGCGATGCCGTGGCCGTGCTGTCCTCCACCCTCGACCGTATGGGAGTGTCGTGATGGGAATCCCGGACTTCTCCAGGATCGAGTTGGGGACCCCGGCCCGCGACGGCGGTGACGGCGAGTGGCACACGGCGCTCAAGAAGGCGTCCGGCGGGGACGACCTGCTCTGGAGGACCCCCGAGGGCATCCCGGTCAAGCCGCTCTACACCGGCCGCGACCTGGAGGGCCTGGACTTCCTGGGCACCTATCCGGGCGTCGCGCCGTACCTGCGTGGCCCGTACCCGACGATGTACGTGAACCAGCCGTGGACGATCCGCCAGTACGCGGGCTTCTCCACCGCCGAGGAGTCCAACGCCTTCTACCGGCGCAACCTGGCAGCCGGCCAGAAGGGCCTGTCGGTCGCCTTCGACCTGCCCACGCACCGCGGCTACGACAGCGACCACCCGCGGGTGACCGGCGACGTCGGCATGGCGGGCGTCGCCATCGACTCCATCTACGACATGCGTCAGCTCTTCGACGGCATCCCGCTGGACAGGATGACGGTGTCGATGACCATGAACGGCGCCGTGCTGCCCATCCTCGCCCTGTACATCGTGGCGGCTGAGGAACAGGGCGTGCCGCCCGAGAAGCTGGCCGGGACCATTCAGAACGACATCCTCAAGGAGTTCATGGTCCGCAACACCTACATCTATCCGCCGAAGCCGTCGATGCGGATCATCTCCGACATCTTCGCTTACACCTCGCAGCGGATGCCCCGCTACAACTCCATCTCCATCTCCGGCTACCACATACAGGAAGCGGGCGCCACGGCCGACCTGGAGCTGGCGTACACCCTCGCCGACGGTGTGGAGTACATCCGGGCCGGCCGGGACGCGGGTCTGGACGTGGACGCGTTCGCGCCGCGGCTGTCGTTCTTCTGGGCGATCGGCATGAACTTCTTCATGGAGATCGCCAAGCTGCGGGCGGCGCGGCTGCTGTGGGCCAAGCTGGTCAAGCAGTTCGACCCGCAGAACGCCAAGTCCCTGTCGCTGCGCACCCATTCGCAGACCTCGGGCTGGTCGCTGACCGCGCAGGACGTCTTCAACAACGTCATGCGCACCTGTGTGGAGGCGATGGCGGCGACCCAGGGCCACACCCAGTCGCTGCACACCAACGCCCTCGACGAGGCCCTCGCCCTGCCCACCGACTTCTCGGCCCGCATCGCCCGCAACACCCAGTTGCTGATCCAGCAGGAGTCCGGCACGACCCGGGTCATCGACCCGTGGGGCGGCAGCGCCTACGTGGAGAAGCTGACCTACGATCTCGCCCGCCGGTCCTGGCAGCACATCCAGGAGGTCGAGCAGGCCGGCGGCATGGCGCAGGCCATCGACGCGGGCATCCCGAAGCTGCGTGTCGAGGAGGCCGCGGCCCGCACCCAGGCCCGGATCGACTCCGGGCGCCAGCCGGTCATCGGCGTCAACAAGTACCGCGTCGACAGCGACGAGCAGATCGAGGTCCTCAAGGTCGACAACTCCTCCGTACGCGCCCAGCAGATCGCCAAGCTGCGGCGGCTGCGCGAGGAGCGCGACGAGGCCGCGTGCCAGGGGGCGCTGGACGCGCTCACGCGGGCCGCCGCGGGCGACGGCAACCTGCTGGAGCTGGCCGTGCACGCGGCCCGTGCCAAGGCGACCGTCGGAGAGATCTCCGACGCCCTGGAGAAGGTGTACGGCCGGCACTCGGGGCAGATCCGTACGATCTCCGGTGTGTACCGCAACGAAGCCGGCGAGTCCCCGTCCGTGGACCGCACGCGCACCCTGGTGTCCTCCTTCGAGGAGGCCGAGGGCCGCCGTCCGCGCATCCTGGTCGCCAAGATGGGCCAGGACGGCCACGACCGCGGCCAGAAGGTGATCGCCACCGCCTTCGCCGACCTCGGCTTCGACGTGGACGTCGGTCCGCTGTTCCAGACCCCGGCCGAGGTGGCCCGCCAGGCCGTCGAGGCGGACGTGCACATCGTCGGCGTCTCCTCGCTGGCCGCCGGTCATCTCACACTCGTACCGGCGCTGCGGGAGCAGCTCGCCGAGGAAGGGCGCGAGGACATCGTGATCGTGGTCGGCGGGGTGATTCCGCCGCAGGACGTGCCCACGCTGCTGGAGATGGGCGCGACGGCCGTCTTCCCGCCCGGGACGGTGATCCCGGACGCCGCGTACGACCTGGTGAAACGGTTGTCGGCCGACCTCGGGCACGACCTCTGAGGACCATGGCCATCAACCTCGACACCTATGTGAAGGGCGTTCTCGACGGGAAGCGCGCCATCGTCGCGCGGGCCATCACACTCGTCGAGTCCACCCGCCCCCAGCACCGGGTGCTGGCCCAGGAACTGCTGACCGAGCTGCTTCCGCACAGCGGCCGGGCCCGGCGGATCGGCGTCAGCGGGGTGCCCGGTGTGGGCAAGTCGACGTTCATCGACGCGTTCGGCACCATGCTGACCTCGCTCGGGCACCGGGTGGCCGTGCTCGCCGTGGACCCGTCCTCCAGCCGAACGGGCGGCTCCATCCTCGGCGACAAGACACGCATGGAGCGGCTGGCCGTGGACCCGGCGGCCTTCGTGCGCCCCTCCCCCAGCGCGGGCACGCTGGGCGGGGTCGCGAAGGCGACCCGGGAGTCGATCGTGGTGATGGAGGCGGCCGGCTACGACGTGATCCTGGTGGAGACGGTCGGCGTCGGCCAGTCGGAGACAGCGGTCGCGAACATGGTCGACTCCTTTCTGCTGCTCACCCTGGCCCGCACCGGCGACCAGTTGCAGGGCATCAAGAAGGGCGTCCTGGAACTGGCCGACGTGATCGCCGTCAACAAGGCGGACGGCCCGCACGAACGCGACGCCCGCGCCGCCGCACGGGAGTTGGCGGGCGCGCTGCGGCTGATGCACGGCAAGGACGCGGTCTGGACCCCGCCCGTGCTGAGCTGCAGCGCCCGGGAGTCGAGCGGCCTGGACGTGGTCTGGGAGCGCCTCGAGAAGCACCGCACCCTGCTGGACTCGACCGGACGTCTCGCCGCCAAGCGCCGTGAACAGCAGGTCGACTGGACCTGGAACATGGTCCGCGACGAACTCCTCAGCCGTCTGCACGCCGACCCGGCGGTACGGGCTCTCGCGCCTTCCCTCGAACAGCGGGTCAGAGACGGCGAGTTGACGCCCACGCTGGCCGCTGAGCGCATCCTTGGAGCACTCGGGAACCCCGGGACGGAAACAGCCTGAGCACCCGTATTCCGACGTGATGGGCACCGGCTGGTACGCGGCCAAGGCCGCCGAGGTGGGGAGGGCGTGGCCCGGATCAAGGAGATGACCGGCGGGATCGGCGCCGACCGCGTGCTGGAGTGCGTGGGCAACGAGCAGTCGATGCAGCAGGCCCTCAACTCCACCCGGCCCGGCGGCAACGTCGGCTTCGTCGGCGTACCCCACGGCGTCTTCCTCGACGGCGCGCAGCTCTTCTACTCCCAGGTCGGCGTGCGCGGCGGCCCCGCCCCGGTGCGCGCGTACCTGCCCGACCTGATCGACCGCGTCCTCACCGGCCGGATCGACCCGGGCAAGGTCTTCGACCTGAAGCTGCCCCTGTCCGAGTGGCCGAGGGCTACAAGGCGATGGACGAACGCCGCGCCATCAAAGCCCTGCTCATGCCCTGACCTGCCCGGCCACGACCCGGCCCGACCGCTCAATCGGTAAGTCCGGCAAGTAAACTCAACGCGCTGTCCGCCGCGCGGTCCAAGAAGGAATTGACGATGCACCAACCGGTTCCTGCCAGTGCCTCGGAGCACGCCCCGGCGCAGTCCGGCGCCGCCGCAGGCCCAACATGGAAGAACCACCGCCCCTTACGCACGGGGTTCCACTGGCAGCCCACCTGGAGTCTGTCTCAATTCAGCGTCCACGCCCCGAGCCCGTACTCGGGGAGCTTGGCGGAGGCAGAAGCGGGCTTCGCCGATCACGCCGATCCGGGATTCGAAGCGACCGTCGCACGGCTGGGCCGTGACGGCCGCCGACCTGTCGAGCACCTGGACATCCTTCTCAGCCCTGACCACCTTCACCGGCCGTCCGCCCTGACGCTCAGCCTGCCCACGGGGGAACTCCTGGCGAGCGCTCAACCCGGCTGGCGGGCACCCCAACTGCACGGCTGCGCTCTGCACACCGGCGAACTCTCCGTCGAAGAAACCGCCGAGGGCCGCCGCATCACGTGGACGCCGTCCACCCTCCTCCTCATCGAGGACATCCCCCGTACGTCGCTCGACTCGCTGCCCGCGGACTCCGGCAGCATCGTCCGCTCCGGCGACAGCGACCCCGCGGACACGCTGCGCCGGCAGGCGTTCGTCCTCCTCGGCACCCGGTATCACAGTGACATTCCCCCCGCGCCCGATGACGCCTTTCCCCCCGAACCGGGATGGGAGAACTCCCGGGGATACGAGCATGTGGCGACCGACTACCCGGGCCTCTCCAGTGCCGCTGAGGTCTTCATGGACGATCAGCGGTCAACCCTGATCGTTCGTCGTTTCGGATACGGCGGCCGGGGCACCGAGTACGCCCTCTCCCTCACCCGCGAGCGCGCCGACCTGGTCGACCGCATGGTGGAGGAGTACGGGTACTCCCTCACCGCCTACGCAAGCGTCGGCGCCGGTCAGGACGTGGCACGAGCGCTCAGGTCCACCTCATGGACTCCGGCGGCCCTGCGGCGGCTGCTCCCCGTCCTGCATGTCGAGGACGCCGCCGACGCCGCCCACCTGACCGTGCGCTCCCCCGAGGAGTGGCTCCGGGACGGCTGGAATCTGCGGACGCCGAACACAGCGCACGCGTTGCTCCAGAACGCCGATCCTCGTCAGAGCTGGCGGGCTTCGGAGGCGGCAGCGCTCGCCGCGGCAGGGATCTCGGCCGACCGGGCCCGCGAACTGCGGTCGGCGGGCTGCCACTCGGTCGAGATGGCTGTCGCCGCTCATGCGCGTCGCCCGACTGCCGCGGCAAGGCAGGCACGGGAGTTGGCGCGGTCTTCGCAGACTCCGGTGCCGGATGAGATCAGCAAGCAACTCGCCCAGGCGCGGGAACACCAGGCGCGCGAGGTCGAGACGTGGCGCCGTGATCACCGGCGAAGCTGCGGTCCCGAGGGCTGGGGGGTGTGGGCAAGCCTGACACACCACACCTTCAGCCTGAGAGACGACTCCGTACGCTCGCTCTGGGACGTCACGAACGGATGGTGGGCCATCAGCGACGAAGGAGAGGATGGGCAGAGCTGCTGCCTCTTCACCGACGAACACGGGGCAAGGGATTCCTGGCAGTCGACGCTCTCGGCTCTTCAGGAGTACGAGCAGGAGCTGCTCCACGGGTGAGCTGGTGAGCGAGTCGGCCACGGTGCCGGGACATCGATGCGGCCGGCTCGTTCCGGTATTGCCTGTCTGCCTTGTGCTTCGGGGCCCCGCTGCGGGCCTTACCGGTCGGTCACGAGGTTCGATGAAACGCACGGCGTCCCGGCCCTTGTTGGGCACGCCGGTAGCGGAGATGGATGGGCACGCTCATACTCCACGTGCCAAGCAGCCAGCGTGAAGATCAGCACAATGGCCGCTATGAGCAGTTGGACCGATCCTGCGAACGGATGCGCCGAGTACAGGAAGACCACGGCGATCACGAGCACGCCCAGTGTGAATCCGCCGAGCCAGAGGACCGGCACCCAGTCCATCGTGGGTGCCCCGGTTTGTTCGTCTGCACGGCCCCATCCACGGATGACCAACGTCAACCCCAGCAGAAGGGCGACCGGGACCTCGATGAGCAGCACGATCAGACTTATGCAGCCACCCGCGAACCCGTCGCCTCGCGAGTCTGCAGGCTTCTCAGGCCGGCAGTCACTCCCCGGCAAGGGCGGTACACGCGAACTCGACTCGAAGCGCATGGCCACACGCTCGTACGTCACGCCGTGCGCTGCCCTGCGGTTCAGCAGGCCGAGACCGAGTCGTGTCTGAGCTGAGCACCTGCTGAGTCTTCGGGACCAAGGTTCTGCCGTGGGTTACTTCATCGAAGGAGCCGGCACCCCGAGGAGACGCGGCAAGGCCACAGTCGCGAACCTGTCGTACGCGTCGCGTCCCTGCACGATGCGCCCTTGCATGACAGCCCCCTCCCACGCCTCGACGATGACGAACGCGAGTTCCTCCGGGGGCGCGTCACCGGGGAGGTCACCGCCGGCCTGGGCCTCTCGGAGGCACGCGGCGATCAAGCCGGTCCACCGGTCCATGATGTGGTCCAGCTTCTCCCTGACCTCCGCGCTGTGGTCGGCCAGTTCGAGAGACATGTTGCCGACGAGGCAGCCCAGCGCGAAGTCGCGCTGCGCGTTGTGGTCCGTCATGGCCAGGAAGAACGCGGTGACGCGTCCCCGGGAGGCCGGGACGCGTCTCGCAGATGGAAGCCGAAGTCCCGGTCGATGGACGCCCAGTAGTGCTCGAGTACCGCGACCGCGAAGTCTTCCTTGCTGGCGAAGTAGCTGTAGAACGACCCCTTCGGAACACCGGCGCTGTCGGTGATCTCCTTGATGCCGCACCCGTTGAAGCCGTTCGTGTGGATGAGCTCGAGCCCCGCAGCAAGGAGGCGTTCACGGACGAGTGGATTGGCTGGTCGCGGCATCCTTCGACAATAACCGAACGGTCAGCTGTCGCAGCCTGTCGCACTCGGCCGCCCTTCGGGCAGATGCTCCTCGGCCCACTTCCCGAGCTCCAGCAGGGCGGGCTCCAGCGCGGCCCCGGCTTCCGTCAGCCGGTACGAGACGCGCAACGGCGGCCCCTCTTCGACCTCACGCACCACGAGTCCCGCGGCGCCGAGTTCGGACAGCCGGTCGGAGAGCATGCGCTCGCTGATACCGGAGACGGCCCGCCGCAGGTCGGCGAAATGCGCGGGCTACGCTGCGACTCGTTGCCGCCGCCGGGCATCGAGATCGCATGTGCGTCCATGAGCTTGTCCACGGCCTCCGCGACCACCTCCGGACTGGAGATCATCGTCAGGTGCCGGGCGCCCGGTATGAGCGTCGGAGCGGGTGCGCCGATACTTCGGGCGGTCTGGTACGGCGTCTGCGGCGTGAACACGTCGTCCTGTGCCCCGAACACCACCGCCTTGGGCAGGTCGAGGCCGGCGAGCCGCGCCAACCTGCCGGCAGGCAGACCCGGTACGCCTTCGGCCAGCATGCCCGTTGGAGGCGCGACGCGCCTGGCGGTGAAGCCGTTGTAGGCGAACGAGGCCGCTGTGACGGCCATCAGCACGACGGCAGAGCCCAGCACGACGCGCCGCGACCACCGCCGCAGCCGTGAACGGCGCGGCCGGGGCGCGTGATCGGCGGGGGGCGCCGGCGAGGTGGCCGGAAGGGCGTCGCCACCTCTGTGGAGATCAGCTGTCACGCGCCACAGGATTGCCCACCGGCAGGACCGTGGTCGTCCTGCGGAAGGAGTCATTGTGGCTACCGCGCCGGTTGCAGGGCGCTCGGTTGGCACGCTGCGCGGCTGCCCGGCCGGTCGATACGCCGGCCGGGCCGTTCACACGGCCGCCGGGAGCACACTTCACTCACATACTCCATGTGGCTGCCGCGACGGCCGGCGTCCGGGCCGCCGCGCCGTTCCCTCCAGCACCAGGGTGCCTGCCGCCTCACCCGGTGAAGAGCTGCTTGGCCTTCAGGACGAGTTCGTAGAGGCCGTAGCACAGGGGGGCGCCCACCCACAGCCAGGAGAGGAGGATCAGCGCACGCCGGTCAGGCGCGCTGCTCGTGTCGGCCATCGGCGGCCTCCTTCGGTGCGGGAATGTGGTGGCGGGGGTCGACGGGCCGGACGAACTCGTTGGCGACGAACCCGACGACGAGCAGCCCGATCATGATCACGAAGGAGAGGCCGTAGAGGGACGCCCCGTGCTTGCCGGCCTCCTCCTGACGGTCGGCTATCCAGTTCACGATCAGCGGGCCGAGGACACCGGCGGTCGACCAGGCGGTGAGCAGCCGGCCGTGGATCGCGCCGACCTCGTGGGTCCCGAACAGGTCCTTCAGATAGGCGGGGATCGTCGCGAATCCGCCACCGTAGAAGGAGAGGATCACGAGCGCGCACAGGACGAACAGCGGCTTGGACGAGTCGCCGAACGACGCGATGAGCAGATACATGAGCGCGCCGACGCCCAGGTAGACGCGGTAGATGTTCTTGCGTCCGATCAGGTCCGAGGTCGAGGACCAGCCGATACGGCCCGCCATGTTGGCCGCCGACAGCAGAGCGACGAAGCCGGCGGCCGCGAAGGCCGACACCGGGGTGGAGGTGTCCGCGAAGAAGTCCGTGATCATCGGGGCGGCCTTCTCCAGGATGCCGATGCCGGCGGTCACGTTCATGCAGAGCACGAGCCACAGGCACCAGAACTGCGGGGTGCGCACGGCACTGCGGGCGGAGACCTGAGCGCCGGCGGAGGCACTCGGCCCGCTCTCGACGGGCTTCCCGGCCCGCGGCACCCGCACCAACAGGACGCCCAGGGACATGAAGACGGCGTACGACAGTCCGTGCACGAGGAAGGCGAGGGCGATCCCCGAGTGGCCGGCGCCGAAGGAGTCCAGCATCTGCGCCGACCAGGGCGAGGCGATCAGCGCACCGCCGCCGAAGCCCATGATGGCGATGCCGGTGGCCATGCCGGGCCGGTCCGGGAACCACTTGATCAGGGTGGAGACGGGCGAGATGTAGCCGATGCCCAGCCCGATGCCGCCGACGAACCCGTAGCCGAGGACGATCAGCCAGTACTGCTCGGTCTGTGCCCCCAGCGCGGCGAGCAGGAAACCGGAGGAGAAGCAGACCAGGGCGACGGTCATCGCCCAGCGCGGTCCGTTGCGTTCCACGAGCGTGCCGCCGAACGCGGCGGACAGACCGAGCATCACGATCGCCAGCTGGAACGGCAACGCGCTTTGTGTGCCGTCCAGATGGAGCGCTGACTCCAGGGGCGGTTTGAACACGCTCCAGGCGTAGGCCTGGCCGATGGACAGGTGGACCGACAGAGCGGCGGGCGGAATCAGCCAGCGGCTCCATCCCGGGGGAGCGACAGGAGCACTCATGATCCCGGACGGTACGAATCCCGTGCCTTGCTGAACACCATCCGGTCGACCGTGTGCGGTAAGCGGCGTTCCTCGTGCGACGAACGGTCGTACCCTCAGGTACCCCCCGGCCGGGGCCGCGGCCCCTCAGCTCGGGGAGCCGGGTCCTGGCGGGATGTGAACGGTCATGATCAGGTGGCAGGTGCCGGTGCCCGAGCCGCGGTAGGTGTGGGTGGTGTCGCCGTCGAAGGTGGCGGTCTGTCCGGCTTCGACGGTGTGCTCGGTGCCGTCGACGACCAGTGTCATCCGGCCGGACGTGACACTGACGGTTTCCACGACGCCCGGCTGGTGGGGGTGGCTGGGGTACTCCTCGCCGGGCTCCAGTTTCCAGCGCCAGACCTCGACCGGAGCCGGTCCGGAGGTGGTCAGCATGAGCCGGGCCTCGCCGCCCCGCTCCCCCGCCCACAGGGGCATGACGGCGTCGGCGGACACCACGCGGACGCTGCCTTCGGCCGGTCCCTCCATCAGCGCGGACACCGAGATGCCGAGGGTGTCGGCGAGGCGGACCAGGGTGGCGAAGTTCGGGTTGCCCTGGGCCTTCTCCAGCCCGACCAGGGCACCCTTGCTGACCTTGGCCCGGCGGCCCAGCTCGTCCAGCGAAAGGCCCGCACGGGTGCGTGCGGCTCTGACGTTGTGCGCGAGCGTGCGCAGGGCTGCTTCGGCCTCGGGCACCTGATCACCGTCCTGACGAGTGGAGCACTTCAATGGACCGTCCGGTCATTTGGTTGACAGAAGGCGGTCGTTTCATTGTACGGTCGGGTCGTTCCAATGTGAAAGTTAGGGAAGTACCGTGTTCGCTCTGCTGCTGGCCCTGGGCAGCTCTCTCGCCTACGGATGCGCCGATTTCCTCGGTGGCCTCGGCGCCCGCAAGGCGCATGTGCTGCGCACCGTGCTGGTCGCGGCCCCGGCCAGTCTCGCCGTCGAACTGCTGCTGTGGCCCGTCCTGGGCGCCTCGTTCACCTGGGCAGGCGTCGGGTGGGGCGCGGCCTCCGGGGTCGCGTCGGCCGCCGCGTTCGCCCTGCTGTACAAGACCCTCGCGATCGGCCCGATGAACGTGCTCTCGCCGCTCACGGCGCTGGTGTCCACCGCACTGCCGGTCGCCGTCGGGCTGCTCCAGGGCGAGCGCCTTGGTGTGGCGGGCATCGTGGGTCTGCCGCTGGCGCTGGTGGCCGTGGTCATGGTGAGTGCCGGGCACGGGGCACGCTCGTCGCGTCCGTCGCGGACGGCTCTGCTGCTGGCCTTCGGGGCGGGCGCCGCCATCGCCCTTCAGCTCGTCTTCCTGCACCAGGCGCCCTCCGACAGCGGCGTGGCCCCACTGATCATCGGCAGAGCGGTCTCCTCGGCCGTCACCCTGGCCGCGGCCGCGGTGATGCGCCGCCGACTGGGCCCGGAGAGGCCCGCCTACGCGATCTCCGCGACCGCGGGCGTACTGGACTCGCTCGCGAACCTGCTCTTCCTGCTCGCCGCCCGCAGCGGCGACCTCACCGTCGTCGCGGTGATCACCGCCCTGTATCCGGCCGGCACGGTCCTGCTCGCCCGCGGCGTGCTAGCCGAACGCATCCACCGCGGCCAGCTCGTCGGCCTGGGCACCGCCGCCGTCGCGGTCGGCCTCCTCGCCCTCACCTGACCAACTGCCTTCCCCCTCAGGAGAACCACATGTTCATCCAGCCCTGGGACGCCTCCCTGGACGACACCGAATGGCAGACCTGGATCGCCGACGGCCACGACTTCGGCCAGCTCGGCGTCAACGGCCTGCCCGGCCAGGCGCCCGTCGTCGTCCCCACCCACTTCACCACCGACGACGGCCAGTTGCTGGTCCACCTCGCCCGGCCCAACCCGGTCTGGAAGGCCATCGAGCACGACCCGAACGTCACCTTCACCGTCATCGGCGACTACGCCTTCGTCCCCGGCCCCTGGCGCGCCAAGCCCGGCATCCCTCCCACCGACGGCGTCCCCACCAGCTACTACGCGGCCGTCCAGTTCACCTGCCGCGCCCACATCGTCGACGACCCCGAGGCCAAGGCCGACCTGCTGCGCCGCCAGATGGCCCACTTCCAGCCCGACGGCGACCACGCTCCCATCGACGTCGACCAGCCGCCGTACGGGCGGATGCTGCCCGGCATCCGCGGGCTGCGCCTCGAGGTCACCGAGGTGCGGGCCAAGTTCAAGTACGACGACCACAAGCCCGTCGAGCACCGCACCGCCGTCGCGGGCCACCTCACCGAGCGTGGCCGGGGCCTGGACGTGCCCACCGCGCGCCAGCAGTTGCGCCGCCTGGACCGCATCGGCGCCTGGAGGCCCTGACCCCAGCGGCCCGTGCGCACACAGGACAGGGCGTCGCTCATGACCGCCGTCCGCATCGGCCCCGCCGTCGCCGGCGCCTTCACCTGACGCTTCCATTCGGCAGGGGAAGGCGTACAGCCGCTCGCCCCACACGGCAAAGTGCGCGCGGGTCAGGGGAAGGTGTAGGTGACCACGGCGCGGGCCGGAAAGCGGAAGGCATCGTTGACCGTGGGTGAGCGCTCGACCAGGACGCTGACGTCGGCACCGTCGTCGGTTGTGGAGTGGTAGAGCCAGAGCGGCTCCCGCAGGGGTGTGCCGCACAGGTCGTCGGGGCGTGCGATGCCGTCGTCGACTTTCTCGCCGTACTCTGTGTCGAACAGCGGTTTGTCCTCCGGGAGGATGCCCGCGCGGTTGAGGTAGTCCGGTATCCGGCCGCTCACGAAGGCGACTTCGGCTCTGCCGTTCCGGGTGAGGTAGTGGATGTCGGAGGCACCGGCGGGGATCGGGGCGCCGCCGGCGCTGATCACGCCGGGCAACTTCGCGTCGCTTCCCGCGCATGCCCGAGCATCGCCGAAGGGGTGGAACAGTTCGTCACGGAGCAGCCAGACGGCACCTCCGGCCAGTGCCGCGAGGACGACCACGACGGCTCCGAGGCAGGACAGAAGGCGCCGCACGCCTCCCCCGTTGCCAGGCGTACCGCTCACGTTCCCCCCTGGATGGTGTCATGCGTACGAGCAAGCGGAGCATACGCCAGTGATCAGCCGGCCCAGGAGGCGGTCCCCCGCCCTGCCGCGTGCGTGTCGCCGCGGAAGTGGGGGGAGGGCCGGGCAGTCCGGCCCTCCCCTTGTGCGGAGCGGGAGTTACTCGGTGACCTCGTGGTCGTGGCCATCGTGCAGGCCGCCCCCGCTGCCCGCCGAACCCTTGGTGTTCTGCGGCGTCACCGGCTTGCTCAGGATGCTGGTGTCCCAGGCGTACTGGCCCACCGCGTTGGCGATGACGTCGATGTTGACGTCGAACGCCTTCATGTTGATGTTCTTCAGGTTGTCGCAGGCCGCGTGGTAGCAGGCGTCGTACGCGACTCCGGCCTTACCGCCGTACACCTTTGCCTGCCCGCCCGTCTTGATGCCCTCCGCGCCGGTGAACGTGCCGCCGGAGGGGATGCCGACCTCGATGAACGGCCCGTAGTCGGAGCGGCCGGTGAAGTCGGTGCCCTCGTGCGGGATGCGCCTGCTGTCCAGGTAGTCGG
This sequence comes from Streptomyces sp. NPDC087787, assembly GCF_044743035.1. Lineage (NCBI taxonomy): Bacteria > Bacillati > Actinomycetota > Actinomycetes > Kitasatosporales > Streptomycetaceae > Streptomyces > Streptomyces sp. NPDC087787. The sequence continues at coordinate 53,431 of NZ_JBIUVQ010000008.1, forward strand.
TGATCTGCCGCTCGAGCTGCGCCGAGCCCTCCGGGCCGGGGCCGGCACCGACCTGGTCGGAGTCGTCGCCGTCGTAGACGAACTGGGCGTAGTTCGGCGAGGCGATCATGTCGAAGTTCAGGTACAGCTTGACCTTCGCACGGTCCGCCGCCGAGAGGCCGTCGACGTACGCCTCCGAGCCCAGCAGGCCGAACTCCTCGGCCGACCACCAGGCGAAACGTACCTTGTTCTTGACCTTCTCGTGGGCGAGGTTCAGGGCCACGTCGAGGATGCCGGCGGAGCCGGAGCCGTTGTCGTTGATGCCCGGTCCGGCCGCCACCGAGTCCAGGTGGGCGCCGAACATCACCACGTTGTCGGCGCTGCCGGTCCTGGTCTCGGCGATCACGTTGTAGGTGTGCCGCGTCTCCGCGAAGGTACGGATCTCCAGGCTGACGGTCACCGCGCCGGCGGCGGCCTTCGCCGCGAGCGCCTCGCCGTCCGCCTGGGTGACGCCGCCGGCCGGGATCCTGGCGGCGGACGGGTCGCCCAGGGTGCCGTTGAGCGCGCCCTCGGTGTTGTTGTAGATGATCGCGCCGACCGCGCCCGCACCGGCGGCGGCCACCTGCTTCTCCGCGAAGGTGCAGCCGCCGCGCTTGATCAGTGCGATCTTGCCGGTGAACGTCCCGGAGGCGTAGTCCCCCGGCTCGCAGCCGGTGGTGTCGTCGACCGGCACCACCGCGACCGGGGCGGTGATACCGCCGACCGGGCTGCTGGCCGAGTACGTCATGGCGATCACCGGGACATCCTGCTGCTGCGGCGACACCACCCGCAGGCTCTGCGCCAGCGTCTCGGCGAACGGGTAGTCGAACTCGTTCCGGGTCACCGAGTACCCGGCCTTCCGCAACAGGCCCTCGACGTATTCGGCCGACTGCCGGTGCCCCTCCGACCCGGCCACCCGGGTGTTCCCGTTCTTGTCGGCGATCCGCTGGAACTTCTTCAGATGCTCGTAGGCATCCTCGGCGTTGCTCTTCTTGACGAGCTTCTTCGCGAGCTGGACAGCCTCCTTCGCAGGGTCGCTGTGAGCGGAGGCGGTGCCCGAGCCGATCAGCAGCAGCGGCGCTATGAGCCCTGCGGCGGATACGGCGGCTACCGTGGTACGGCGGTTCCGAGCGTTCAAGACGCTTCCTTCCGGCAGTCCATCAGAAATGGGCGTAAATGGCCGAAAACAGGCCGAGGGACGTACGGCGGTACCCCGGGGCAGGCAGAAACGACCGGATCGCACCGCTCCCCTGCCACCGGCAAGGAGAAAGGTATCTGCTCAGTAAACGCCTGGTAATGGGTTGACAAGAATCTTTGACGCCGACGCCGCCGCGCGGGTGCCGGGCACACCGATCGGCCACCGCCCGTCAGTCGCGGTGCGGTTGTCCCGCCGGGCGGTGAACCGCCCGGCGGGACCAGTGCCGTTGTACCGGCGGACCCTGGCCGGGTCAGTCGAAGTAGTCGGGCTGGGTCTGGACGTTCAGCTGGTCCATGTGGACCTTCCGGGCCGGGTCGGTGCGCCGGTCGTTCAGCTTGAGCACATCGAAGCCCTTGGCGATGTCGTTCGAGTAGATGTAGCCGTTGTAGTAGTACGCGGACCAGGAACCGCCCACCGTCAGACGGTCCGTGCTCAGCGGGCCGCGCTCGAAGTAGCCGATCTCCTTCGGCTGCGTCGAGTCGGTGAAGTCCCAGACCGAGACGCCGCCCTGGTACCAGGCCTGGACCATGAGGTCGCGGCCCTTGACCGGGATCAGCGAGCCGTTGTGGGCGACGCAGTTCTCGGTGTCCGCCTGGTGGCGCGGGATCTTGAAGTAGCCGCGGAACACGAGCTTGCGCTGGTCGCCCTTGCCGACGATGTCGTAGATGCCGTCGGCTCCGCGGTTCGGGCCGATGGCGGCGTTGCAGGTCGCCGCGCCTCCGCCGCCGAGTTCGTCGGTGAAGACGACCTTCTTCGCGGTCTGGTTGAAGGTCGCCGAGTGCCAGAACGCGAAGTTGACGTTGTCCTGGACCTGGTCGATGACCTTCGGGTGCTCCGGGTCCTTGATGGACATCAGGACCCCGTCGCCCATGCAGGCACCGGCGGCCAGGTCCTTCGACGGCAGCACGGTGATGTCGTGGCAGCCGGTCGTCTTGGAGACACCCGGGTTGGTGGGCGCGCCGGGGTTGCCGCCACCGTCGGGGCCCTCACCCGGGAAAAGCACGGCGAAGTTGACGACCGCGGCCTTCTGGGGAGCGTCGCGCGGCACCTTGATGATCGAGATGCCGTCGTGCGGCGGTTGGCAGTCGGGGAACGACGGACTCGGGGAGTACGAGGACACGTAGATGTAGACGTTACGGCCGTGCGGAACGAGGGAGTGCGTGTGCGAGCCGCAGTTGGTCTCGACGGCCGCGACGTACTTGGGGCTCTTCTTGTTGCTGATGTCGAAGATCTTCATGCCCTCCCACGACGACTTCTCGGTCGCGGGCTGCGACGTGCTCGAGCAGGAGTTGTCGCTGCGCGAGGAGTCGGTCGACAGGAACAGCAGGTTCCCGTAGACGGACACGTCGTTCTGCGATCCCGGGCAGAGCACCTGGGAGACCGTCTTGGGCGCCTTCGGGTTGCTGATGTCGAAGATGCGGAAGCCGTCGTAGTTGCCGGCGAACACGTACTTGCCCTGGAAGGCGAGGTCCGAGTTCAGGTCCGTCAGGGCGTCCTTGGGGACGTTGACGAGGTGCTCGATGTTGTCGGAGTGGACGATCTCGTCCTGCGCCGGTATCTCGCCGTCGGCGATGGCCGTTCTGGTCTCGGCCGCCTCGCTCTTCGACACTCGCTGGGGTGTGGTGGCGGCGTCGCCGGGGTCGGGCGTCGCCATGGCCGGAGCCGCGGTGAGCAGCGCCGCCAGCAGGCCCGTGGCTGCTGCCACAACTCCCAGGCGCCTGGGCCGTGTTCGGGGACTGTTCAACAGGTTCACTGTTTCCTCCCTGGTGTCCGTCCGCAAGGGAACGGTTCACGGACAGCCGCAGTATCTTACCTTTCATGTACAGATCAAAAGATGGCAATGCGCTCGGTATGAAAGTCTTTGATCGTGTCAAGTGGCGGACAATCGCCGCTCTCACCCTTGTCACTCTCACCGTCGGCGCGTGCGACTCGGGCACGGACGCACCGGAGAAGAGGAGCGCGCCCGGCCCCTCGGTGATCGCCCCCGGTAAGCCCGGTGAGCCCGCCCGGACCCTGTCCGCCGAGGAGGCCGCGAAGGAGATTCCCGACGACTCCCCCAACGCGGCGGACTTCGAATACGTCCAGATGATGATCGTCCACCACGGCCAGGCACTGGAGATGACCGAACTGGCCCCGCACCGGGCGAAGTCGGGCAACGTGAAGCGGATGGCCTCCCGCATCGCCGCGGGCCAGGGGCCTGAAATCGACGCCATGAAGGGGTGGTTGAAGAACCATGGCGGAGAGCGGCGCACGAGTGGCGGCGCGGGCTCGTCGCACCAGCACGACCACGCCACGATGCCCGGCATGGCGACCGAGGCCCAACTGGCACAGCTTCGCGCGGCGCGCGGAGCCGCCTTCGACGAGCTGTTCCTGAAACTCATGACCGCGCACCACTACGGGGCGATCACCATGGCCACCTCGGTGCTCTCGGACGGCAACAACGTACAGGTCGAGGAGATGGCGAACGAAGTGATCGCCCAGCAGACCAGCGAGATCAGCCGGATGCGTGAGATGCCCTGACGCTCGGCGCGGCGTCCCGCGGGCCTCTCGTCCGGCCCTGGCCCGGCCCTGGGCGGCCCGGCCCGCCTGCGGGTGACATCTGCTCGAGGCGCCGCCGCGCAGCACGCGGCGGCGCCTCGGCGTGATGCCGCGGTGGCGGGAATGCGGTGATGCGTTATGTTCCCGCCATGCACACCGTCGCCGTCCTGGCTCTGGATCAGGTGATTCCCTTCGACCTGTCCACGCCGATCGAGGTCTTCTCCCGCACTCGGCTCCCCGACGGGCGCCCCGGCTACCAGGTCCGCGTGTGCGCCGAGCGCCCCGAGGTCGACGCCGGCACCTTCACCCTCCGCGCGCATCGCACGCTCGACGGCCTCAAGGGCGCTGACACGGTCATCGTGCCGGGCACGGCCTCCCCCACCGCACCGCTCACGCCCGAGGTCCGCGAGGCGCTGCTGGCGGCCGCCGCGGACGGCACCCGCATCGCGTCCATCTGCACGGGCACCTTCCCGCTGGCCGCCACCGGTCTCCTCGACGGACTGCGCGCCACGACGCACTGGCTGGCCGCGGACCTGCTGGCCGCGCTGCATCCGAAGGTCACGGTCGACCCCGACGTGCTGTATGTCGACAACGGCCGGCTCCTCACCTCCGCGGGCGCCGCCGCAGGCCTCGACCTGTGCCTGCACATGATCCGCGGCGACTACGGTTCGGCGGTGGCCGCCGACGCCGCCCGGCTCTCCGTCATGCCGCTCGAACGGGAGGGCGGACAGGCGCAGTTCATCGTCCATGACCACGCGCCCACACCGCAGGGTTCCTCCTTCGAACCGCTGCTCGCCTGGCTCCAGGACAACCTGGACCGGAACCTGACCCTCGCCGACATGGCCGCGCACGCCGGCGTCAGCACCCGCACCCTCATGCGCCGCTTCCGCGAGCAGACCGGGACCAGCCCGCTGCAATGGCTGCACCGGGCGCGCGTCCGGCAGGCCCAGCACCTGCTGGAGACCACCCGGCATCCGGTGGAGCGGATCGCGGAACAGGTCGGGTTCGGCTCGCCCACGGCGTTCCGCGACCGCTTCAAGCGGACGACGGGCGTCAGCCCACAGGCGTACCGCCGCACATTCAGTTGAAGTCGAACAGGAATAGCCACGGCCCTGCCGCGTGTTCCCGCGCACATGACGACGAACGCGCCGCGGCCCGAGGTGCTGCGCTACACCGCCTTCTCCGGCGACCCCGACGGTGGAAACCCCGCCGGTGTGGTTCTGGACGCCGCCGCCCTGGACGACAGCGACATGCTGGCCATCGCCGCCGGCCTCGGGTACTCGGAGTCCGCCTTCCTGACCGCGCCCCCAAAGGACCTGGACGGGCCGGAGGGACGGACGTACAGCATCCGCTACTTCAGCCCCAAGGCCGAGGTGCCGTTCTGCGGGCACGCCACCGTCGCGACCGCCGTCGCGCTCGCCGAGCGGACCGGTCCCGGCCGGCTCGTGTTCGCGACGCGAGCCGGCACCGTGCCGGTGGAGGTGGCCGAGGAGGGCGGGACGGTCAGGGCCACACTCACCAGCGTCGAGCCGTACATTGACGAGATCGGTCCCGCCGACCTCGCGGAGGCGCTCGCCGCGCTCGGCTGGCCGGCCGCCGACCTCGACCCGGCCTTCCCGCCCCGCATCGCTTTCGCCGGTGCCCGCCATCTCGTGCTCGCGGCGGCGACTCGCGCGCGCCTGGCGGATCTCGCATACGACTTCCAGCGGCTCGAAGCCCTGATGCACCGCCTGGACCTGACCACACTTCAGTTGGTGTGGTGGGAGTCGCCCGCCGTCTTCCATGTCCGTGACCCGTTCCCCGTCGGCGGCGTCGTCGAGGACCCGGCGACCGGCGCCGCGGCCGCCGCGTTCGGCGCGTACGCCCGTGAGCTCGGCCTGGTACCCGAGGACGCCGTCCTCACCCTGCGTCAGGGTGAGGACCTGGGCCGCCCCGGCGAACTCACGGTGACGCTGCGCGCGGGTGACCCGCGCGTCCGTGTCGGCGGCACGGGAGTTCGCATCGGCTAGTGCTGTGACCGGGGAGGTCTGCCGGAAAGCTCGCGGCGTCCGGTGCTGGGGGCGCCTCCCACGCCCTTCGGGCAGTGGGGGAACATCGCAAGGCGGAGCATCGCCCGCGTACTGGATGTACTCGGGTGATGCGGCAACGCGGCGAGGTACCGTGCCAGGCGTCGCGAGCCGGTGAACCTTCCCGGTCACAACACTGGCTCGGCGGTCCCCTGTCAGGTGCTGGTGACGGTGGTGCGGCGGGCCGACTCGTCGACATGGAGGGTGAACACGTCGGGGCGCGCGTAGTGGCCGGTGGGGTCGAAGTCGAAGCGGGCACGTGTGAGGTCGTCGAGGTCCAGTTCGGCGGTCAGGATGCCCTCGCCGCCGCGCAGCGGGCCGGCGAGGATCTCTCCGAGCGGGGAGACGATGACGGAGCCGCCGCCGATCAGGACGGTGTCGGGCGCGTCGCCCTGGACGGGGTGGAGGTCGGCGGGCAGGGCTTCGCGGCGCAGGTACTGGCTGGCGCTGAGGACGAAGCAGCGGCCCTCCAGGGCGATGTGCCGCATGCTCGCCTGCCAGGCGTCGCGGTCGTCCACGGTCGGCGCGCACCACAGGTCGACGCCCTTGGCGTACATGGCCGTACGGAACAGCGGCATGTAGTTCTCCCAGCAGATGGCGGCGCCGAGGCGGGCGGTGCCGGTGTCGACGACCGGGAGGGTGGAACCGTCGCCCTGGCCCCACAGGTAGCGTTCGGCGGCGGTCGGCATGAGCTTGCGGTGCAGGCCCAGGTACCCCTCGGGACCGAAGAACAGGGCGACGCAGTACAGGGTGCCGCCCTGGCGTTCGACGGCGCCGACCACGGCGTGGCAGCCGAGCTCCCGGGTGAGGGCGGCCAGGGTGTCCGTCTCGCGACCGGGGACGTCGATGGCGGCGGCGTGGCAGCGGCGGAAGAGTTCGCGGCCCGCCGGGGTGCGGCTGCCCACGGTGATGTCGAAGTCCAGGCCCTTGGGATAGCCGCCGAGGAACGCCTCCGGCAGGACGACGACCTCAGCGCCCCGGTCGCCGACGGCCTCCCGGACGAGTTCCTCGGCGCGTTTCAGCGCCGCCTGGGTGTCGAACAGCGGGGCGGCCGCCTGAACGACGGCGGCGGTCACGGTACGGCGGGACTCGGGGGCCGCGGCGGTGGCGGAGGGCAGGGAAGTCATGGCACCGAGACTAGGACGAGCCGATCCGGCGACGCTCCCCCGAAGCGACGTACTGGCCCAGCCGGTTCACGGCGGACACGGGTCCACGCCGTCAAGGCTTGCGGCCGACCCCGCACCACATCGGCAGCTCGCCGGGAGACGTGCCACCCGCGGGGTCGGGACGCCATTCGGGCAGCTGGACGACGCCCGGGTCCAGGAGTTCCGCGCCGTCGAAGAACCGGGTCACCTCGGCATGGGTGCGGGGCGTGGCTCCCGCGTGTTCGGCGGCCCGGTCGTTGTACACGCGCATCGACGCGGCGACCTCCTCCGCTCCGATGTCCGCGGCCGGGTGGGAGAGGACGATGTGACTGCCGGGGGCGAGCGCGTCGAGGAGCCGCCGGGCGAGGCCGTGGGGGTCGTCGGCGTCCGGAACGTACTGCAGGACCGCCACGAGCATCAGGGCCACGGGTTGCGACAGGTCCAGCGTCTCCCGCGCCGCCGTCAGGATGCGGTCCACGTCCCTCAGGTCCGCCTCCACGTAGTCCGTCGCTCCTTGTTCGGTGCTGACCAGCAGCGCGCGGGCATGAGCGAGGACGATGGGATCGTTGTCGACGTAGACCACCCGGGCTCCGGGGTCGACGCGCTGCGCCACCTCGTGTGTGTTGTCGGCGGCTGGGATCCCGGTGCCGATGTCGAGGAACTGCCGGATCCCCGCCTCACCTGCCAACTGCCGCACCGCGCGTCCCAGGAAGGCCCGGTTGGCCCGGACCGCCGGAACGATCTTCGGGTTGGCCGCGGCGGCCAGTCGGGCCGCCTCCTGGTCGGCCGGGTAGTGGTCCTTGCCGCCCAGCCAGACGTTGTACACCCGCGCGGGATGCGCCACCGAAGTGTTGACCGGCACCATTCCACCCGCCGAACGCTCGTCCATCCCCGCTCGCTCCCCTCACTCGCCCAACCGGCTGCCCACCGTAGCCGACACAGGACAACTGCCCTACGCATGAGCGTCGTTGCAGGCCTCAGGCATAGGCAGGCGACGGCGCCGACGGAGCCTTTTCAGTGGGGTCATGCATGATCGGCGGAGGAGTTCAGCCTGCTGGAGGCGGAGTTCGAGGCAGCCGGAAGTGAGATCGAGACGGTCGCGCGGGAGGAGATCGCCGAGGACTTCTGGTTCGTCGCGTCGGCGTACGGCTTCCCGGACGCGGACGTGGAGGAGCTGATCGCCACCCGGGACTGGTGAGCGACGCACGCGGCGTGCCGGCCGGACCGATGAGCGAGCTTCACCCGTTCGGCCCATTGGCCTGCTGCCGCCTCGCTCGCCGCGAGCACCCCCGTGGGCCCGCCGGGACATGCCCAGGCGTGTCCACTACGGCAGCGACGGCGGCATTCCTCTGCCCTTCTCGCCGCACGACGACACCTCATACTGGGGTGTAAGGGGTGAATCATCCGTCGAGCTCGCGGAGGTGCAGGGATGCACGACGACGCCGAGAACGACGCGGGTCCCGTCGAGGAGCCCGAGGTGTACGACGAGGAGGAGGCCGAGGACTCCGACGAGTACACCGAGTCCGGGCTGTACGACGACGGCGAGGGCGATGAGGCGGAGGACACCGGCGACGAGGACGCCTTCGTCCCCGGTGGCGGGGCCGATTCGGCGCCCGATGTCTTCCTCGACGTCCCTCTGCTGAAGGTCGACGAGATCGACCTGGACGTGGAGAACCTGCGGGCGCACGTCTCGCTCCAGGCCGAGGTGCTGGACCTGCTGAAGCTGAACGTGGGTGCCGACGTCGCCCTCGGACGGGTGCACCTGGCCATTTCGGGCGTGGAGGCGCAGGCCCAGCTCAAGGTGAGGCTCAACAACGTCGCGATGATCATCAACCGGGTGCTCACCACCCTCGACCGCAACCCGCAGATCCTGGAGGAGCTGGCCCGGGGCGTCGGGTCGGCGGTGCAGGACGTCGGCGGCGGCGCCAGGCAGGCCGTCGGCGAACTGGGCAGCGGCGCGGGAAGGGCCGTCGAGGACGTGGGCCGGGGCGCGGGGGCGGCGGTGGAGGACGTCGGCCAGGGAGCGGGCTCCGCCGTCCAGGACGTGGGCCGGGGCGCCGGGGCGGCGGTGGAGGACGTCGGCCAGGGAGCGGGCTCCGCCGTCCAGGACGTGGGCCGGAGCGCCGGGGCGGCGGTCGAGGACGTCGGCCAGGGAGCGGGCGGCGCCGTTGAACACGTAGGCCGTGGTGCGGGCTCGGCAGTGGAGGACGTCGGCCGGGGCGCCGGGTCCGCCGTCCAGGACGTCGGACGCGGAGCAGGCGACGTCGTCCAGGACGTGGGCCGGGGCGCGGGCTCAGCCGTGGAGGACGTCGGCCAGGGAGCGGGCGACGCCATCGCGGACGTGGGCGGCGAGGCTGGGCGCGCCGTGGAGGATGTCGGGGGCCGAGCAACGCGAGCCGTGGGCGACGTCGGCGAGGACGTCGGCGGCGCGGTCCGGGAGAGCGGCCGGGTCGCCAGGCGCGCCGAGGCGAAGGCGGAGGCCACCGCCGGTGACGCGGTCGGCACGGCGGGCGAGACGGTCGACAGGACCGCCGACACCGCAGGCGAGGCAGCCGACCCGGCGACGCGTGGTACGGCCGATCATGCGTCGGGTGACACGGCACAGCGGCCCGCCGACACCGCAGGCGGGGCAGCCACCCAGGCGACGCGTGGCACGGCGCGACGAACCGCCGACACCGCGGGCGAGGCAGCCGGCCGAACGACCGGTGGCACGACGCGACGGTCCGCCGAAGCCGCCGAGGACTCCGCGGAGGGTGCCCCGGCCACCGCGCGGAGCGTCACGCGCGGTACCGCGTCGGCCGGGCGCGGCGCGGCCCGGCGGGCGGCCGGGCCCGCACGGAGGGCCGCCGGCGCAAGCGGCGGCACCGAGCGCGGCCGCGCCGCCCGGGCTCGCCGTCCCCGCCACGGCGTCAGGGATGACGACGACCATGACGAGAAGCCTGCTCCGCCCCCGCCCACCCGCCGCCGCGCCCCGGAGCGGCGGGAGGAGCCGCCTTGAACGGCCGGCAGCCGAGGGGCCGGCGACGCCGCCACGGGGCCGACGAGTCGCTCCCCCGCCGGGCGCGGCTCCGGCAGGGAATCCTCGGAACCGGACATCTCGTTCGAGGCGACCGTCCGCGGTGACCTCCTCCGCTTCGAGGAGGAACCCCGAACAGCCGTCGGTTTCCCCGGTTCCGGCGAACGGGAGTCGTCGTCCCTCAGCGAGCGGACCAACCTCCCCGATACGGTCACACCGGGCCGGGAGTACCGTGACGTCCTCGTCAACTACCGTCTTGCCACCCGTCTGACCCGCGGCACGCAGCGCGACCCGGACCACGGAGCCGACGACAGCGACACGCACGGCGGTTGATCGGAAGGGGGGAGCGCACGGGCACCGGTCCGGCACCGTCCGGCTGCACTCTCGTCAGGTCAACGACGGTGCGGGCCCGTCCGGCCATGACCCGCTGCGCCAGGTGTACGCCCGCGGCAAGCCACCCGACAGCCGTCCGCCCAAGCGGGTGCGACCTGGTTTCGGGCGCGCCTGCGTCAGGCGGTCTGCCCTTGTTTCCGGCCGAGTTCGGGGCGCCGCTCCCTGTCCTTCCGCGGCCGCCGCTCGCCGACGCGTCGGACTATAGACGCGTACCGAAAGGACCGGCAAGCTCAACTGGGCCCGGCCGCCCGTGTACAGGCGCCCGGCGCACCGGACGTGGCGGAACTCGGCTGTGCCGCCGGCAAGGCAGATGATCACAATGCGGCAGCAACAAGCCACGATAGGTCGCCGATCACTTGACTACCGGACGTCGCACACGGTTGGCTCCGGCTCAACGAGAGCCAACCGCCCGTTCGTACGTCCGCAGGCCCTCCGCCCCGTTCCGCCCCCGTTTGCTACATGCTCGGCCGCACAGTGAGGTACCTCACCCTCATGAAGACCCCTCCCCCGCTCACGTACCGCAGATCCGCTCCCGGCACCGCCGTGACGGCCGCGGTCGCCGTCTGCCTGCTCCTGGCCGGCTGCTCCGCCTCCGACGGCTCCGACTCCGGGCAGGGCTCGCGGGGGTCCGGCGGGTCCGGGCTCAAGGTCACCATGGTCACCCACGGGGCCGAGGGGGACGCCTTCTGGGAACTGGTCCGCAGGGGTGCCGAGGTGGCCGCCGCGAAGGACGGCATCGAGCTGACGTACGTGAGCGACCCCGAACCCGCACAGCAGGCGGAGCTGGTGCGGGACGCGATCCGGGACGGAGTCGACGGTATCGCGCTGACCCTGGCCAAGCCGGACGCGATGAAGGGGCCGATCGCGGAGGCCAAGGCGGCGGGCATTCCCGTGGTCGGGATCAACTCCGGTATCAGTGCCTGGCGTTCCAGCGGAGCGCTGCAGTACTTCGGCCAGGACGACAGCGTCGCGGGCCGGGCCGTCGGGGACAAGCTGGACGACTTGGGGGCCAAGCACGCCCTGTGCGTCATCCACGAGCGGGGCAACGTCGGCCTGGAGGCACGCTGCGCCGGAGTGAAGAAGGCCTTCGGCGGCAGGACCGACATGGTCTACAGCGACGGCACCGACATGGACGCGCTGACCGAATCCATCGCCGCCCGACTGCGGTTGGACCCCAACATCGACGAAGTGGTCACCAACGGCGCACAGTTCGCGCTGGCAGCAGTCAAGTCCGTACACAAATCGGGCAGCAAGGCGCACGTCGCCACCTTCGACCTGAACAAGGACCTGGTCAAGGCGGTCCAGGCCGGAGACGTGCAGTTCGCGGTTGACCAGCAGCCCTATCTGCAGGGCTACCTCGCCGTCGACGCGCTGTGGCTCTACAAGTCCAACGGCAATATCAGTGGCGGCGGCGTCGAACCGGTGCTCACCGGTCCCGCCTTCGTGACCAAGTCGAACGTCGCGTCGGTGGCCAAGCTGGCCGCCAACGGCACGCGCTGAGGCACTGCCGTGCACGGGGCGCCGGTGACATGACGACACCGTCCTTCTTCCGTCCGCCCGGTCGCCCGCGCGGACGGCGTCCCCCGTGCCTCCCGTCCCTTCCCGGACGCGCCACCACCCCGCCCTCTCGTCACCCCACCCCTGCCTCCCCGCAGATCGCTCTAGGACGATGATGTCTCCACAGACACCGACAGGTCCCCGGCGCCGTCTCGGTTCCATTCGGCTCTCGCTGGTCCTCCTGGCCCTGGTCCCCACTGTCGCGCTCGCCGCCATGTGGGGTGTGACCACGACCCAGATGTTCTCCGAGGGGCTCCGGCTGCGCTCACAGACGGCGTTGAGCAGGTCGACCGGCGCCATGGGCACCGACGCGGCACTCAGCCTCCAGCAGGAGCGCGGGCTGTCGGCGGCGTGGCTGGCGTCCCCGCACGGCTCCCGGGCCGCTCTCGACGCGCAGCGCAGGACCACGGACAAGGCGGTGGCCGAGCTGGTCCGCCATGCCGACTCGATCAGGCAGGCCCCCGCCCGCATCAAGAACCGGATGTACTCGGTCGTCGCGTCGGTGGGCAGCCTGGAGTACTACCGGGGCCAGGTGGACAAACCGACGGACATCACCGGCGAACAGGCCCTGGACCAGTACACCGCGATCATCGACGACCAGATCCACGCCTTCCAGGAACTGTCCCAGGTCGACGACGGCGACCTCACCTCCCAGGCCGGCCCGCTCGTGGCACTGGAACACGCCGCGGAGCTGGTCTCCCAGGAGAACGCGCAGCTCACCCTGGCGTGGTCGTCCAAGCACATGGACCAGGAGGCGTGGGACAGGTTCGCCCAACTGGTCCACACCCGCCGCTGGCTGGTCGAGGACCAGATCGTCCCCTCGCTCCAGGGCAGCACGAAGACGCAGACCGAACGGATCCTGCAGTCGGCGGAGTGGCGGACGCTGGAGACCGTCGAGGACCGGGTGCTCTCGGCCCGCGACAAGGCCACCGGCGCCCGCGGGATCGCGCTGCCGGACGCGCGCGAGCGATGGACCGCCGCGGTCGACAAGCTGTCCGTCCAGTACGCGGCACTGATCCAGCAGCAGACGGACGAGCTGCTCGACCGCAGTGCCGAGCGAGCGTACGGGCTGCTGCTGAAGGCCGCCGTCCTGAGCGCGGCGGGCCTGGCCGCCCTGGTCGTGTGCGTGGGAATGTCCTGGCGGATCACCCGGTCCCTCTCCCGGCGTCTGCTGGGGCTGAGGATCGCCACGCTCCGCCTGTCCGAGGAGCGGCTGCCCGACGTGGTGGCCCGGCTGGAGCGGGGCGAGACGGTGGACGTGGAGTCCGCGACGCCACCACTGGACTACGGCACCGACGAACTCGGCCAGGTCGCCCACGCGTTCAACTCCGCGCAACGTACGGCCGTGCACACCGCGGTGGAACTCGCCGACACCCGGCGCGGTTTCCAGAAGGTGATTCTCGGAATCGCCCGGCAGAGCCAGAACCTGATCAACCTCCAGCTCAGCAAGCTCGACGCACTGGAAAGACGGCACCAGGACCCGGAGTTCCTCCAGGGCCTGTACGAACTGGACTCAATGGCAAGCCAGTTGCGTCGCTACGAGGAGAACCTCGTCATCATCAGCGGCGAGCAGCCCCGGCGCAGCTGGAGCGAACCGGTCGCGCTGATCGACATCCTGCGCGGTGCCGTCGGGGAGGTCGCCGAGTACCAGAGGGTGGAGGTGCACACCGACGAGGAGGTGTACCTCGCGCCGCCCGCCGTGGCGGACGTGATCCACCTACTGGCCGAGCTCATCGACAACGCGACCGCGTACTCCGCCGCGCCGAGCCCCGTCGGAGTGCGGGCCGCGATGGTGGCCAAGGGCCTCGTCATCGAGATCGAGGACCGCGGCCTCGGGATGTCCGAGGAGGACTACGCCCAGCTCAACGCCCAGTTGGCCGAGGCCCCCCAGTTCGACGTGGTGGCGCTCGCCGACGACCTGCGGCTCGGCATGTTCGTGATCGCCCGCGTGGCCACCCGGCACGGCATCACCGTGACCCTGCGCCCCTCGCCCTACGGCGGTACCAGCGCGATCGTCCTCGTCCCGCACGACATCGTGGTGCACGAGGCGCCCGACTCCCCGCGGACGCAGCCTCAGGCGTCCGGGCCGGGGCGGCTGCCCTCGCCGGCGAGCCCGGAACGGCCCGTCAAGACCCCGTCCCCCGCCGCCGCTGCCCGGCGGAGGACACCGTCCGCAGGGCAGAATGCCTCACATGCGGGCGAAAGCGGAGGCGAGGCGAAACGGACACGTGAGCCGGGGATCTCGCCACTGCCGCGCCGGGTGCCGCAGACCAGCCTGGCCGCCGAGCTGCGTGGGGAGTTCGCGCCCGCCGTCGAGAACGACCCCCTCGACGACTTCACCGCCGAACACGCCGCCTCCTCCCTGGCCGGCTTCCAGCGCGGCACACGCCGGGCACAACACGACGACACCCCTGAGCGGGACGCGGAACCGGAGGAGGCCGCCGCACCGGACGGCCCGGACGGTCACGTTCCCGCCGCAGGCACCGCCGTCCCCGAGGCCTCGACCGTGTTCGGGCCCGGAGGACATCCCCCCTCGACTTCGCCCGCCGACCGCACATGAAGGACACCCATATGACACGCCCCACACCCGCCACGCACACCCAGCTCGACCAGCTGCTGACCGGTCTCGTGGAACGGGTCGCCGACGTCAACCACGCCGTTGTGCTCTCCGAGGACGGACTGGTCGTCAGCAAGTCCACCGGATTCCCGCGCGACGACGCCGAGCGGCTGGCGGCGACCTCGTCCGGCCTGATGAGCCTCAGCAAGGGCGTCAGCATGGACTTCGGTGGCGGCCCGGTGCGGCAGGCGCTCATCGAGCTGGCCCACACCTATCTGATTCTCACCTCGGCCGGCCCGGGCGCCCACCTTGTCGTTCTCACCGGCCCGGGCGCCGACGTCGGTGTGGTGGCGTACCAGATGAACATGCTGGTGAAGAAGATCGGCGAGCACCTGAGTGCGGCCCCGCGTGCGGGTGCCGACGCGTCCGGCAACGGCGAGTGAGGTGAGCGGAGGCGACGCGGCGGGACGGCTCGTTCGGCCGTTCACCCTGACCAGTGGACGCACCCGTCCAAGCCGCGCCGACTTCACCCTCATCACGATGGTGACGGCGGTGGATCCGCCGCCCGAGCGGGCCGCCCGGCTTCAGCCCGAACACGCGCGGATCCTGAAGCGGTGCGCGGAGTCCATCACCGTGGCGGAGCTCGCCGCCCACCTCGATCTTCCGGTCAGTGTGGTGGTGATCATGCTCTGCGATCTGCTGGACGCCGGACGGATCAGCGTCCGCCGGCCGTCCCCGGTCTCCCGCGCCCTGGACCTGGACCTTCTGCAGAAAGTGAGGGACGGCCTTGACCGGCTCTGACACCACCGTTCGGCCGTCATCGGCCCCCGACACAGCGAAGATCCTGATCGCCGGGGGCTTCGGGGTCGGCAAGACCACCATGGTCGGCTCGGTCAGCGAGATCGTCCCGCTGCGCACCGAGGAGCCGCTGACCGCCGCGGGCCTGGGCGTCGACGACCTCGACGGCATCGAGCACAAGCAAGCCACCACCGTGGCCCTGGACTTCGGCCGGATCACGGTGAGTTCGGACCTTGTGCTGTATCTCTTCGGCACACCCGGTCAGCAGCGCTTCTGGTTCATGTGGAACGACCTGGCCGTGGGCGCGCTCGGCGCCGTCGTCCTGATAGACGTCCGCCGGCCGGAGACCAGCTTCGCCGCCATCGACTTCTTCGAGAGCCGGAACATTCCGTTCGTCGTCGGCGTCAACGGCTTCCACGGAGAGCACCCCTATCCGCCGGAGGAGATCCGGGAGTCCCTGGCGCTGCCCGAACACGCCCAGGTCATGCTGTGCGACGCACGTGACCGCGAGTCGTGCCGGGACGTCCTGATCGCCCTGGTCGACCAGTTGATCGCCTCAGCCGCCCAGGCGGACACAGCCGGGCTTCCCGGGTGAGGACGGGCAGATGAGCGGCAGCAGGCGGTGTCCCGGCGGGTCCGGAGGCCGGGCAGGGCGCCCTGTGCCTGAACGGTCCGGCTGTCCGCCGAGGTGACTCCTGGGATTCCCAGCAGCGTCGGGGCCACGAAGGCCGACTGCCGGCGAACAGTGAGGGTTGACGGGGCCGCGGCGGCTGCAGATCCGCCGCGAACCGGTCCCGCGCGTCCTTCACGGCCGCGGTGCTCACCGACGCGTCCCATTCCGTCATCTCCGCGCAGGCGCAGTCGTCACCGGTGAGGACCGCCACCGGGACGCCGATGGCAGCCGCGGTGGCGTGGGCCAGGCCGATCTCCCCGACGGGTTGGCCGTCCAGCCGCATGTCCTCGATCTCGTGGCCCATGAAACTGTGACTCGGCACACCGAGTGCCCCGGCCCGGGAGTGGTATCAGCCGTCCACGCTCGTAGTCTCGGCCGCCGGGCTGGACATCCTCAGCGTCGACGAGCCCCGTGACGGCCTCCATGTCCGCACTGCTGTAGATCCGCACCACCTGCGTTGCGGTACCGGAATGTGCGTCGAAAGTGGTTGGTCGTCAGTCTGTTCCATATGTTTCCATGCCGAAGTGAACGTCAAGAGCTTCGGGGCCGGTGTGGAGCGGCCGGATCTCCGGATCCGGCCGAGGACTGACGGTGATGTCGAGACGTGCGTGCGGGTTCTCGCGGAAGTCCATCAGTGTGACGGCTACCCGGTGAACTGGCCCGACCAGGCCGATGAGTGGCTGTCACAGGCTTCCCTGTTGGGAGTCTGGGTCGCTGAACTCGGCGGCCGGCTCGTCGGCCACGTCAGCTTGTCCCGCGAGGGTGAAGGAGACCTGGCCCCCGGCTTGTGGAGCGAGCGGAACGGGACCAGCACGGCCCGAGCGGCGGTGGTCAGCCGGCTGTTCGTCGCCCCACAGGCCAGGGGGCATGGCATCGGTGCGCTGCTGGTCGGCCAGGCAGTGGAGGAGGCACGACATCGTGGCCTGCATCCGGTGCTCGACGTCGTGGCGTCCGACACCTCCGCGGCGGCTCTGTACGAGCGGCTGGGCTGGCAGCTGATGGCCACGGTGGAGCAACGATGGGGCCCGTCCCAACTCGTGTCCATTCACTGTTATGCGGCGGCGTCGTGACGTGGTCTGCCGCGGGTCCGGTCGAGCGCGAGGTAGAGGAACAGGCTCCCGTCGCTGTTGGTCAGGGGGCGTATGAGGTGGTACTGCTCGCCGAGTCATTCATACCGAGGAGCCCCGACGTCCGGCCGCTGCACGGCGCGGTCCCCCGGGTCGGCGGGCTGATCGTGGCCAACGGCCTGGGAGCGTCCGGTCTGATGATGGGACCCTACGCGGGTGCGGTCGCGGCACGGCTGACCCGCCGGGCCGATCCGGGGATCGACCTGACGCCCTAGCACCCGCTGCGTTGAGAGCACCGCCGTGTGCGGCACCTGGGGCGAGGACTCAGCCGGGGAGACTGGTCCGTTCCTCGATGCGCTGCAGTGCGCGCTTGAGGTACTGCGCGAACCGCGGGTAGTTCTCGCTCATCGGGAAGTGGCCGATGTCCTTCATCTCGATGAACTCCGCGCCGCGGATCTGCTTGGCGGTGCGCTCGCCGTCCTCGGGGGTGGTGAGGTAGTCGTACGCCCCGGTGAGCATGATCACCGGGCACGCGTCGCCGTCGATGTCGCCGAGACGGTCGCGCAGATCGTGGTCGATCGAGTAGAAGTACAGGTCGCCCTTGAACGACTCGGATCCCTGGCTGTAGTAGAACCACGTGGCCCAGCGGTCACGCTCCGGGGACTGCGGCGCCATGAGGTCCCATACGCCGCTGGCGCACACCTGGGCCGCGTTGGCGTGCGGGTGCTGCCACCAGTCCAGGTAGAAGCCGGGCGAGTAGTCGGCGCCCTCGACCGGGATGACGGCCTTGAAGCGGTCCGGGTGGCGCAGCGCCAGTTGCAGGGCGACGTTGCCGCCGAAGGAGGAGCCCATGAAAATCGGGTCCTCGAGGCCGAGAGCGTCGCAGAATGCGGTGATGAACGCCACGAAGTGGTCGGCGGTGAGCTTGTACTCCTCCTTCCACCAGTCCGTATTCCGCGGCGGGTCGGACTTTCCGTGGCGGGCCAGGTCGTAGGCGATGACGCGGTAATTGCCGGTGATCTCCTCGTCCTCCAGGAGATCGCGCCACTGATGGTTGTGGCAGCCGGCGGTGTGCTGGCAGACGAGCGGCTGGCCCTCACCGTTCTCCAGGTAGAACACCTTGTACTCGACGCCTTCGACGTCGATGGTGACGTAGTGGCCCGTGACCGGGGAGATGCGGGAATTGGTGTTCATCGGATTCCCTTTCGGCGGGATGACCGGTCAGCCCAGCGGGCCGGTGACTCGCAGCAGTTCCAGCTGCCGGGTCAGGCAGCGCAGGTTCTGCATGAGAACCAGCAGCTCCCCCTCGAGCCGCATGCCCCGCCGGAAGGTGGCCGCCCAGATCCCGTGGTACATGGGGGCGGGCGTCGGCGAGCAGAACCCCTGCCAGGTCTCGGCGGTCGCACGGATCGCGAAGTCGTAGGCCGCCAGCGGCTCCGGGTCGACGATCAGTTCCTCGACGCGCCCGCGGTGCATGCGCACGAGAAAGGAATGCTTCTCCAT
Organism: Streptomyces sp. NPDC087787; assembly: GCF_044743035.1. Classification (NCBI taxonomy): domain Bacteria; kingdom Bacillati; phylum Actinomycetota; class Actinomycetes; order Kitasatosporales; family Streptomycetaceae; genus Streptomyces; species Streptomyces sp. NPDC087787. Next base: position 71,960 of record NZ_JBIUVQ010000008.1, read on the forward strand.
GTCGAGCAGGTAGCTGCACGAGAAGTACTTGCCGTGCGCCTGGATTTCCGCGTCGCTGTCACTGAGCTGACGGAAACGCTCCACCGGCTCCTGCGTCGTTGCTGTCGCCATGTGCCTCTCCTCGACAGTCCAGGCTCTTGATCGGGGCAGCATGCTTCTTTGCTGAGGTGCTTCACAGCCGTCGCCGGGGGCCTGCACTTCGGACGGCCGCACGACACCCCTACATCTTTCAGCCTGCGCTCAGCGTCCAGAACCGCAAGCCGGAGCATGCGTGCCGGCCCGGCATGGTCGGCGCCGGGGTCAGGGCAGGATGGAGTCGACGTAGCCGCCGTCGACGCGCACGGCGCCACCGGTGGTGGCGGAGGCAAAGGGCGAGGCCAGGTAGACGACCATGTTGGCGATCTCCTCCGGCTCGATGAGGCGCTGCAGCAGCGACTGGGGACGGTACTTGACCATGAACTCGCGCTGCGCCACGTGCTCAGCCGTGTGTCCCGAACGGTTGTGGGCACACTGGTCGCCCGCTTTCGCTCCGCGTCCGGGCGGCACGGATCGTGTCCGTGGTCCGGGAACGCGGGGGCGGGGTCCCTCACGCCCCGGGCTGCCCGGTCGGGCCTGGACGGTCCGATGCCCCACCGCATCACTCCGGTGCGGTGGGGGCGGTGCCGTCCGACGCCGGATCGCACATCCCAGGGCGCGTCGTCCGATCGCCACGGCGGCAGCGTCGTGCCGCATGGGCTTCCTTGTGCGCAGACCGCGGTCGAGGTCCGTCAGGGCGGCCATGTCGGCGTCGGTGAGTTCGAAACCGAAGAGGTCCAGGTTCTGCCGGATGCGGTCGGGGGTGACGGACTTGGGGATCACGATGTTGCCGGTCTGCAGGTGCCAGCGCAGCACGACCTGCGCCGGGGTTACGCCATACGCCTCGGCGACGCGCACGATCGCCTCGTCCCCGAGGACCGCGCCCTGGGCCAGGGGGCTCCAGGCCTCGGTGGCGATCCCGTGCTCGGAGTGGAAGGCGCGCAGCGCGGTCTGCTGGAGGCCGGGGTGCAGCTCCACCTGGTTGACCGCCGGGGTGATGCCGGTGTGCTCCAGGAGCCGCCGCAGGTGGGGGACCTGGAAGTTCGATACACCGATGGCGCGGGCACGCCCCTCGGCGAGGATCTTCTCCAGCGCCTTGTAGGTCTCCACGTACAGCTCGCGGGCCGGAGTCGGCCAGTGGATGAGGTAGAGGTCGACGTGGTCGAGGCCCAGCCTGTCCAGGGATGCGTCGAACGCGGCCAGGGTCCGGTCGTGGCCCTGGTCCTCGTTCCACAGCTTGGTCGTGACGAAGAGTTCCTCACGGGGCAGGCCGGAGGCGGCGATGGCCCTGCCGACACCGCGCTCGTTGCCGTAGATCGCGGCGGTGTCGATGCTGCGGTAGCCGGCCTCCAGAGCACTGGTGACCGCGGCGGTGGTCTCCTCGTCGGGGACCTGGAAGACGCCGAAGCCCAACTGGGGCATAGTCACACCGTTGTTCAGCGTCACGTTCGGCACGGAAGTCATCGGGATTCCTTTCCTTGGTACTGCTTGGTGCGGGGGATCAGGAGCGGACCGCTCCCGCGGCGGCCTGAACGGCGCCGTGGTCGGACGCGGCGGGGTGGGCGGCCCCGTGGTCCGTGGCCGCGACGGGGTCGACGTTCGCCCGGGCTGAAGCCGCGGTGGTGCGGGTTTGCCGCAACTCGAGCTGGTGCGAGAGGACGGCCAGCACCAGGGCGGCAGCGGCCAGCACCGCCCCGACGGCGTTGGGCGCGGTGTAACCGAAGCCGGCGGAGATCACCAGGCCGCCCAGCCAGGCGGACAGGGCGTTGCCCAGGTTGAAGGCGCCGATGTTGACCGCCGAGGCGAGCGTCGGCGCGCCGTGGGCGTGGTCCAGGACACGCTTCTGCAACGGCGGGACGGTGGCGAAGCCGAGAGCGCCGATGAGGAAGACCGCCACGACGGACGCGGCCTTGTTGGAGGCCAGAAAGATGAACAGCAGCAGGACCAGCGCCAGGCCGCCCAGGGCGGTGCAGAGCATGGGCATGAGCCTGCGGTCCGCGAAACGGCCGCCGACGAGGTTGCCCGCCACCATGCCGAGACCGAAGACCACCATCAGCCAGGTGACGGAGGACTCCGCGAAGCCACTGACCTCGGTCGTCATCGGCGCGATGTAGGTGATCGCGGCGAACACGCCGCCGAAGCCGAGGACCGTCATGGCCATGGCCAAGATGACCTGGGTGTTCCTGAAGGCGGCGACCTCGTGCCGCAGCCGTACTCTCTCCGGCTTGGGCAGGTCGGGTACGAGCTTGGCGACGCCGGCCAGGCCGAGTACGCCAAGAGCGGCGACGAGCAGGAAGGTCACACGCCAGCCGGCGTTCTGGCCCGCGTACGTGCCCAGGGGCACGCCGACGACGTTGGCCACGGTCAGCCCGGTGAACATCATCGAGATCGCGCCGGCCTTCTTCTCCGGCGCCACCAGTTCGGCGGCGACGACGGAGCCGATGCCGAAGAAGGCGCCGTGGGCCAGGGAGGCCACCACGCGGCCGATCAGCATGACGGCGAAGACCGGGGCGGCGGCGGAGATGACGTTGCCCAGGATGAACAGGCCCATGAGCAGCATGAGCATGTTCCTGCGGGAGATCCTGGTGCCGATGACGGTCATGATCGGTGCGCCGATCACGACGCCGAGGGCGTAGCCGGTGACCAGGAAGCCGGCCGTCGGCACGGACACACCGAGGTCCGCGCCGACCTGGGGCAGCAGCCCCATGATCACGAATTCCGTGGTGCCGATTCCGAAGGCCCCGATGGCCAGGGCCAGCAGTGCGAGCGGCATGACGAGGGTCCTTTGCATGGAAAGCCGGATTGCGCAAGCGCCTTACGGGCGTCGACAATACTTGCATGCGACGACTAACGGCAAACGCGGGTAGGGGGATGCGCGTGACACTGCGGGAGGCCTTCGCCTTGGAAGGACCCCGGGCCCCGTCGGCCCCGCCCTAGCCCCGCCCAGGGCGACTCGACATGAACTGACGGCCGTTCAGGTCCACTGGCGGTCGAGCCCGTGGGCCGCGAAGAGGCGCAGTGGGCGATCAGGGGAGTTCGCGGTACTCGGTGACGAAGTAGTCGGCCTCGTCGTCGATGGCGTTCTTCTGCAAGTCGATGTGAAACGCGGTGGGATGACCGTCTGCGGCGAATGCGACGTGGGCGACATCGGCGTGGCCTGTGCGTGCCTGCTGGACCTTGGCGAGGAGACCGCCCAGGGTCGGGACGCTGTGTGGATTGTCCTCGACGGTACGCCGGGCCGGCTCGTCGAGGCCGATCGCTTTGACGACCTTTCCGTGCTCCACCGTGATCCGGTACTCCCCGAGGTCGCCCCGCTCTCCGGACTCGGAGAGAAGCCGGAAGGAGTACCGGTCCGGTTCGGGCCAGCGGACCCGCTTCACCCGGTCAGCCCCTTCGGCGGTCGGTGCGGGCCCTGTTCCGCAGCCGACCACGGCGAGGAAGAGCCCGACGGACGCGATGAGCACATGGGGTGCGGGTTCTCGTCATGGAAGGGCCTCCCCGTAGTCGGCCCTTCGACGGCGTCGCCGTTGGTTCGGTTCCTGCCCGGAACGGGACTCCGGCCCGACGGGCGGCGGGTCATTCGACGTCGCTGGAAGGGCGCGGATCGTCCATGCGGGAGAGCCAGGTGGTGAGCAGCGTTTCGAGTGCCTCGGCCTCGGTGTGTGTCAGCAGATCCAGCAGTCGGCGTTCGTTGCGCATGTGGTCGGTGAACGCGCGGTCGATCAGTTCGCGTCCGGGCCGGGTGAGGGCGACGATCCGGCCGCGCTGGTCGTCGGCGGAACGGCGGCGGGTGACGAGCCCGGCCTGCTCGAGACGGTCGACCCTCTTCGTGATCGCACCGGTGGTGACCATGGTGTACGCGGCGAGTTCGCCGGGTGCCCGCTCGTAGGGCTCACCGGCGCGGCGCAGTGCGCACAGGACGTCGAACTCTCCCTCACCGAGACCGTAGCGGCCGTAGACGAGGCACAGCTCTTCGGTCAGCCGACCGGCCAGGCGGTGCAGTCGGCCGATCACTCCCTGCGGGGCGATGTCGACGTCGGGTCGTTCGCGGCGCCAGTCGGCCTGGATGCGGGCCACGTGGTCCAACGGTTGCGGATCGTCCATGGACATCATGATAGCTTCCACGGAAGCTATATTGCCTTCCATGGAAACTAATCTGCGCTGGGTCGCTCTGACCGCGGTCGCGCCGGTGGCCTGGGGAACCAACTACTTCGTCACCCACGAGTTCCTGCCGGCGGACCGCCCGCTCTTCGGGGCCGCCCTGCGGGCGCTTCCCGCCGGCCTCGTCCTGCTGGCCCTGTGCCGGCAGCGGCCACGCGGCGCCTGGTGGTGGCGGTCCGCCGTACTCGGGCTGCTCAACGTGAGTGTGTTCTTCGTGCTCGTCTATGCCGCCTCCCAGCTGCTGCCGACGAGCATCGCCTCGACCGTCATGGCGGTGTCCCCGCTGGCGATGATGCTCATCGCCTGGGCCCTGTTGTCCGAACGGCCCGGCATCTCACACCTGGCCGGCGCCGCGATCGGACTCGGCGGGGTCTGTCTCATGCTGCTCACAGGGGTGGAAGGGGTGAGCGTGCCCGGCGTCTTCGCCTCGGGCGCGGCCATGCTCGTGTCGGCCTTCGGCCACATCCTGGCCAAGCGGTGGAGCACCAGTGCCGACGTGCTCGCCTCGACCGCCTGGCAGCTCACCGCCGGAGGCCTGTTCCTGCTGCCGGTCGCCGCGGTGGCGGAGGGTCCTCCACCCGTGCTCGACACACCGGCGCTCCTCGCGTTCGGCTACGTCGCCCTGGTCGCCACCGCGCTGGCCTTCACCGCCTGGTTCACCGGCTTGCGGCACCTGCCCGCGGGGACCGTGGGGCTGGTCGGACTGCTCAACCCCGTCACGGGCGTACTGCTCGGCACAGTGGTCGCCGGGGAAAACCTGACGGCCCAGCAACTGTGTGGGCTGGCACTCGTCCTGGCCGGAGTCGTCCTGGGCCGGCCCTCACGTGCGAGCCGACACGGCAGTGGTCAGGCGCCTCCCCAGCCGTTCGATCGGAACGACGCGGGGGTCACCGCTTGGACCAGGGAAACCCCTGCCCGGGCGAGACCCTGCAGTCAGCCGCTGAAGCGCAGCATGCGCTCTGGTCTCTGACAGGCGTCACGAGAGTGGCGATGCGTCGCGATCCGGGCGTCACCGCAGACGCCGGCGAGGAAGTCACCCGTCGAACACCGTCGGCCTCCTCCAGTGACCCCGTCGTCTCGACCAGGGATTTGGCTGAGTAGCCCGAAACCCAGTCGCCGTACTGTGCCGTGATTCGAGCCAGTCGCAGGGCTACCTCCCGGTCAGCCGGAGCCGTCGAGTTCTTCACGGGAACGAGACTCCTGGGCACGTGACGCCCGTCGAGGACCTCACAACGCCGCTCGCCCCGCCGCCCCGCGGTTCCGCCACCGCGCGCCCGCCCAGCAGGCACCCACGACAGCGGTCACGGCGGCGAGAACCGCGTACGCGGCCGTGTACGAACTCACGGTGACGACCGCGCCCGCGGCGAAGGCCCCGAGACCGGTGCCCGCGTCGAAGCCGACGTTCCAGGCGACGCTGACGGAGGAGCGCGCCCGCTCGCCGGCGGCGGCGAAGGCCTGCACCAGGGTCAGGTTCTGCAACCCGCCGTAGGCGACGCCCACGACGAGCATCCCGGCCACCACCAGCACCGGCCCGACCGGCCCGCGCCCGCCCGCCGCACCCGCGCCGATCACGGCCAGCCCGGCGGCGCCGGCGAACAGCAGCGGGGCGATCGCCGGGGCTGCTCCCCTGCGGTCCGCGACGTGCCCGAACCCCCACCGGCACAGCGCCGCCGTCGCGGTGAACGCCAAAAGCGCGAGGTAGACGGCGACCGGGTCGGACAGCAGACGGGGCGTGAAGGTGAGAATGGCGCCGCCGGCCGCGGTGATGACGAGCAGCGCGGCGATCGGGCCGACCAGGACGCGGCGGAGCCGGCTCGTGTCACGCGTTTCGGCGGGCGCGCTGGACACGTCGCCGCTGTCGTGCAGGGCGCGTGCCACACGCGGGGCCAGCGGTACGGCGAGCAAGGGAACGGCCGCGCACGTGAACACCAGCCAGAACCCGACGCTCTGGGCCAGCCAGGGCGCGACGGGGATGAGCAGGCACTGAGGCGCCGCGATGGCGAGCCCGTAGGCGCCGACCGCTCGGCCGCGGCGGGCGGGTTCGACGAGCGCAGCCACCCCGGTGGCACCGCACACGGTGAGGATCCCGAAGCCGAGGCCCCGCACCGCCGCGAGGGCCATGACGGCTCCCGCCTGGCTGGTGACCAGATGTCCCAGGGCGGGCAGTCCGAGCAGGCACGAGCCGAGGGCCAGAGACCTCTGCCAGCCGAGACGCCCGAGGATCCTGCCGACCAGCAGTTGGGCGATCACCGTGAAGAGCATCAGCACGGTGTTGACCAGGCCCGCGCCCAGTTCGTCCGCCCCGCCCTCGAGCGCCCACAAGGGGGCGACCGGCATCAGCAACGCCAGGCCGGCGAAGCCCAGCGCGGTCGACGCCAGCAGAGGCCGCATACCCGGCACGCGCCACACCGGGACCTCTTCCCGGCAGACGGGACCGTCACCTTGTTGCTTCAGCATCCCGAGATGGTAGGCCGTTCGGACTGCCGTGCACCTGCCTCCCCCCAGGAACCGGGGGCCGCCGTACGGACCGGCTCACGCCCCGCCCGGCCACACGAGGTGCGCCTGAGCGTCCTGCTCACGACCAAGTCAAACGCTTGACTGAACTTGGCGCCCGGACGTAGGTTCCCCGTGGCGGCATGAGCCGGGGTACTTCCGGCCCTGCCCCACGCACTATTCAGGAGCCCTTCCAGCGCTGCCGAGCGGATCATGGGATACCGGTCGGGCGCTGTCGGCCGGCGAGTTGGAGCAAGACGTGGGCGATCGGTCGGGCATATGCGTCGTGGGCGGCTCCGTCGCCGGCACCGCGGCCGCACAGGCGCTGCGTGCCAAGGGTCATGACGGGGAGATCCGGCTGATCGAGGCGGAGGCGCACCTCCCCTACGACCGGCCGCCGCTGTCCAAGCAGGTCCTCCAGGGCGGGCTCGACCTGCCGGCGTTGCAGTTCCAGTCCACCGCGCACTGGTCCCGGCTCGGAGTCACCCTCTCGCTGGGCACGTCGGTGACCGAGCTGGAGCCCGGGGAGCGGGTGCTGCGCCTGAGCGACGGATCCGAGCTGCGGGCGTCCGGCATCGTCCTGGCCCCGGGGACGGAGTCCAGGCCGCTGCCCTTCCCCGACGAGCAGGCCAGGGTGCGCCGGCTGCGCACCCTGGAGGACGCGCTCGTACTGCGCGGATCGCTGCAGACCGCCCGGTCGATCGTGCTCGTCGGCGCCGGCTTCATCGGCCTGGAGGTGGCCGCGACCGCCGTCCGGCTGGGGCTCGACGTCACCGTCGTCGAGCTGCTGCCGCTGCCGCTCGCCCCGGCGGTCGGCGACGTCGTCGCCGAGCGGGTGTGCGCCGCCCACCGGGACAGCGGGGTCACCCTGCTGACGTCGCGATCGGTGGCGGAGGTCCGGGGCGACGGGCGGGTCTCCACCGTCGTCCTGGACGACGGCCGGGCGATCGAGGCGGACATCGTCGTGGCCGGGGTGGGGGTGCGCCCGGCCACCGGATGGCTGGCCGGATCGGGCCTGGAACTCGCCGACGGCATCGAGGCCGACGCATACTGCCGGACCTCGGCGGACCTGGTCTACGCCGCCGGTGACGCCGCGAGCTGGCACAACCCCGCCTTCGGCGCCCGGATGCGTGTCGAGCACTGGAGCACCGCCCGCGAGCAGGGTGCGACGGCGGCCGCGAACCTGCTGGGCGAACTGCGGGGCGAGGACGCGTCCCGGACCCCGTTCGTGCATGTGCCGTACTTCTGGTCGGACCAGCTGGACATGAAGATCCAGCACGTCGGCCGGATTCTCGCGGGCGGGCACAGCGAGGTGGAACACGACGGCGACGGTGCCCTGTTCGTCACGCACCGGCTGGGCGACCGGCTGACCGGCGCGACGACGGTCAACCGTCCGAGGGACGCGATGCTCTCGCGCAGAAGGATCGCGCAGGAGTGCGAGCGGCTGGGGCCGCCCATCGGCTGAACGGACCGCCGGCAGGCCGTCCGAGGAACCACGATCCGGTGCCGGCTCACCGCCGCACCGGCCGGCGTTGACGTTGAAAGGAAGAACCATGGGCAGTCCGCTGCAGGACGCGCAGATTTTCGATCCGACCGACCCGGAGTTCCTGGAGAACCCCTACCCGGTTCTCAACCACCTGCGGGAGAACACCCCCGTCGTCAGGGCGGAGTCGCTGGGACTCTGGCTCGTGACCCGTCACGAGGACGTGTTCGCGTGCCAGCGGGACGCCCGCCTCACCCGGAACTTCAGCCACAAGTACACCCCCGAGGAGATGGGGGTCGCGCCGCGCGACGCCCGCTGGGCCGACTTCTGGCAGGCGGAGAAGTGGAGCCTGCTGGACATCGAGCAGCCGGACCACACCCGGATCCGCTCGCTGGTCTCCTCCGCGTTCACCCCGCGCCGGGTGACGCAGATGCGCGACGCGGTCCGCGCCCGCTCCCGGAAACTGCTCTCGGACCTCATCGAGCAGGGCGAGTTCGACCTGCTGCACGACTACGCGATGCCGTACTCGGTGTCGATCGTCTGTGAACTGCTCGGCGCCGACCAGGAGCAGGCACCGGTGTTCCTTGACTGGGCGCACGCGATGGTGAAGATGTACGAGCTCGACACCAGCGAGGAGCAGGCCAAGCAGGCCAACGACTCGGCCGCGGCCTTCATCGCCTGCGTCCGCGAGCTCATCGCGCTGCGTCGCCGGCAGCCCTCCGACGACCTGGTGAGCGCCCTGGTCGACGCCGAGACCGAGGAGGGCAGGAAGCTCACCGACGACGAGATCGTGTCCACGGTGATCGTCCTGCTGAACGCCGGCCACGAGGCCACGGTCAACACCACCGGCAACGGCATGACCGCCCTGCTGCGCCACCCCGACCAGTGGGCGCGGGTGACCTCCCAGGAGGTGGCCCCGCGGCAGGCGGTGGAGGAGGTCATCCGCTGGGATCCCCCGCTCCAGTTGTTCGAGCGCTGGGTGCTGGCCGACGACGTCGAGATCGGCGGCCAGGAGATCCCCTTCGGCTCGAAGATCGCGATGCTGTACGGCGCGGCCAACCGCGACCCGCGCCTGTTCACCGACCCGGAGGTGCTGGACGTCGGCCGGGTGAACGCCTCCCGCCACGTCAACTTCGGCGGCGGTGTGCACGCCTGCCTGGGCGCGCCGCTGGCCCGGATCGAGCTGGAGGAGACCTTCACCTCGATCCGGGACCTGTGCCCCGGTCTCAGGCTCGTCGAGGAGCCGCGCCGCAACTCGGCCTTCGTCATCTGGGGCATGGAGTCGGTCCGCGTGTCCGCTCGCTGACCCCTCGCCGGAACCCGACAGCACGTCAGCAGTAAGTAGGAGGAAACCCATGCCACGCCTGCAGGTCGACGAAGCCCTCTGCAAGGGCCACGGTCTGTGCTACTTCGGCTGGCCGAAGATCTACGACCTCCGGGACGACGGCATCGCCGTCGCCCTGGTCGACGAGATCCCGGCCGAACTGCTGGAGGAGGCCCGCAACTCCGTCGAGGCCTGCCCGGAGCGGGCCCTGCGGATCGTGGACTGACCGCGGTCCCGGTTCGCGCACCCGCCCGGCGGCGGCCGTTCACGGCCGCCGCCGGGCCTGTCCGGGGCGCGGCCGGCAACGATCACCGGTCGCCGTGACGGTGGGCCGGGAACGTATCATCGACGCCTACGCGCCCGGTCGGACCGGGCCGCGGCGCTCGCAGGGGCTGGTCGCCGGCCTCCGGCGGGAAGGGAGTGACACTCGTGGCACGCCGCCGGGTTACGGGCGCCGATGTCGCCGCCGAAGCGGGGGTGTCGGTCTCCATCGTGTCGCTGGTCCTGAACGGGAAGGACACCGGGAGGGCGAACCAGGCCACCCGGGACAGGGTCCACGCGGCCGCGCAGCGGCTCGGATACCGCATCGACCGCCGGGGTCGCAGCCTGGCCACCGGCCGGACCGGCATCGTCGGTTACGTCGCGCCCGACGTCGCGACCCCCTTCTTCAGCAGTGTGCAGATGGGCCTGCTGAGCGAACTGAGCCCGGAGTACCAGGTCCTCACCGTGGTCACCGCCCTGGGCCAGACGGTCAGTCAGGAGAGCGTCCGGCGGCTGCTCGACCTGGGCGTGGACGGCCTGATCATCTCCACCGTCGAAAGCGACCTGGTGACGTCCCTGAACCCGTCGTGCCCGGTGGTGATCCTCGACTCCCCCGGACGGCAGAAGGACCTGCCGCGCGTCAATCTGGACGTCGCAGGCAGCGCCAGGGAACTCGCCCGCCATCTGACGGCTCACGGTCACCGGAGCTTCGCCTACCTCGACATCGACACCCGGACCCGGACCCTGGAGGCGCGCCGAAAGGCGTTCACCGCCGAGGCACGGAAGGCGTCGGAGCGGGTGGGGGTCGTGGTGGCACGCTCCCCCATCGACGTGACGGCGGCGTACGACACCGTGGCGGACAACTGGTCCTCCTGGCGCGACGCCGGAGTGACGGCGCTGGTGTGCGGCTCCGACCTCCAGGCGTTCGGCGCGCTGGCGGCGCTGCGCGACCTCGGGGTCCCGGTTCCGGAGGAGGTGTCCGTGGCCGGAGCCGACGACCAGCCGATGTCCCGGATCGTGCAGCCGTCGCTGACCACGGTGAAACTTCCCTCGTTCGAGCTGGGCAGCCTCGGCGCGCGGGAACTGCGCAAGGCCATGGACGGGCCGGACCCGGTCGCGGGGCGGCCGTTGGTGCTGCCGACCCGGCTGGAGATCAGGGAGTCGACCGGCAGCGCGCCGAAAGCCCGGTCCACGCCGCGCTGACACGGCACTCGGTCCCGGTGCGCCGAGGTCATCGGAGCGGGGTGCGCAGGGCGAGGATGGCCACGTCGTCGTGGCCGTCGCTGGGGTGCCCGCCCGCGAGAGTCCGCACGAGGTCCTCCAGCGGCTGGTCCGCGTGCGCGGTGGCGAGCGCGGCCAGGGCGTCCAACCCCTCGTCGATGGAGTGTTGGGGGTGTTCGACGAGTCCGTCGGTGAAGAAGATCAGCACGGACCCCGCGGGCAGGGTCCGGGTGTGGTCGGGCCGGACCTCGTCGGTGCTGACACCGAGGGGCACGCCGGGATCGGCGTTCAGGTACTCGGCATGCCGGCCGGGAGTGATCAGCAGCGGGGGCAGGTGGCCGGCGGTACTCCACTGCAGAGTCCAGTCGCCGTGCTCATCGGGTGCGATGCGGGCCAGCAGGGCGGTGGTGACGGGGTTCTCGGTGGTGGCGTTCAGGGTGATGTCGAGCTGGCGGTGGGACGCGATGTCGGTGACGCGCAGCGGTTCGGGGTGGCGGATCAGCAGCCCGAGCACCCCGCGGCCATGGGGGAACTCCACCCCGGCCAGGGCGGCACGCTCCTCCTCGGACAGTCCGGCGGTGATGAAGGCCTGCAGGTACTCGCCGGACTCGTGGAGCACCCCGAGGGCGCCGTAGCGGGCGCCGACCAGGTCCATCGCGGTGGTGACGACGCGGTGCAGCACGGACGACAGATCCAGCTCGCCGCTGATCGCCAGTACCGCGTCGAGCAGGCCCTGAAGCCGGTCCTTGGCGGCGGCCAGCGCCTGGAGCCGCTCGCCGATCTGGTCCAGTTCCTCGTTCAGGCGCTGCCCCAGGTCAGGAATTCCCGGCAGCTTCGGCTCGTCCTCGTGCCCGGCCGTCATGAGCGCCTGGTTGAGGTCTTGAACACCGGCTTGGCGCCCTTCCTGTCCAGGTCCAGGTGGCCGGGATCGTCCTGGTCACCCGGCCGCCCGGCACGACCGCGATCAAAGAAATCACAGCCTGACACGGCCGGACCGGCCAGACAGGCCATTGCTCCGTAAGCGGCATGCCCCGGCCTCACAGTCACTCGGCCGGTGCGCCGAACGCCCGTGCCGCGTCGAGCATGGCCTCGACGGCGCGCTGCACACTGATCCGGCCGTTGCCGGCCACGATGTGCAGTCCGTAGGCGTCCTCCAGCGCCACCAGGTTCAGGGCCGCCGTCGCCGTGTCCAGGACGAGGTTGAACGCCCCGACCGCGGCGCCGAGTTCGAGGACGGTCCGGTACGTGGCCAGTTGCCGTTCGTACACCGACTCGACCAGCTTGGTGTGCAGCGGGGAACGGCCGCTGAGCAGGGCGGGCAGCGGCACCGAGGTTCCGGCGCCCGGTGCGGACGTCGAACCTGGAGGAGTAGGTCCGCGAAGTCCCCGGACGCCCGGACGGGGCGGTCAGTGCCGGAGTGCGGTACGCCCTCGCCCCGCACGCTCGGCGGAGCCGGTTCCGGTTCTCAGGGCACGCATGGCGAGGGCACCCGCCAAGGGACCGGGAGCCAGGAGGAGGAACGCGTAGTGCCAGCCGACGGCGTCCGCGAGGAGAGGGGTCATCTGGATGCTGACGACCGTGAGGGCGAACCCGATCGCGGTCTGGGCCGTGAGGGCCGTTCCGATGTAGCGGGAGTCGGCGACCTCGCTGAGGGCGGTGGAGAACACTCCGGAGTCGGCGATCACGGCGGCGCCCCACAGTACGCAGAACGCGATCACGAGCGCCGGCGGTGAGTGGAGGAGCAGTGGTGAGAACAGACAGCACAGACCACTGGTGACCAGGGCCGCGATGGCGGCAGGAGGACGGCCGTAGCGGTCGGCGCCCCAGCCGCCGAGCAGACAGCCGACGACGCCGCCGATCCCCATGGTGAGGAACACGGTGACCTCGACAGAGCCGGGAAGGTGACGGGCGCTGTCCGTGGCGGCGAGGAAGGCGGGGATCCAGGTCCACAGGGCGTAGAGCTCCCACATGTGCCCGAAGTAGCCGAGGTTGGCGGAGCGGGGGCCGCGCTGGGTGAACATGGTGAGGGCGTAGCGGGGGTTGCGGGCGGGCGCGGCCGGGGCGGCGTGGGGGCCGACGCGGATGAAGGCCAGCGCGATGCAGGAGGCCAGGAGTCCGGCGGCCGACGCGACCAGGAGAACGCCTCGCCAGGGCAGTGACCCGACGCCGGCGATGAGGTGCGGAAGGGTCGATCCGAGCGTCAGGGCGGCGATGAGCACGCCCATGGACCTGCCGCGGGCGGCGCCGTGCGCCCAGGAAGCCATGAGTTTCATGCCGACCGGGTACACACCGGCCAGGCACACGCCGGTGACGAAGCGGAGCGGAACGGCTGTGGCAAGCCGGTCGACCGACACGGCCAGGAGCACGGTGCACACGGCGGCAGCGGCGGCGCCGCCGGCGAGAAGGCGCTGGGGTGGAAGACGGTCGGCAAGGGTGAGCGTGGCCGATGTGAGCGCGCCGGTGACGAAGCCGAGCTGGACCGACGCGGTCAGCCATACGGCGTCCGAGGAGTCGAGCCCCCACTCGCCGCGCAGTGTGGGAACCACCGCCGACATGGAGAACCAGACGGCGAGGCCGAGGACCTGTACGGCGGCGATCGCGCCGCGCTGTATGCCGACGTTCACGGACTCCCTTCCCCGCGGAACCAAGTGGGCGGGAGAAGCCTACGGGGCGGTCTCCCGCCTGCTCGGCTCGGCTCCCGGAGCGTGGGGCTGACGTGTCCCATCGACCCGCGGTGACCCCTTATCCACACAAACAGAGCAAATCGGATTCAGGATTGCTAAATTTCGCAATTGCTTAGATGCTGTATTCGCTGTGCCCCCAGGTAGCCGGGGGCACGGCTTCTGTGTGGCTCGCCCCGGTGGGGCTGTGCGAGGGGAAGCTGAGGGGTCGTGTCGGTTCCGCTGTACCAACGGATCATCTCCTTGTTGCCCTCCCGCTCCGATCTGTCCCAGATGCGGCGTGATCCGCGCCGTGACCTGCTCGCCGGGCTGACGGTGGCGATCGTGGCGCTGCCGCTCGCCCTCGGTTTCGGGGTGTCTTCCGGGCTCGGCGCCGAGGCGGGTCTGGCGACCGCGGTGGTCGCCGGCGCGCTGACGGCCGTGTTCGGCGGGTCGAATCTCCAGGTGTCGGGGCCGACCGGGGCGATGACCGTGGTCCTGGTGCCGATCGTCGGTCAATACGGTCCGACCGCCGTTCTCACGGTGGGCCTGATGGCCGGCGTGATGCTCGTCGTCCTCGCCGCGTGCAGGGCCGGGCGCTACATGCAGTACGTGCCGGCACCCGTGATCGAGGGCTTCACTCTCGGCATCGCCGGAGTGATCGGGTTGCAGCAGGTGCCGAACGCGCTGGGCGTGCCCAAACCCGAGGGCGACAAGGTCCTCGTCATCACCTGGCACGCGGTCGAGGAGTTCGTGAAGGCTCCGAACTGGACCGCCGTGGGGCTCGCGCTCTGTGTGGTCCTGCTCATGCTGGCCGGTGCGCGGTGGCGGCCCACCGTGCCGTTCTCCATCGTCGCCGTGATCTCCGCCACGGTCGTGGCCCAGGTCGCCGTACTGGACGCGAAGCCCATCGGCGACCTGCCCGCGGGACTGCCCGCGCCTTCCCTCTCCTTCCTCAATCCCGGCTCCCTCGGCTCACTGCTCGCCCCGGCCGTGGCGGTGGCCGCACTGGCCGCGCTGGAGTCGCTGATGTCCGCGGCCGCCGCCGACGCGATGACGGTGGGGCAGCGCCACGACCCGGACCGGGAGCTGCTCGGCCAGGGGCTGGCCAACATCGCCGCCCCGCTGTTCGGCGGCGTCCCGGCCACCGGAGCCATCGCACGCACCGCCGTCAACGTCCGCACCGGTGCCCGCTCCCGGCTGGCCGCACTCACCCACGCCGCCGTTCTCGCGGTGATCGTCTTCGCGGCGGCTCCCCTGGTGTCGAAGATCCCGCTGGCGGCGCTGGCCGGCGTGCTGCTGGCCACCGCGATCCGCATGGTCGAGGTCGGCTCGCTGAAGGCGATGGCCCGGGCCACCCGGTCCGACGCCGTGATCCTCGTCCTGACAGCGGCCGCGACGCTGGCTCTGGACCTGGTGTACGCGGTGATCATCGGCCTGTTGACCGCCGGCGCCCTCGCCCTGCGGGCCGTGGCGAAGCAGGCCCGCTTCGACCAGGTGTCCCTCGACCGGGGTGACCACACCGACGAGGAGCACCAGCTGCTCGCCGAGCACATCGTCGCCTACCGCATCGACGGTCCCCTGTTCTTCGCCGCCGCGCACCGCTTCCTGCTGGAGCTGACCGAGGTGGCGGACGTGAAGGTCGTCGTCCTGCGGATGTCGCGGGTGTCCACGATGGACGCCACCGGCGCCCTCGTCCTGAAGGACGCGGTGGAGAAGCTGAACCGGCGCGGCATCGTCGTCCTGGCCTCCGGAATCCGTCCCGAGCAGCGGCAGGTACTCGACTCCGTCGGCGCTTTGGAACTGCTCCAGCACGAGGGCCGCGACTACGCCAACACGCCCGAGGCGATCCACGCCGCCCGCGATCACCTGCACCTGGCCGGAGTCCTGCCGGCCGAGCCGACGGCACCGGCTGGACAGTGACGCGACCGGACACGCGAGGATAGGGCGCATGTTCTTGACGAGTAGGTGGATGCGATGCCGAGTGGGCCGGCCGTTCCGGTCGTGGCGTGCCGGGGAGGGGACGGCAGGGTGAGTACGCCCCTGTACCAACTGAAGGCCGAGTTCTTCAAGACGCTCGGACACCCGGCCCGTATCCGCGTCCTGGAGTTGCTGAGCGAGCGCGAGCACGCGGTCGCGGAGATGCTGCCCGAGGTGGGGATCGAACCGGCGCACCTGTCCCAGCAGTTGGCGGTGCTGCGGCGGGCGAACCTGGTACGGACCCGCAAGGAGGGGTCGAACGTGTACTACTCGCTGGCCAACCTGGAGGTGGCGGAACTGATGCGGGTGGCCCGCTCGATCCTGTCGGGTGTGCTGGCGGGGCAGGCGGAGCTGCTCGCCGATCTGCGGGCGGACCAGCCGGAGAGGAAGCCGTCGTCGCAGTGACGTTCATCGGACGGCGGCGGTCCCGGGGAGGCGGCTGGTAGGGCGTCGCGGCCGGGGCTACACCCTGCGGGCGGTCTCGTGCTCCGCCCCCTGCGGCCAGAGCACCTCGACGTCGACGCCGTGGCTGCGGGCATAGGCCACCAGGTGCGCCGTCGCGTCCCTCCCCGAGGAGGGGGAGCCGTCCCAGATGGCCAGCACCCGTGCGCACGAGCGCAGCAGTCCCTCGTCGGCCGTCACGCACGAGGTGCGGTCACCGGGGTCGTACTCCACCAGCCGCACCTGCTCGGACAGCAGCAGGAGTTCTCCGGCCGCCTTCCGGTCCGGCCCGGCGACGTGCGCGGGTACCCCGTTGCAGGACGGCAGGACGGTCACGAGGGCCAGTCCCGCCTTCCGGGCGGCCCGCCCGGCCACGACCGGCAGTCCCTTCCCGGCGCGCACCAGCCCGGACGTTCCCGCCTGGGCGAACGCGGCGAGACGGGAACGCAGTTCCTCCTCCAGCAGAGCCAGCGTCGGCGCGGTGAGATCGGCGTGGCCTACAACAGCGATCACTTGCGGCTTTCCCTTCTCCCCATGTGCTTGATCATCGTCACGTCCGGCGGGCCCGCGCAGGGGTCCCACGTCCCCGAAATCAGGCTGTTCGGCCCTGGCGGAGGCCACCGCACGGGTACGGGGCACTCTCCCTTGTGGCTCACAGCCCGAACAGTTCTGCCGCGTTGTCGTGGCACACGGCCCGCAGCCACTTGGGTCCGAGCCCCAGCCGCTCCAGGGCGTGGAGCTGATGAACGTACGGATAGGGGATGTTGGGGAAGTCGGAGCCGAGCAGGACGCGGGCGCCGAGTGCTTGGAGCCGGGGCAGGGCCCGGCGCGGGAACGGCATGAATCCCTCGGTGAAGTCGGTGAACGCCATCGTCGTGTCCAGCCGCACCTGCCCGTACCGCTCGGCGAGGTCCAGGAACTCCTCGTACTCGGGCATCCCCATGTGCGCCACGATCAGGCGCAGTTGCGGGTGCCGTGCCAGCAGCCGCGCGACCGGCTCGGGGCCGGTGTGTTTGCCCGGTGCGGGCCCCGAGCCGCAGTGGATCACCACGGGAATCCGTGCCTCCGCCAGCAACCCCCAGGCCCGATCGAGGAGTTCGTCGGCCGGGTCGTACGCTCCCACCTGTACATGGGCCTTGAACACGCGCGCGCCCGCTTCGACTGCCTCGCGGACGTACGTCTCGACGCCCGGCTCGGGGTAGAGAGTGGCGCTGTGCAGGCAGTCGGGAGTGCGACGGGCGAAGTCGGCGGCCCATCCGTTCAGCCACGGGGCCATGCCGGGCTTGTGCGGGTAGAGCATCGCGGTGAAGGCCCGGACACCGAACTCCCGGAGGACGGCCGTGCGCTCCGTCTCCTCCTCGCGGTAGGTGATCGGCCACTCGAGCCCGCCGGTCAGCGGTCCCTGCGCGTCGAAGTAGTTCCAGACCTTGTGCAGGACACGCTCGGGCATGAAGTGCGTGTGGACGTCGATCAGACCGGGTAGACCGAGCCGGCGCCAGAGCGGGCGTACCTCGCCGGATGCCAAGCGGTGATCGTTCATGGTCTCCACGATCGGCCCTGGCGAGGGCGGGGGCCACCCCTTCCGCACGCGGTGCGGTGCGGGATCCGTCACACGGGGCGCGGCGGTGCGGCAGTGGCGTCGCACCGTGCGGGTTGGGCGCATACTGACCGAAGTAGTTGCCCAGAGGCAGGTATACCCACCCGTATCATCACTGGGCCAGACACCCGCAGCCGGAGCATCTGCCACCTGACTCGCTGCCACGGGGGTACGCAGGCTTCGACCGGCCCGGAGCAAGGAGAGAAAATTGCCCCACAACACGGCTACCGCCACTGAGTTGACGTCGCAGTACATCAACCAGGTGACCGGCGACCTGGAGCAGAACGTCAAGGAGCAGGAACGCATCACGGCGGAGATCGCCGGGTTGCAGCAGCAGTTGGCCGCTCTTCAGCACGACCACACCGTGCTGGTGAACATGCGGCAGGCGCTCGGTGTCGCGGGAGCGGCCCCTGAGCCCGCGAGCACCGGCAGCGCCACCGTGCCGTCGCCGCGGAAGAAGGCCACCGGCGAGCCCCGTGGGAAGGCGACTGCCGAGCCCCGCGGGAAGGCGAAGAAGGCGGCTGCGGAACAGCCCACGGCCAAGGCCAAGGGGCGCTCCGCCAGAACTCCCGCGGCCGGGAAGGACGTTGCCACGAAGAAGGCGCAGCCCACGCTGGCCGACCTCGTCCGCCGTCATCTGACCGAGCAGAACGAACCGCGCTCCGCCGCGGAGGTCGCCACGGCGCTCGGCGAGGCACACCCCGACCGCGGCATCAAGACCAACGTCGTGCGCACCACCCTCGAGAACCTTGTCGCCAGGAGCCAGGCTCAGCGCAGCAAGCAGGGCACGTCCGTCTTCTACACCGCTCCCCACGCGCCGGAGCCCGAGGCGGCCCCGGCTCCCAAGGCCGAGGCCCAGCCCGAAGCCGCCGGCTAGACCGGGCGTACGTCGAACCGCCGCTGCCCGACCCGGTGTCGACAGCCCCAAGGAAGCGGGCTGGGCAGCCCCGCGGTTCAGGCGGCCCCCGCCAGGCGCGGAGCAGGGCGGCGATCCTCTTGGTGGTGCAGCCGGGATCGCGGAGTTCCTCGACGTCAATCGGGCGGGTGCCCTTGTCGAGCCGCTCAGTAGCGCTGGGCCTTGGCCAGCCGGGCGGTCAGGTTGGGCTCTGCTGGTTTCCGGCTGAACACGATGGGCTGCTGACGCTTGCCGGGTTCCAGGTTCTCCGCCCCGGTGTAGCGGGTCTCGACCACATGCCCACGCGCGTCCACGAAGTCGACCTGCACGGCGTAGGACGCCTTGCGGTCCGTCTTGTTGGTGATGGTGACCAGGGAAGCAGGCACACCCCCGGACTGCGCCCTGGGCACACCGGTCAGCCCGACCTCCGACAACGCGTTGCCGCGCCCCGGGACATTCTTGAGCTCCTTCTCGGCGACCGCGGCCCGCCGGGCGGTCTCGGCCGACACCGACGCCTCGAACTCCGAGGCACGCGCGGACGCGGACGAGGCCGCCGCCGACGCGGAGGCGCGGGCGGAGGAGATGGCCGCCGAAGCCGAGGACGCCAGCGCCGACGGCAGCGGCTGGGACGAGAACGACGCAGTGTGGGGAGGAGTCGGCCCCGGGCTGACGTTGGAACCACTGCCGCCGCTGTGGCCGCATCCGGTCAGCACACCGACCGCGAGAGCGAACGTCACAGTGACTGAGGCCGGGACGAGGTACCGCCCGTGCGGGCGGACACGGCGGAGGGACGGCGACAGGTCTTCCGTCGGCTGAGGGCGCATGACCTCATCGTCCGCACTGCGTGTCGGGCACGCGACGCGGACCGGTCCTGACGGGTGACCCACGGCCGGCGTACGGCGCCCCTCCCGCGAACCCCCACGCTAGACATAAGATGTCTGACGTCTGAACTCGAAACCCGAAGAGTCGAGTGTGAGGAGCCGCGCGTGCGCCCTGACCCCGTTCCCGGAGAGGTCCCGCCCCAAGAGAAGGAACCGCGAGACCCCGGCCGGCGGCCGGGTGGCCACCGCGTG
Source organism: Streptomyces sp. NPDC087787 (assembly GCF_044743035.1). Lineage (NCBI taxonomy): Bacteria > Bacillati > Actinomycetota > Actinomycetes > Kitasatosporales > Streptomycetaceae > Streptomyces > Streptomyces sp. NPDC087787. The sequence goes on from NZ_JBIUVQ010000008.1 coordinate 91,624, forward strand.
GCCGTCCTGGGCGCCGGTGCCATCGCCCGTGACCACGTCGCCGCGCTCGCACAGGTCCCGGGAATGCGGCTGGCCCACGTCGTCGACCGGCACCCCGAGCGGGCCGCCGCGCTGGCCGCCCTCGCCGAGGGGGCCACATGGTCCACCGACCCGGCGAGTGCGTGGTCGGACGGCATCGACGTCACCGCCGTGTGCACCTCACCCGAGTCCCATGCGGAGTTCTCCGTGGCGGCGCTGGAAGCCGGTCGCGCGGTCCTCCTGGAGAAGCCCGCCGCGCTGAACGTGGCCGACGCCGACCGGATCCTCGCCGCCGCGAGGGCCGCGGGCCGGCACCTGCTCGTCGCCCAGACGGCCCGCTTCCAGCCCGTCCACCTCGAAGTCGCCCGGGCGGTCGCCGAGGGCGCGATCGGCACTCCGCGCCTGGCCCACCTCACCTGGTACACCGGGCACGTCTGGCCCGGAGGCTGGCGGGGCTGGCAGCTGAACCCGTCCCGTTCCGGAGGCCATGTCGCCCACAACGGCGTGCACGCCCTCGACCTGCTGACCTGGCTCATGGACGACGAACCGGTCCGTGTCTTCGCGCGCCCCTGCCGCACCTGGGCGCCCGGGATGCCGACCCCCGACAGCTTCCAGATCCTCGTACGCTTCGCCGGCGGCGCCCTCGCCACCGTGGAACTGTGCTACGCCCTCGCGGCACGCGGCACGTTCGTCCGCCGGCTCGTGCTGTCCGGCACGACCGGCACCCTGCACCACAGCAGCGAGGACGAGCCGAGAGCACACTCCGCGTCGCCGGTCGCTCCCGCCTCGATCGACGGCGCCATGACGGAGCAGACCAGGCATCTGCGCGACGTGCTCGACGGCGTGGCCGCCCCGCTGACCGCTCCCCACCAGATACGTGCCGCCCTGGCCGCCGCCCTGGCGGCACAGCTCAGCGCGGACGAGGGCCGCCCCGTCGACGTCAAGGAGGTCTGCTGACATGAGGATCCTCATCGCGTCCGGGGTCCGGCACGCCCGTGACTACGTGCCGCTGCTGCGGTCCCTGCCCGGCATCGAAGTGATCGGCTGCGCCGACACCGCCGACAGCCCCTTCGCCGAGGACAGTGCCACTCTCGCCCGGACGACGGGCATCGCGCTGCTCGACCTGGAGCAGGGTCTCGCCTCCTGCGACATCGCCCTCGTGTGCAGCGAACCCACGCGCCACGTCGAACTCGCGCTGAGAGCGCTCGAAGCCGGCCGCCACGTCATCGTCGACAAGCCCGCCGCCACCGACACCCTCGGCGCGCAGCGCCTGTGGGACGCCGCCGACCGCTCCCGCGGGCTGCTCACCGCCGTCCATCGCCTGTACTCTCCGCAACTCGTCCGCGCCCGGCGCATCGTGGACTCCGGCGCGATCGGCCTGCCCCTGGCCGTCGACGCGGAGTGGCTCGCGGCCGGCGGACTCGACGGAACCACGGTCGAGCGCCCCGAACTCGTCTGCGACCCCGCCCTGTCCGGCGGCGGCGAACTCATGAACTTCGGCTGGTATCCGGCCCTGGCGATCCGGCACCTGACCGGACTGGACGTGGAGGAGGTCGTCGCCTTCAGCAGCGCCGCGCCCCACGCGCCCCTCTTCGACGGACCGCACGGCACCCACGGTGTCGAGGACGCGGCGGTGCTCTCGCTCCGCCTGCGCAACGGAGTGGTGGCGACCGCCACCGTGGCCCGTACACCCGCCGGTGTCGGCCCGGCGCCCGTCTCGTCGAGCCTGCGGGTGCTCGGCTCGCACGGCCACGTGCTCGCCGACGAGGACGCTCCCTCCGTCTCCGTGCGCGGGACGGACGGCGGCAGCGTGTCCCGCCAGATCGGCGGGCCCGCCGGGGTGACGGCGCTGCGCCGGCTCTTCACCGAGTTCTGCGACGACATCCGCTACGGACGGACTCCCCTGGTCACGGCGGCCGGCATCCACGCGGCGGTCGCGGTCGTCGAGGCCGCGCTGTCCTCCGCACGCAAGAACGGCGCCCCCGTCGCGCCGGTCGTCCACACGGCGGGCACAGCGGGGACATGACGCTCCCGCCGCCTGGGCGGCGCGGCAGGCGGCACTGCCGCGGATCGCCATGCCGGAGGACGAGTACCGCAGCACCGTACCGACCGCGGAGCTCAACTCGCTCGGCACGGTCGCGTCCGACCCCCGATGGGCTTTCCGCCGCTCGTGACGGCGTGCGGTCCGCGAAAGTCAGCCACCTCCGTGTGAGCGGCGGCACACCGCCGCGGGACTTCCGATCCGGCCGGTGGAGGCGTACGTTCCGTTTACCTCGCGAAGGCGCCTCCGAGGCGCCGGCCCGCCGGTCCTGGGCGGCGGGCCACGCGGGGGCCAACCGCGGCCGCACGGAGCTGGACGGCAGCGTGGTCGTCCCGCACGGACGCACTCCTGCCGGCCGGCTCAAGGAACATCAGGGTGCGCCTGCCGGCACGTACGCGGTTTTCGATACGCCGACGATATGTGCCGTCTCGTAGCCTCGCAGCATGCGAGTGCTGATCGTCGAGGACGAAACGTATATGGCGGAGGCCATCCGCGATGGCCTGCGTCTGGAAGCGATCGCGGCGGACATCGCAGGCGACGGCGACACGGCGCTGGAGCTGCTGAGCGTCAACGCCTACGACATCGCCGTCCTCGACCGGGACATCCCCGGACCCAGCGGTGACGAGATCGCCGAAGGCATCGTCGCCTCCGGCAGCGGCATGCCGATCCTCATGCTCACCGCCGCCGACCGTCTCGACGACAAGGCCACCGGGTTCGGGCTCGGCGCCGACGACTACCTCACGAAGCCGTTCGACCTCCGGGAACTCGTGCTCAGGCTCAGAGCGCTCGACCGCAGACGTGCGCACAACAGGCCGCCCGTACGGGAGATCGCTGGTCTGCGGCTGGATCCGTTCCGCCGAGAGGTCCACCGCCACGGCCGCCATGTCGCGCTGACCAGGAAGCAGTTCGCGGTGCTTGAAGTCCTCGTCGCGGCCGAGGGCGGTGTCGTCAGTGCCGAGGAACTCCTGGAACGCGCGTGGGACGAGAACGCGGACCCGTTCACCAACGCGGTGCGCATCACCGTATCGGCACTGCGCAAGCGTCTTGGCGAACCCTGGATCATCGCCACCGTGCCGGGCGCCGGCTACCGCATCGACACGCGACCGGAGGCCGGAGCCGAGGGAGGAGACCGTGGATAGAGCGCCCGGATTGAGCGTTCGCCTCAAACTCACGCTCAGCTACGCCGGATTCCTCATGCTGGCCGGCGCCCTGCTGCTCGTGGCCGTGTGGGTGTCCCTGCTGCGTTTCATGCCCGACATGGGAGCCAGCCCCGCCGGTCCGCTGAAGCGCTCCGACTTCCTGCGCATCTTCGCGCCGACCGCGGGCGCGGGGCTGGTCTTCCTGCTGGTGTTCGGTCTCCTGGGAGGATGGATTCTCGCCGGCCGCATGCTCGCCCCGCTGACCCGCATCACGGACGCCACACGCATGGCCGCGAACGGGTCGCTCTCCCACCGGATCCGGCTGGAAGGCCGCAAGGACGAGTTCCGCGAACTCGGCGACGCCTTCGACGCCATGCTCGTACGGCTCGAAGCACACGTCGCCGAGCAGCGCAGATTCGCGGCCAACGCCTCGCACGAACTGCGCACCCCGCTCGCGATCTCGCAGGCACTGCTCGACGTGGCCCGCGAGGATCCGCCGCACGACCCCGGCGAACTCGTCGACCGCCTCCACGCCGTCAACGCCCGGGCGATCGACCTCACCGAGGCGCTGCTCGTACTCAGCCGCGCCGACCAGAGGGCCTTCACCCGGGAGCCCGTCGACCTGTCCTTGCTCATGGAGGAGGCCGCCGAGACACTGCTCCCGCTCGCCGAGAAGCGCGGTGTCACCCTCGACACCTCAGGTGACATCACCCCGGCGTTCGGGTCGCAGGCGCTGCTGCTCCAGATGACGACGAACCTTGTGCACAACGCCATCGTGCACAACCTGCCCGAACAAGGCTCCGTGTGGGTCACGACCGGCGTCCGCGCCGAGACCGCGGTGCTCACTGTCGAGAACAGCGGCGAGAAGCTGTCCTCCGAGTTGGTCCCGACACTCACCGAACCCTTTCAGCGCGGCACCGCACGCGTACGCGACGACCACGCGGGGGTCGGCCTCGGCCTGGCGATCGTCAAGAGGATCACCCAAGTACACGACGGATCCCTCACCATCACCCCGCGCTCCGCGGGCGGACTCCGTATCACCGTTCAGCTTCCGATATTTCACGATTAGGGCATTTGGTCAGTGAGTGAACCCATACAAGAATTCGCGGATGCGCGGCAGCAGTTCGAAGCCGGGGAACGCGCCGAGACCCTGAACAAGGCGGACACCGCGGACACCGCGGACACCGCTAAGACCGGACCGGGCGGCGCCGACCGCCGGAACACCGGCCCCGGCACCCGGCGCGCGGGCGTCCGCCGGGCGCTCCGGATCGACGCGTGGCCGGGGCCGTGGAGGCGCGGCCCCCTGCTCGCGGCGTCGGCGCTGCTGCTGGGCCTGCTCATGCTGCTGCACGCCCGGATCCCGAACCTAATCGGGAACCTCGGCAGCCTGACGGAGACCTTCCTGCCGTGGTTCGGCCTGTTCATCCCGGTACTGCTGGCCGGGGCACTGTGGCGCCGCTCCGCCTCCGCGACGGCCGCGCTGCTGCTGCCGGTGACGGTATGGCTGAACCTCTTCGGCGGGCTGCTCACCGACAAGTCCCACCCGGGCGGCGACCTCACCCTGGCCAGCCACAACGTCGACGCCGGCAACCCCGACCCGGCGGGTACCGCGCGCGACCTGGCCGCCTCCGGCGCGGATGTGCTGGCACTGGAGGAGCTGACCCAGCAGGCTCTGGGCGCGTACGAGAAGGGGCTGGCGAAGGCGTACCCGTACCACACGGTGCAGGGCACGGTCGGGCTCTGGAGCAAGCTGCCGCTGTCGGACACCCGGCCGGTCGACATCAAGACGGACTACGGGCCGCTGGCGGACAGCAAGCCGGCCGACGTCAAGATGACCTACAACCGGGCGCTGCGCACCACGGTGGCCACGGACCAGGGCCCCCTGACGGTCTATGTGGCCCACCTGGGGTCCGTACGGGTCATGCCCAGGGGAGGTTTCTGGACGGTCTCACGGGACAGGGGCGCGCAGGCGCTCGGCGAGGCCGTCGCCGCCGATCCGAGTGAGCGGGTGGTGCTGCTCGGCGACCTGAACGGCACCATGGACGACCGTGCGTTCGCCGGCATCACCTCGCGGCTGCGGTCGGTCCAGGACGCGGCCGGGGACGGTTTCGGCTTCAGCTGGCCGGCGAAGTTCCCGGTGGCGCGGATCGACGAGATCCTGGTCAGGGGCGTGAAGCCGGAGAGCTCTTGGGTACTGCCGGCCACCGGCAGCGACCACCTGCCGGTGGCCGCCGGAATCAGCTGGTGAGAGGTCACTCGGCCCACGGCAGCGGGATCCTGTCCGCACTGCCCGGCAGCATCGCCTTGCCGCCGACGACCATGGCGACCAGCGCCTCCGCCGGACCGCCCACGGCCTTGAGCCGGCGCACCACGCCGGCCGGGACGACAACCGCCTGACCGGCCCCGGCCCGCTCGGTCCTGCCGTCGGCCTCCACCAGGAACTCCCCGGACAGCGGCATCCACACCTGCTCACGGTCGATGACATGAACGGGTGTGGCCGAGTCGGCGCCCAGCTCCACCCGCCAGGTGCTGACCTCACTGCTGCCCTGGCTCGGACCCGCCAGGCCGAACACCGATCCCGCCGGCGTCCTGGTCGTCCGCTGCTCGGTCTCACTGATCACGTACATGGCACCTCCTGTGTAAAGCCTCTTTACTCACATCGAGTAAAGAAGCTTTACACAGGTGTGTCAAGATGAGCCGATGGAGACCCACGACCCACTTGAGCGCACCGAGCTCACCTTCCTGCTCGGCCTGGCCTTCCAGCTGGTCCTCTCCGAGTTCGTGAGCCGCGTGGACGCCGCCGGACACACCGACCTGCGCCCCGTGCACGGTCTGGTCTTCCAGGCGCTCCGCGGCGCCGGAGCCACGAGCAGCGAGCTGGCCGAGCAGCTCGGGGTCACCAAGCAGGCCGCCGGACAGATCATCGACGACCTCGAAGAGCGGGGGTACGTCCAGCGGCAACCGCACCCCGCCGGCGGTCGGCGGAAACTCGTCGTGCTGACCACCAGGGCCCACGAGCACCTGGCCGTGGCCGGGCGGATCCTGCACGATCTGGAGGCGCAGCTGGCCAGGCGGCTCCACGAAACCGGGCTCCAGGTGCCACGAGCCGAACTCGCCGCCCTCATCAGGGCGTTGGCCGGGGACTCCATCCCGCCGCTGCGTCCCGTCTGGTGACCTGCGTCCGGCCGAGGCCGTGGAAGTGGTCGTCCGCTTCACCGACTACACCGGCCCCTTCATGCTCCACTGCCACAACCTGGAGCACGAGGACATGGCCATGATGGGCGACTTCGTCACCGAGTAGCGCCCGCGCGGCAAAGCGGCCGGGCGCCGTCTGTCCGACAGGAAGCACACCCCTCGCCGGACGGAAGCCCGATGTTCCCTTTCATCGGCCGGTGGCGGACCCTGGAAGCAGGGCGTGACCTCTCGGCGGTGATGGGAATGAAGGGTTCTGTCCGGCTCGGGAACATCCGGGGACTGGCGATCCAGGCGCACTGGAGCGTGCCACTGGTCATGCTCTTCTTCGCCTACGGCCTGGCCGTCTGGACGCTGCCCAGGTACGCGGCCGGTGTGGCGCCGGTGGTGTACGCGGCCGGTGGGGTGGTCGGTGCTTCGCTGTTGCTGGTGAGCCTGGTGGTGCACGAGGTGGCACACGCGCTCACGGCTCGCAGGGCGGGGATCTCCGTACGGGACGTCACGCTGTGGGCACTCGGTGGACTGACCCGGATGGACCGGCCGACGACGGCGCGTACGGCGTTCTGGGTCGCCGTCAGCGGCCCGGTCGCCAGCCTGCTGCTCGGCGGTGTCTGGCTGGGCCTGGCGGCCGCCGTTGACGCGACGCTGAGGTGGCGGGTTCCGATAGCCGTGCTGGGGTGGCTGGGCGGCACGAACCTGCTGCTGGGTGTCTTCAACCTGCTGCCCGCCGCGCCCCTGGACGGAGGCCGGCTGGTCCAGGCCGCGGTGTGGTGGCGTACGGGGGACCGCGAGCGGGCCCAGCGGGCGGCCGGCCGCAGCGGACAGGTCATCGGTATGGCGCTGGCCGCCGCCGGGTGGGTGGTGCTCCTGAGGGGCACCACCGGCGGCCTGTGGCTGATGGCCATCGGCCTGTTCGTGGCAGGTACCGCCGCGACCGAACGGCGGTGGGCGGAGCTGGTCACCGCCCTGCGTGGCGTGCGGGTGGGGCAGACGATGACCACTCCGGTGGTGACCGGGCCCGACTGGCTGACCGTGGACAGCTTCCTGTCCGAGGTGGCCACCCGGACGGGTCACTCGGTGGTGCCGCTACTGGACTTCGACGGCCGTCCCAGCGGCCTCCTCCAGATGCGCAGGCTGGCCGCCGTACCGCCCGGGCAGCGGGAGCGGCTGCGGGCGCGGGACCTCGCGACCCCGCTGTCCCGGTGCACGCTCGCCGCACCGGACGAGCTGCTGAACTCCGTACTGGAGCGCCTCGGCGCCGCGGGCGGTGGACTGCCCATCCTGGTCATGGACGACGGCCGGCTCGGCGGGATCGTCACCGCGCACGACATCGACCGGTCCCGCCGACGCCACCGCGACCCTTCGGCGCACAGGGAGCACCCGGTGTAGCGGACCGGTGGGCCAGCCTCGTCCCGCAACGGCCGTCGCCTCCGCGCGGGTCAGGATCCCGTCGGTGTACGACCGACGGCACCGGGTGCGGGCACGCCGGTACCGCCGGCGAGGGACGGGCTCGTGACGCAGGGCCGGCCGGTCGGCAGTGCCAGCAGCAGGCCCAGGGTGATCCACACATACGTGTTGCTGCCGAGGAAGCCGCCGAGTCCGGAGGCGTCGTCGAACCACAGCCAGACCACGCTGCTGCACAGCAGCCCGTACAGGACGGCCGCGATCCACAGGCGGCGAGCGTGCGCGAGCACCGCGAACGACGGCAGCAGCCAGACGAGATGGTGCACCCAGGTGATCGGGCTGATCAGGCACGGGACCAGCCCCGTGAGGGCGAAGGCGGCCCGCCAGTCGTCCATGCGCAGCGCCTGGCGCGTGCGCCACGCCCACACCGCCAGGACGACGAGGACGGCCAGGGCCCAGGCGGCGCGGCTGGGTTCGCCCGGTGCCGCGAGGCGGGCGAGGACGCCCTGGAGGGACTGGTTGGAGACGTAGTCGAGGCGGCCGACGCGGGTGGTGTCCCAGACGGCGTGCGTCCAGTAGAAGCGGGAGGCGTCCGGTGCCGCCCAGGCCGCGAGGACCGTGGCGGCGGTGGTGACGGCGGTCGCGACGGCGGCGGCCCGCCGGCGCCGGGCGAGCAGCAGCAGGCCGATGAAGACCGCGGGCGTGAGCTTGACGGCCGCGGCGAGCCCGATGCCCGCTCCGGCCCAGCGGCCGCGCCCGGTGGACAGCAGCCATCCGTCGGTGAGTACGAGGGCCAGCAGCAGGAGGTTGACCTGCCCGAAGCTGATGGTGTCCCGCACGGGTTCCAGCAGCGCCAGCGCGCAGGCCGCCAGGGCCCAGCCGAACCAGCCGTGGCGGTTGAGTTCCCGGCCGGCGAGGATCCGGAGCACGACGGCGACGGCGACGAGGTTGAGCAGCAGCGCGCCCGCGATCGCCGTGTCCGGGTCGACGAGCGCCATCGGCAGCATGCTCAGCGCTGCGAACGGCGGGTAGGTGAAGCCGTAGCCGGTCCCCGGAAGGTGGTAGTCGTAGATGCGGCCGCCCTGGTGCACCCAGTCGTTCACGGCACCGTAGTAGACGCGCAGGTCGAACCAGCCGCGCAGCAGCGGCACGGTGGCGGTGAAGGCTGTCACGGCGACGGCGAGGCACAGGACGAGGACGAGCCGACCCGGTTCGGTACGCGGCAGTCTCACACCGTCCCTCCGAGCACCGGGGCCTGGGCCGTCTGGTGGGCCTGCCACAGGACGACCAGGGCGAGCGCGCCTCCGGAGACCGCGAGGGCCACCTGGGCGAGGTCGGGCGGGCCGCCGCTGGGCAGCACGGCGAGCGCGAGGACGGCGGTCGCGGCGGCAACCCGGTGGCGGACGGAGGCGCTGGGGGCCGCGGCGGCGATGAGGAACAGGCCCCACAGCCCGTACCAGGGCCGGATCGCCGGGCCGAGGACGGCCACGGCGGCGAGGCTCAGGCCGAGCGCGTAGATCGGTCCAGGACGCAGCCGGAGCCATATGAACAGCACCACGACCAGGGTCGCGAGCAGGCCGGCCGCGTGCCAGAAGGGGGTCGCGAGGGGTGCGAGGCCGCTGCCCAGGTGCGCGAGGACGTCGCCCGTGGCCCGGCCGAGGAGGCTGGTGGGCGACCAGTTGTACGGGGAGACGGGTGTCCGCAGGGCCGCGATCCAGCCGTATCCCGTGCCGGTGAGGGCGGTCGCCACGACCGTGGTGGCGAGGGCGACGGCGGTGGTCGTCGCGATCGCGCGTGCCAGTCCGGTGTGCCGGCGCAGTGCGACCACGGCCAGCAGGCCGAGCGCGGCCGGTGCCTTCACCAGCGCGGCGAGCGTGATCAGGACGACCCCTAGGACGTGCAGGCGGCCGCGGGCGGCGAGCAGCCCGATGCCGAGCAGTCCCAGCATGATGGCGTCGTTGTGGGCGCCGGCGACCAGGTGCAGCAGCACCAGTGGGTTGAGGGCGCCGAGCCACAGCGCGGCGGCGGGGTCGGCACCGCACTGGCGGGCGAGCCGCGGCAGCGCCACGGCCATGAGTGCCACGCCGAGCAGGGCGACCAACCGCATGCCGAGCAGGCCCGAGGGCAGTTCCCCGCGGGTCAGGCCGGACAGGGCGGAGGCGACGGCGAGGAAGACCGGACCGTACGGGGCCGCGGTGTCCCGCCACACCGGCGCGACCTCGGCCGCCAGCGGCCCGCCGAGTTGTGCGGGCCCGTGCGTGTACACGTCGAGCTGGGCGTCGACCATGGCGCCCTGCGCGAGATAGCTGTACACGTCCCGGCTGAACAGCGGCGGCGCCAGCAGCAGCGGTGCCGCCCATACGGCCAGGGCGAGCAGCAGGGCGCGGGGCGTTGGCGGCTCGGGGCCGCGGATCACCCTGCCGAGCAGCGCCCACGCGGCGATCAGCAGGACGACCCCGAAGTACACGCCCACGAGTCCGAGCGCGGCGCGCCCGGACTCGGGAGAGACCAGATCCGCGACCGGCAGGGCCCCGGCGGTCTGACCGCCCAGCGCGAGGAAGGCGGTACCGGCCAGGCCGAGGGCCTGGCAGCGGCGGAGATCGACGGGGAAAGCCATGGCCAACACTCGGGAAGCGTGGCAACGCCGGGTGGCCGGTGGGCGACGCAGGCCCCTCGGCGGAGCGGCGTGCGCATGACCGCTGCATGAGCGACGCGGTGGGCGGAACTCCCCGCCGCGTCGCTGGTGCCCGTGGCGTGCCCGGCATGACGTTAGTGTCCCGGTGACGTGGATGTCCCGGCCTGGTGGATGTCTCGGCCCGGTCGCCGGGCGGGTGGTGGCTCAGAGCTCCGGTGAGCCGCTGCCCGCGAGCACCTCGGGCCGCAGCAGAGCCTCAAGGCGCTCGGCCGGCAGCAGGCCCTTCTCCAGGACGAGTTCGGCGACGCCGCGGCCGGTGGCCAGGGCCTCCTTGGCGATGCCGGTGGCCGCCTCGTACCCGATGTGCGGATTGAGGGCGGTGACCAGACCGATGGAGTTCTCCACCGCGGACCGCAACTGCTCGGTGTTGGCCGTGATGCCGGACACGCACCGCTCGGCGAGGGTCAGGCAGGCGCGCTCCAGGTGGGTGATGCTCTCCGACAGGGAGTGCAGGATGATCGGCTCGAACGCGTTCAGCTGGAGCTGACCGGCCTCGGCGGCCATGGTGATGGTCACGTCGTTGCCGATCACCTCGAAGGCGACCTGGTTGACGACCTCGGGGATGACCGGGTTGACCTTGCCGGGCATGATGCTCGAACCGGCCTGCACCGGCGGCAGGTTGATCTCGTTGAGGCCCGCGCGCGGACCGGAGGACAGCAGGCGCAGGTCGTTGCAGCTCTTGGAGAGCTTGACGGCGATCCGCTTGAGCACGCCGGACATCTGCACGAAGGCACCGCAGTCCTGGGTGGCCTCCACCAGGTTGGCGGCCGTCACCAGCGGCAGGCCGGTGATCCCGGCGAGGTGGCGGCGGGCCGACTCGGCGTATCCGGCGGGGGCGTTGAGACCGGTACCGATCGCCGTGGCGCCGAGGTTGATCTCGTGGATCAGTTCGACGGCCTCCGCGAGCCGCAGGCGGTCCTCGTCGAGCATGACCGCGAACGTGGAGAACTCCTGCCCCAGCGTCATCGGCACGGCGTCCTGGAGCTGGGTGCGGCCCATCTTGAGCACATCGCGGAACTCGAGGGCCTTGCCGGCGAAGGCGTCCTGGAGCACGGCCATGGCCTTGAGCAGGCCGCGTACCGCGAACACCGTCGCGATCTTGACGGCGGTCGGGTAGACGTCGTTGGTGGACTGGCCGAGGTTGACGTCCTCGTTGGGGTGGAGGTGCTGGTACTCGCCCTTGGCGTGGCCGAGCAGTTCCAGCGCGCGGTTGGCGACGACCTCGTTGGCGTTCATGTTGGTGGAGGTGCCGGCGCCTCCCTGGATGACGTCGACGACGAACTCGTCGTGCAGTTTGCCGTCGCGGATCTCGCGGCAGGCCTCGACGATGGCTGCGGCCTTGCGCGGCTCCAGCAGGCCGAGTTCCTCGTTGGCCAGGGCGGCGGCCTCCTTGACGGCGGCGAGGGCGTCGATCAGGTGCGGGTAGGCGGAGATCGGCGTCCCGGTGACGGGGAAGTTCTCCTTGGCGCGCAGGGAGTGGATGCCCCAGTACGCCTCGGCGGGTACGTCGCGGTGGCCGAGCAGGTCGTGCTCGCTGCGGTGGGCTGCGGCGGTCATGGCTGTGCGGGTCCTCTTTCGGAGGTGAGCGGTCCGGTCAGGCGTGCGTCTGGGCGTGGGGGTGGCCCCCGCCCGGGCGGGACCCGGGGACCGGGGCGGGGTCGAGGGCGCGGACGGGCCGGACGCTGCCGACCGGTCGGCCGCCGCCGAGCAGGGGCTCGCCGGCGAACCCGGTGAGCGCGGCCGGGTCGATCCCGGCCCGTGCGAGGGCCGCGGCGGCGACCGGGACGCGCGCCCGGTTCGCTCCGTCGGCGATCTTCACGGCGACGGCCCGGCCGTCCGGCAGCGCGGCGACCTGGACGCCCTCGAAGCCGTCCTTGGCGAGCAGCCCGGGCACGGCGCGCATGAGCGCCGCGACGTCCCGCCGGGAGCCGGAGGCCATCTCGGCGTGCTCACGCATGGCGTCCGCGACCCGCGCCTCGGGGGTGCCGGCCGGTGCGGTGGTGATCCGGGCCGCGGCGCGCGCGAGCCCGTGCAGCGAGACGGCGAACAGGGGCGCGCCGCAGCCGTCGACGGTCACCCGGGCGATCGCCTGGCCGGTGAGGTCCTCGACGGTTTCGGCGACGGCCCGCTGCAAGGGGTGGCCCGGATCGAGGTAGTCCTCCAGCGGCCAGCCGTTGAGCTGGCAGGTGTGGAGCATGGCCGCGTGCTTTCCGGAGCAGTTCTGCGCGAGCCGGGACGGCCGGCGCCCCTCGCGCACCCAGGCGTCGCGGACGACCGGGTCGTACGGCAGGTCGGGGACGTTGCGCAGGACGTCCTCGGTGACTCCGGCCAGCTCCAGGATGCGCCGGGTGCCGGCGAGGTGCCGTTCCTCCCCGGAGTGGCTGGCGGCGGTCAGCGACAGCAGTTCCCCGTCGAGCGGCAGCCCGGCCCGGAGCATCGCCACCGCCTGCATCGGCTTGAGCGCCGAACGCGGGTAGAAGGCGGCCTCGATGTCGCCGAGTCGCAGCTCCACGGCTCCGTCGGCGCCGAGCACGACGACCGAGCCGTAGTGGATGCCCTCGACGACCCCGCCACGGACGAGATGAGCGACGGGCACGTGGCGGGGCTCCCGGACCACGGGGGCCCCGGCCACGGCCGGACTTCCGTACATGACTGCCTGGTTCACGCCTTGGAACCGCCTTCCGTGCGGGCGTCCGTGCGGTTCGGGCGCATGATGTCGGTGAGTGTCTTCTCGACGCGGTCGAGATGGTGGGTCATGGCCTGCGCCGCGTCGTGTCCGGAACCGTCGATCAGAGCCTCGACGATCGCGCGGTGCTCGCGGTTGGACTGCTCGCGCCGGCCGCCGAGCTCGTTGAGGAAGGCGGACTGGCGGGCCAGCGCGTCCCGGATCTCCTCGATCACCCGGCGGAACACGGGGTTCTGGGCGGCTTCGGCCACTGCCAGGTGGAAGACGGTGTCCATCGCGACCCACGCGGTGGTGTCCGTCTCCTGCTCCATCCGTTCCAGGAGATGGACCAGGTGATCGAGGTTCTCGGCCGTACGGCGCTCCGCCGCGTATCCGGCGACCGGGATCTCGACGTGGCGGCGCACCTCCAGCAGGTCGCCGGCCCCGTAGTCGCCGAAGGTGGGCTCCTCGACGGCGTTGGCGACGACGAAGGTGCCCTTGCCGGTCCTGGAGACCGTGAGCCCCATCGTCTGCAGGGCCCTCAGGGCCTCCCGCAGCACGGGCCGGCTGATCTCCAGGGTGCGGCACAGCTCGGCTTCCGAGGGGAGCTTGTCGCCGATGGCGTATTCGCCGTGCTCGATGGCACCGCGAAGGTGGCCGAGCACCGCTTCCATGGCGCTGACGCGCCGCGGCCCCGGACCACCTGTCTGGCTGTCTGACAGGTTCACGGGGTGATCCTGCGGGTGGCGGGGCCGGACTGTCAAGGCGCGCCCTTGCCCGAGCGCAGGCCACGCCCTATTCGGCGGGCAACGCCTCCCGCATCGCCTTCGCGGTGCCGGCCGGGTCGTAGCCGTCGGGCACACCCGGCACCAGGATGATGTCGCCGTCGATGTGCCGCGAGCGCAGGGGTGCGATCTCCTGGTACGCGGGTGAGTCCCACCAGGCCCGCGCCTCGGCGATCCCGGGGAAGCCGATCACCACGACACCCCCGGGCCAGCTCCCCTCCTTCACCTCGTGCCGCGTGGCATGCACGAGGAAACGGCCACCGTACGGCTCGAAGGTGCCGCTGATGCGCTCGATGTACTCGGCGATCTCCGGATGCGGAGCGGCCTCCTGCAAGTGAGCTATGGCGTAGGCGGTCATGTCGTCCTTCCGTCCGGTCGGGCTCTGCTGCACGGGCGATCTTGGCAGGCGGCTGCGCGAAGGGCGATGACCTGTCAGGTAAGCGCGCCCGGTGCGCCGCCCAGGCTGACGCCATGTAAGGCGTGGGGCGCGGGGCGCAGTGCGGTGACCGCGGTCGCCGGTGGCTCAATTATCGGCCAGATGTCATGTACAGCTCTTGACCGTATTGGTTTAGACCTTTAGATTCCAGGCCGTCAGGCCCCCACCGTGCCGGGTCGAGTGCCCGTGTCGCACCGGCGGTCCCCGCCGGACCGTACCCGTACGCCCACCTCCGCGACCGCTCCCCCGCCCCACCGGAGCCGGGTGGCCACGTCGTCACTCAACCAACTCTTCCTCAGGAGCACACCCCCCATGCCCACCCCCCACCCCGGTTTGAGCCTCCGCAGACGCGCACCCCTGGCCAGGCTCACGGTCAGCGCGGTGCTCGCTCTCGCCCTCTCCGCCCTGTTCGCCGTCTCCCCCGCCTGGGCGGCGGAGGGGCAGATCAGCGGCCTCGCCGGCAAGTGCGTCGACGTCGCCGCCGCGAGCAACGCCAACGGCACGGCCGTCCAGCTCTACGACTGCAACGGCACGAACGCCCAGAACTGGTCCAACCCCGGTGACGGAACCCTGCGGGCGCTCGGCAAGTGCCTCGACGTCGTCGACCGCAGCACGGCCGACGGCGCCGCCGTCCAGCTGTGGGACTGCTCCGGCGGAGCGAACCAGCAGTGGGTCGTCACCGCCGCCCGCGACATCGTCAACCCGGCCGCGAACAAGTGCCTCGACGTGCGGGACAACAACAGCGCCAACGGCACCCGTCTGCAGATCTGGACCTGCACCGGGGGCGGCAACCAGAAGTGGAGCGCCCCGTCGAGCGGCGGCAGCGGCAACCCGTCCGGGTTCGTCGTCTCCGAGGCCCAGTTCAACCAGATGTTCCCGAACCGGAACTCCTTCTACACCTACAGCGGTCTGAAAGCCGCGCTCAGTGCCTACCCCGGCTTCGCCGGTACGGGCAGCGACACGACCAAGAAGCAGGAGGCGGCCGCGTTCCTGGCGAACGTCAATCACGAGACGGGCGGCCTGGTCCACGTCGTCGAGCAGAACACCGCCAACTACCCGCACTACTGCGACTGGAGCCGGTCGTACGGCTGCCCCGCCGGACAGGCGGCCTACTACGGCCGCGGGCCCATCCAGCTCAGCTGGAACTTCAACTACAAGGCAGCCGGTGACGCGCTCGGCATCGACCTGCTCAACAACCCCTGGCTGGTGCAGAACGACGCCTCCGTGGCCTGGAAGACCGGCCTGTGGTACTGGAACACCCAGTCGGGTCCCGGCTCCATGACTCCGCACGCCGCCATGGTCAACGGTGCCGGATTCGGGCAGACCATCCGCTCGATCAACGGCTCCCTGGAGTGCGACGGCAGGAACCCCGCCCAGGTGCAGAGCCGCGTCGACGCCTACCAGCGCTTCGCGTCCATCCTCGGCGTGAGCCCCGGTAACAACCTGTACTGCTGAGCAACACCGTTCCGAGGCGATGAGGCGGGGCGTGGGCCGAGGAAGTTCGGTCCACGCCCCGTCCGCTTGCGCGCTCTCGCCACCCGGGAGCCGCTGTCGCGGCAACGAGGCCGGCGGCCGGCCTGTATGACGGTGTGTGACATGCCGCTTTCAGCGTAATAGGCGGGTTGGGCCGTCTGGCCGCGCCACTGTGTGCGGGTTGATCACGGTCGTGTCAGGAGACTGTGGGTGCACAGATCGCGTGAGTGGCTGCATGAGCGGATCCTCTGGGACAAGCGACGGACTCCGAGGATTCCGGGGCGGGCGTCGGCGCGGAAGTACGGAGTGTCGCGGAACACGGCGGCCACGGCACTCGGGCATCCGGTGCCGCTGAAGCGGAAGAAGCCTCCGCCGTGGGGGCGCGTGTCGGAGCCGGTGAACGAGTGTGCGCTGGGCGCGCTGCGGATGTCGCCCTCAGGCAGGGCCGAGGGTGGGCTCCGTCACCACCGGCCTGATGGCCGTCGATGCCCGCAAGGCCATGGAGCACCGGGAGGCGGCGGACGACAGCGGCGAGGCAGACTTTGATGGTGGAGGCGGCGGACAGGCGGACGACGCCCACCGTGACGAGGGCGCGCCCGGCGCGAAGGTGATCTCCCCGCTTGCGCGGCGGCTGCCGCTGGACGTGCGGACCGCGCCCGCGGACATCAGCGCGTACCAGCAGCTGCTGAAACCGGTGACAAGGCATGCGACAACGAAGGGCACGAGCGTATGACCCCCACCAGGACCGCCGAGGCCACGGCCGGGCGGGTGGTGCCGGCGAGGACCTCGCCGCCGGGTGAGGCGGAGGGCACGCTGATCCGGCCCGCCACTGGCTCCTGCCGGTTGAAGGCCGCCGAGAGCGGGTACCCGCGCTGCAGGCGATCGTGATGGTGGTGGGCAAGAAGAGGCAAGGGGTGGAGCGGCCGCCCATCCCCGACCTGCTTGCGGGTCTGGATGCCGAGCTGGGCCGGATCGATGATCAGCTGCGCGCTCTGGCCGCCGCCAAACAACGGGTTCAGGGCCTGCTGCAGGCGGTGGTGGCCATCACCCGGGAGGTGGAGCTGCCCGCGGTACTGCACCGCATCGTGACCACCGCCATGGAACTGGTCGGCGCCCGCTACGGGGCACTGGGAGTTCTTGACGAGTCCGGCGAGTTCCTGGAGCAGTTCATCGCCGTCGGCGTGACCGAGCAGGAGCGGTCGGCCTTGGCCGATGCGGGGTTTCCTCGCGGTCTGGGCGTGCTCGGGCACCTGATCCGCCACCCCGAGCCCTTGCGGGTGGACGACATCTCCTCCCATCCGTCCTCGGTCGGCCTGCCGGCCGGCCACCCGCCCATGCGGACCCTGCTGGGCGTCGCCGTCAGCGTCCGCGGCGAGATCTACGGCGACCTCTTCCTGTCCGAGCGGCGCGACGGACGGCCCTTCGATGCCCACGACGAGACCATCGTCGTCGCCCTCGCCAGTGCCGCCGGTATCGCGATCGACAACGTCCGGCTCTTCGAACAGGTTCGTACCGGATCCGAACAGTTCCAGCGGTGTCTGCTGCCGACGCTGCCCGACATGCGGCCCTTCGACGCCGCCGCCATCTACCGGCCCGCCGCCAAACCCCACCATGTGGGCGGCGACTGGTACGACGCCATCCTGCTTCCGGACGGCGCGGTGGCGGTCGTCATCGGCGACGTGGTCGGTCACGATCTGCACGCCGCCGCCGCCATGGCCTCCACCCGCAACATGCTGCGCGCTTTGCTGTTCACCCTGCTCACTCCACCCAGCGCTGTCCTCGCCCAGCTCGATCGCACCCTCGAAGCCATCACCGACAGCCCCGTCACCACCACCAGCCTGGCGCGCATCGAACCCTCGGGGGCTGCCTGGAGGCTGCACTGGAGTTCCGCGGGCCACGTCCCCCCGTTGCTGATCGCCCCGGGCGGCCGGACGGAATACCTGTTCACGGAGCCCGGACTACCACTGAACGTCGACGTGGGGCAGCCCCGCCCCGACCACACCCATCCCCTGCCCCCGGGCACCACCGTGGTCTTCTTCACCGACGGCCTCATCGAACACCCCGCCCACCCCCTCGAGGAGAGCTTGGACGACCTGGCCGGACTCGCCACCGCACACGCGGCCCTGCCCCTGCAGGACTTCGTGCAGGCCCTCGCCGACCACCACCCAAGCGACGCGCACGACGACATGGCCATCCTCGCCCTGCGCACCCCCGCTGAGGCCGCACAGGCCCATCCTTGCTAAGAGGCAGATCCTTCACGTCACACGTCGCTCCCGTAGTGGTCACCCGAAGCAATCCCGGCAGAACACATTGCGAAAGGTCATACAGATGAGCGGCGGCGTCGTGGGCCCGGAAGAGCCGGCGAACGGTGGACGACGGAGCAGGGCCGGAGGGAAGACCTCCCGATGACCGTTGCGAGCCGCGACAAGCTCCGGAGCGGTGGCATGAGGGCCCTGCAGATCATCGCCGTCGCCGCGCTGTACTACGCCTCAGGCAAGCTGGGACTTCTCCAACATTTCATGCGCGGGCAGGTCACGCCGTTGTGGCCGCCGACCGGGATCTCCCTGGCCGCACTGCTCCTGATGGGCCCGCGGGTCTGGCCCGGGATCGTGCTCGGCTCCCTCCTGATCGACATCACACTGGGACCGCCGATTCCCGCCGTGCTCACGATCACGGCAGGCAACACACTCGCGCCCCTCTGCTCCTACGCCCTCCTTCGCGCCACCGGGTTCCGCACTCTGATGAACCGCTTCCAGGACGCGCTCGCGCTCGTCTTCCTCGGCGCGTTCGCCGGCATGCTCATCAGCGCGACCGTGGGCAGCAGCGCCCTGAGCCTCGCTCACGCGCTGCCCCCTGGCGGGTTCTGGCTGACATGGTGGGTCTGGTGGACCGGCGACGCCACGGGCGTCCTGCTGGTCACACCGCTGCTGCTCGCCCTCCGTTCGGCGCACTGGCCGAAGGACGCACCACCAGCCAGATGGGCGGAGGGATCGCTGCTGGTCGCGGCCACCATCGGTATCGGTCTGCTCCAGACCTTCCCCGCACCGCTGCTCTTCCTCGGCTTCCCGTTGCTGACCTGGGCGGCCTTCCGCTTCCAGCGCGCCGGAGCCACGCCCTGCGCGCTGGCCGTATCCACCTTCGCCATCCTCGCCGCCACCCGCAAGGCAGGCCCGTTCGCCGGTCACACCCTGCTCACCGACATGATTTCGCTGCAGGCCTACAACGGCGCCGCCGCGCTGACCGCGCTGCTGCTCTCCGCGGCCATCACCGCGCAGAACCAGGCCCAGGAAAAGATCCAGGAGGCCAGCAGGCGACTTGCCGAGATGGTGGCGAGAGCCGCGCCGGACACCGGACCGCCGGCGCTCCCCGATACCCAGGGCGACGGGGAGAACGGCGGTCGGACGCCACCGCCGTGATCAAACGGTGGGCCCGACGAGGTTCGGGCCCACCGAACCGCGCCTGCCCAGGACGCGGTAAGAGCCACCCGGAAGCCTCACCACGTCCAAGTCGATCCCGTCCTCGCGGTTGAACGCGTCGCCGCGGATCAGGGAAGCGAGGACTTTCCGTGATCGCTCCGAGGCAACTCGCCCGCCCGCCGGCGCGCGCCGACGCCCGGCGGAATTACGAGGCACTGGTCGCCGCCGCGGAGGAGGTCTTCGTCACTGAAGGCCCCGACGCCCCCCTGGATCTGATCGCGCGGGGGGGGGCCGGCGTCGGCAACGCGACGCTCTCTCGGCACTTCCCGACCCGGCGCGACCTCCTGGAGGTGGTGTGCGTCGGCGAGGTCGAGACGTTGTGCGAACTGGCCGAGCGGCTGTGCGCCGAGCCGAACCCTCGCGAGGCACTGATCACCTGGATCCGGGCCTACATCGACCACGTCAGCGCTCACCGCGGACTGGGCTCCGCGCCGAACACCGGCACACAGGAGGACGACACCCTGGTCGCCGTGTGCCAGGCAGCGGTGACCGAGGCCGGCGGCACCCTCCTGGAAGCGGCCGTTCGGACCGGAGGCGTGCGTGGAGACCTGCGGATCCCCGATCTGCTCGCTCTGGTGGGCGCCCTGGCCACGGCGAGTGAGAGCGGCGACGAGGAAAGGCCCGAAAGGCTTCTCCAACTGGTCATCGAGGGGATCGGCGGCTGACCGGCGACGCCGGAGGCCATCGTTGATTGGTCAACGAGCCGTTGGACGGCCTCAGGCCGGTCACCTGCCGGTAGGTTTCAGGGCTTTGTGACCGCGGTCCTCTTCGGCCGGCAAGGCACGGTCATGGTCCTGTCGAGGTGCCCAAGCCTCCGCTGCACGACCGCCGCCTGCTCAGCCGCCGAATCCGGAGGCAGGTATCAGTCGGTACTGCAGCCGCAGTTGGTGCGACCGGTGATCACGAGACCAGCCACACCCTGCACTGGTCTCGCTGGCGCCGCCGACACCAGCACCGAGCCCGGCTCAGCCACTACCGCCGCCGTGGCCATCGTCCCCCGCAACCTCATCAGTTGGCCCCTGCTGTGACACCCGATCACCTATCGCTGGGACTACGAGGACATAGAGGGCAGTGCGGCTCGTTCGGATTCGGAGCAGAGGATGCAGAACTCATTGCCCTCCGGGTCGGCGAGCACGACGTCATGTACAGCGCGCACATCATCGAGACCGGCACCGACAGCTTCCGGTTGGCCCAGCCGCTCCGAGTCGGCTATTGGGCGATGAGCGGATCGCGCCGGTCAGCAGCGGGGTGATCCCGCACCCGATCAACGTCAAGCCGAGGCGGCGCCGATGCAGAACTCATTGCCCTCCGGGTCGGCCATCACCATATGGTGACCCTCAAACTCCTCCAGGACGACCCCGCCCGCTTCAACCAGCCGCTCGGACTCCGCCCTCATCCGCGCCCACTTCTCACCGGGGCTGCCGTGTCCCGGCACCCGGACGTCGATATGAAGCCGGTTCTTCGCGGTCTTCGGCTCGGGAACCTTGAGGATGCAGAGCCGGGGGCCGACGCCGTCAGGGTCGCAAAGCCACGCGCCGTCGTCCGCGGAATCGTCCTCCGGAAGGTCGAACTGCGCGAGCCACTCCTCGCGGGTTCTGAAAGGAGCGGGCGGCGGCTCGTCCACGTACCCCAAGGCCGTCTTCCAAAACTCGGCGAGGAGCTTCGCGTCTGCGCAATCAAGGGTCAGATCGATTCTGGCTGCCATAGCAGGACCGTACTGCGCACCTCTGACCGTCGCGGCTGAGTCGGAGGAGAGACGGCTGCCGATACGCCGTGACTGGTTGGACACTGCCAGACGCGCTGCGGCCGACAGCCCTGCGCGAGTTGTCGGCCACCACTTTGCTCAGCTCGGACGTTCTCCGCCGCCCGAGCCAATGCCCGCATCCGTCGTCCACGTCGGATCCGAGAATCCGACAGTCCCGGATCGGACACGGGTCGAGGTCCTGCGGTCCGTCGAGCCCCCACCACCGCCAGACAACCCACCCGAACGGGGTGGAGCCAGAACAACTGGCCAGAGCCAAGTTGACGCCCCTCACTCGGCCCCCGTCACACCCCATGGAGCCACTTCCAGTGTCGAAGTGGAGCAACAACCAGGGTCTGGCACAATTTCCGTGAGACGGTCACGCCTTGTAGTTGTTGATCTACCTTCGGGCGGTGCGGAAGTCGCCTTGAAATTGCTCCTCGCGCGGGTGGCACGACCGACATTCGGTGGCCGTGAACGAGGTGCTGTCCCGGTTACGGGAGCTGCTGTCGGTCCCCGGCGTCGCGGTCCCTCGTCCACGAACTCCTTGCGCAAGGCATGGGCATCCGCCACATCACCCGCCATCTGGGCTGGGGTCGGCACACTGTCCAGCGGTACGCCCGCGCCGCCCGCTGCCAGGACATAGTCAAGGGCCGCAAGCGGCAACTCCCCGGCAAACTCGACCCGTTCAAGCCCTACCTGGCCGGGAGCTGGGCCGAAGCGGAAGGGAACGTGACCATCCTCGATCTCCACCGGGAGATCACCGCAGGGCTTCCGGCTTCCGCAGCCACTACTCCACGATCCGTGACTGGATCCGGCGCGACCTGCCGCAGAGGGAAGGCTTCACGCCCGCCCCGCCACCGCCGTCGGTACGGCAGGTGACTGGCCGGCTCACCCGGCGCCCTGCCACCCTGACCGAAGAGGAAAAACCGCACCGCAAGATCGTGCTTGACCGCTGCCCGGCCTGCCCGACTGGATCACCGAGGCCACGGACACCAACCTGCCCGGCATCAGCAGTTTCGCCGCTGGACTGAACAACGACTTCGAGGCGGTGACCGCCAGGCTGACCACCGACTGGAACTCCGGCCCGGCCGAAGGGACCGTCAACCAAATCAAAATGCTCAAACGACAGATGTTCGGCCGCGCCGGCTTCGGCCTTCTGCGCAAGCGGGTCCTGCTCACCTCCTAATGATCCCGGTCAGACCGCGTCCACGAGTCCGAAGCCGTCTGGAAAGCCCTTCAGGAACGCCCGCCGAGACGGATCGGTCTCCTCGCGGGCCATGACTTCGAGCAGACTGAGGAACTCGCCCTGCTGCTCGTCGGACAGCTTGCCCACAACGTGGGCGACGCCCTCCATGACCTTGACGGCGTCGTCCGGATCCATTTGCTCGTCTTCACAGCCGTCGATGAACCACAGGACATCGACGAGGGCCTCGGCCAGGGCTCGCGCCAGGGAAGGGTATGCAGCGGGCATTCAGGCGATCTCCCAGCAAGGCTGGCGAACAAGGTCTGGCCATCTCATCACATGCTGCTGACATCACAGTCAGTGACCGCTACACGGACTTGCGCCAGACCCCGAAACAACCTGTCACACGGCTTGCCGCGCGCGATCGGCCGTCAGCGCGCCGATCGCGGCACCGAGCTCCATCTGCTCGCGCAGGGTGCCGGGCACATCGCGCGGCGCGCGGCCGCTTCGTGAGGCGCCTGTCCGGCGGCCTCACTCTTCGGCGGAGGACGGCAAAAAGAAAGGAAAAGGAGGTCACCCGCTCCTTTCCACTCTCAACGTATAGCGCACTGGGGGGCTTGCGGCAAGGCCCCCGTCGTGCCGCACAATCACCGGCCGAAGCCGGAAACCAAGAGTCCGCCGGTGCCCGCTGAGCCACGCGGGCGCGTCGATCCCTGTGCCGCACGCAACGGTCGCAAGCGACCCAGATCGGAACCCGAGAGATCATGAACCCCCTCACCACCAGCGCTTTCGACCTGCCCGACCGTCTCTCCCCCAAGGCCGACCCGGCGCTGATCGCCGGCGACGAGCAGCACTTCGCGGCCATCGCGGAGTGCCTCGAACAGTCGATCGCCGAGGTGTCCGAACGCCTCGCCGCCGAGCGCAGGGCACCCGGCGGCACGGGCCGGCAGGCGCTGGACCGGGATCTGGAGATCCACCGGCTGACCGCACGGCTGCGCACCCTGCGCCGCTTCGGTCTGGACCTGTGCCTCGGCCGCATGGTCGGCACGGACCACCACGAGCCCGTGTACGTCGGGCGGCTCGGCCTCACGGACAGCACGGGGCGCCGGCTGCTGCTCGACTGGCGCTCCCCCGCGGCCGAGCCGTTCTTCGGAGCCACCCACGCCCATCCGATGGGGCTGACGAGCCGCCGCAGGTACCGCTGGACCCGCGGCCGGATCGCCGACTACTGGGACGAGGTGTTCACCGCTGACGACATCGCCGGGCACGCGGCGCTCGACGACCAGTCCGCGTTCATCGCCAGCCTGGGCGGCAGCCGGTCGTCGCGGATGCGTGACGTGCTCGGCACCATCCAGGCCGACCAGGACGCCATCATCCGCGCGGGATCCCGCGGCGCTCTCGTCGTAGACGGCGGTCCGGGTACGGGGAAGACCGTCGTCGCCCTGCACCGCGCCGCCTACCTTCTGTACTCCGACCCCCGCCTCGGCCACCGCCGCGGCGGCCTGCTGTTCGTCGGTCCGCACCAGCCGTACCTCGGCTACGTCGCCGACGTCCTCCCCAGCCTCGGCGAGGAGGGCGTGCAGACCTGCACCCTGCGCGACCTCGTCGCCGAGGGGGCCGCGGCGCCGGTCGAGAGCGACCCGGACGTGGCCCTCCTGAAGTCGTCCGCGGACATGGTGAAGGCGATCGAGAAGGCCGTCAGGTTCTACGAGGAGCCACCCGCGGAGGGGATGACGGTCACGACCCCCTGGTCCGACGTCCGGCTGAGCGCCGAGGACTGGGCGGTGGCGTTCGAGGCGGTCGAACCCGGTACCCCGCACAACGAGGCGCGCGACCAGGTCCGGGAGGAGCTGGTCACGATCCTGGTGGACAAGCACGAAGCGGACGGGCACGAGGGCGACGTCCCGGCCGACCGGCTCCGCACGTCCCTGACCCGCAACCGGGACCTGCTGACCGCCCTCAACCGCGCCTGGCCGCTGCTCGAAGCGGCCGACCTCGTCGGAGACCTGTGGTCCGTGCCCGCCTATCTGCGCATGTGCGCCCCCTGGCTCGGCCGCGACGAGGTCGAGAAGCTCCAGCGCCCGGACGCCCGGGCCTGGACGGTGTCCGACCTGCCCCTGCTGGACGCGGCGCGGCAGCGGCTCGGTGACGCGGAGACGTCGCGGCGCAAGGCCCGGCACGCGGCCGTTCTCGCCGCCCAGCGGGAGCGCATGGCGCAGGTCGTCGACAACCTGATCGCCGCCGCGGCCGACTCCGGGGCCGACGGTGACGACGGTGAGGGCCTGGTGACGATGCTGCGCGGTGCGGACGCCGAGGTCAGCCTGGTCGACGAGTCCGAACTGACCCACGCCGACCCGGACCGGCTCGCCGGCCCGTTCGCGCACATCGTCGTCGACGAGGCCCAGGAGCTGACCGACGCGGAGTGGCAGATGCTGCTGCTGCGGTGCCCGTCGCGGAGCTTCACCATCGTCGGGGACCGGGCCCAGGCCAGGCGCGGGTTCACGGAGTCGTGGCGGGAACGGCTCGCACGGATCGGGCTCGACCGGATCGACCTGGCGTCACTGAGCATCAACTACCGTACGCCGCAGGAGATCATGGCGGAGGCCGAGCCGGTCGTCCGGGCCGTGCTCCCGGACGCCAACGTGCCGACCTCGGTCCGCAGCGGCGGCCTCCCCGTCGTGCGCGGATCCACCTCGGAGCTGCGCACGATCGTCGACACCTGGCTGGCCGCACATGCCGACGGGATCGCCTGCGTCATCGGCGATCCCACGTTCCGGAGCACGTCCCGTGTCCGGTCACTCACCCCGGAGCTTTCGAAGGGGCTCGAATTCGACCTGGTCGTCCTCGTCGACCCGGATGGGTTCGGCGAGGGCGTCGCAGGGGCGATCGACCGCTATGTCGCCATGACCAGGGCAACCCAGCAGCTCGTCGTCCTCACGAGCCCTTGACGCCCGGCAGCCTCACGCTGCCGGGCACCGCTCCCTTCTGACTCCACGACGTCAGCGCCCTTCCTTCCGCCTGCCGCGCACGAGCCAGGCGGCTCCCCCGACGGCCAGGGCGACCGGCCATTCCAGGGCCCCCGCGACGGCGAGGGCTCCCAGGCCGCCGTAGAAGACCAGGTCCCGGGTGGGCACGTTCTCCAGACTGAGGTGCGGGATCGGAACCGGGGCGCGGAACACGCGGGTGCCCAGGTGGAGACCTCCGTCAGGATGGGCCTCCCCGGCCCCGTCATGCTGGGCTTGCGCGCGGCTGGTGAACGCTCGCCTGCTCTGGGTCGTGTAATGCCCCTTCTGGGCCCGTACGCGTGCCGCAGGCTCGAGCGTGGTCAGTCCAGCGTCCGACATCTTCTTCTGGGCCCGGACACGCTCGGTGGGCTCGAGCACGGTCTCAGCTGCCGTAACCATCCCCGCTCCTCCTCTCCTGTGATCCGGTGTGGATGTGTCCGTTCTTCCATCCACCCTTCCATCCTCGCGCGCCGTCCGCCGTGGGGCCGCCTGACGGTGAACCCGACGGCTCGACCGGGTCCCGGAAGCGCTCGTGCGGCGGCCCCGGTCGGGCCCTGGCTGGGCCGACCGGGGCCCGCGCCTCCGCTCACTTCTCAGCCGCGGAGCAGGCCGTCACGGCGAGCAGTAGGCAAGGGGGGTGACGTCGTAGCTCTGGGTGGCGGAGGTGTTGTGGAAGTTCACGGTCCAGCTGTCGCCGGGGTTCGTGCTCGTGCTCTGGTAGCTGTTCACGGGGATGACCTCGTCGCCCCCGACCCAGCCCCCGCTGACCGCCTTCTGACCGGCCGGACACACGACGACCAAGGCCAGCGTCTGGCCAGGCGCCAGCGTCGCGTCGCCTCCGACGACCTGAGTGACGTTGGCGCCGGCCGACGCGCCCTGCGGGCCGGTGGCACCCTGCGGGCCGGTGGCTCCGGTGGTGCCCTGCGGGCCGGTGGCTCCGGTGGTGCCCTGCGGGCCGGTCCCGCCCGTGTCGCCCTGCGGGCCGGCCGCCCCGGTCTCACCCTGCGGACCCGTCGCACCCTGAGCGCCGGTGGCACCCGTGTTGCCCTGAGGACCGGTCGCACCCGTGTTGCCCTGAGGGCCGGTCGCACCCGTAGTACCCGTAGCGCCCTGCGGACCGGGCACCCCGATGTCACCCTGCGGACCCGTCGCACCCTGAGCGCCAGTGGCACCCGTGTTGCCCTGAGGACCGGCAGGACCACCGACGCCCTGCGGCCCGGCAGGGCCGGTCGCGCCCGTGGCACCCGTCGCACCCGTGTCACCCTGGGGACCAGCGGCACCGGTCACGCCCTGCGGACCGCTCGCACCCTGAGCCCCGGTCGCTCCCGCATTGCCCTGAGGACCGGCAGGACCACCGACGCCCTGCGGCCCGGCAGGGCCGGTCGCGCCCGTGGCACCCGTCGCACCCGTATTGCCCTGAGGACCGGTCGCGCCCGTGTCACCCTGAGGACCGGCAGGACCACCCACACCCTGCGGACCGGCAGCGCCGTTGACACCCTGCGGACCGCTCGCACCCTGAGCCCCGGTCGCTCCCGTATTGCCCTGAGGACCGGCAGGACCACCCACACCCTGCGGCCCGGCAGGGCCGGTCGCGCCCGTGGCACCCGTCGCGCCCTGCGGGCCCTGCGGGCCCTGGGGTCCGGGCTCGCCGCAGGGCGGAACGGGGCCCGAGACCTTGACGTAGCGGGCGGCCACCCAGCCCGAGCGATTAGCGAGCCGGTACCAGTTCGAGTCGCCGTCGACGCTCTCGCCCACCGCCTGGCACCGGACGCTGATCCGTGCGCCGCTGGAATAGCTCCCCAGCTCTGCGGACTTGGTCGTGGGTTGGGCCCGGATGCTCAAGCTCGTCCTGGCAGTGACTGTCCCGGGAATCGCTGCCCCGAACGCGTTCCGTTCCACGTGTGTGGCAGCGAGCCCTGAGCGCGCCGTGTCCGACAGCCCCAAAGCAGCTGCCCCCAAAGGCCCTTGCAGCTCACATGCCAGGCCGAGACTCACCGCTCCCAGGGCCAACGACAGAAAGGTAAGCCTTCGCCTTCGCATCAAAACACCACGCCTTTCACTCTTCGCCTGCGATGAAGGGAGACATGAAGAGAAAAGCGCATATTCAAGCCATAACACTGCTATGACACGAACAAAATCCGATGGGACAGTAAGCTTTTTCAACCAGCCGCACGTCACGACGAATTGACGTGCAGTCGGATGGCGCCGGAGTCGGGCCGACCTCATGGGTCAGATCGCGGGGCCCGCGGTCCGGGTGTAGGTGAGCCCGTTGCTGACGCCCGCGGGAGTGGTCACCGTGACGGTGACCGCTCCGGCGGCACCGGCGGGCGCGACAGCCGTGACGCTGGTCGGAGAGAGCACGGTGAACGACGCCGGGACGCCGCCGAACTCCACGCCGGTCGTGGTGGTGAGGTTGCTGCCGGTCAGCGTGACGACGGCTCCCGCGTACGTCGGCCCCTGGCCGGGGGTCACGGAGATGAGGATGGGCGGGTCGAGGTAGACGTAGCTGAGAGGGTTGCTGGTGCCGCCGGGGGTGGTCACCGTGACCGCCGCGGCACCGGCCGCGTGAGCAGGAGTCACCACGGTGATCTGAGTGGCGGAGACGACGGTGAACGAAGCCGCCGCCGTGTCGAAGCGCACCGCCGTCGCGTTGAGAAGTCCGCTGCCCGTCAGGGTCGCCGCAGCGCCGCCGACCGAGGGCCCGGCTGGGGGTTCGATGTCGGTCAGCGACGGCACTGGGGCGTAGTAGAAGTACGCGCTGGGGGTGTCGGGGTTGCTGGTGCCGCCGGGGGTGGTCACCGTGACCGCCGCGGCACCGGCCGCGTGAGCGGGAGTCACCGCGACGATCCTCGTGGCGGACAGAACGGTGAACGACGTCGCCGCGATCCCGTCGAAGAGCACGGCCGTCGCCCCCGACAGGTTGGTGCCCGTCAGCGTCACCGTGGTGCCCCCGGAGACCGGCCCCTGACTGGGCGTCACGCCCGATACGGTGGGGGCGGATACGTAGGTGTACGTGACAGTCGGGGTGCTGGTGCCCTGGCTGGTAGTGACGATCACGTTCACCGTACCGGCGCCGGAAGGAGGGACCGCGGTGAGCTGTGTGCCGCTGAGGGCGGTGAACGAGATGGCGGCTCTGCCGCCGAACTGCACGGCTATCACACCGGTGAAGTCGGTACCCGTCACGGTGACGGTGTTCCCGCCGGAGGACGGCCCCTGGCTGGGACTGATCGAGGAGACGGTGGGGGCAGCCATGGCTGTACTCCTTCGCGCAGTACTGCGGTGGGTCTGTGCCACACCGGTTCGGGCGACGACGGCCAGTGCGTCGACACGCCCGCCCGAGCGGAGGGGGTCTGCGCTCGGACGGGTGTGTGGTGTGGTCCCGGACGAGGCCGCTGGATCAGATGCCGGGGCCGGCGACGTAGGTGAATCCGCCGGCGGCGGTGGCGGTCCCGGCAGGGTTGGTGACCACCACGTCGACGGCGCCCGCCGTGCCGGGCGGGGTGACCGCCGACAAGGTGGTGGCGCTGAGGACGGAGAACGGCGCGGCGGTGCCGCCGAAGGTGACCGAGCTGGTGCTGTCGAGGTTGGTGCCCGTGATGGTCACCGCCGTTCCACCGGAGGTCGGGCCCGAGGACGGGTTGACGGTCACGATCGTCGGGTCGTCGATGTAGGTGTAGGAGAGGCCGTTGTTGCTGCCGCCCGCTGTCGTCACGGTCACCCCAACCGGTCCGGCCGCGGTGCCCGCGGGCACGACGACGCTGATGGAACTGTCGGAGTTCACCGTCGGGGTGGCGGTGTTCGTGCCGAAGGACACGCTGGTCGCCGTCGACAGGCCGGTGCCGTTGATGGTGATGGTGTTGCCACCCGCCAGCGGCCCGGAGCTGGTGCTCAGAGCGGACTTGAACGGGGCGCCGACGTAGAAGAACGGCACCGGGTTGCTCGTCCCGCCCGGGGTTGTCACGGTGACCCCGACCGTGCCTGCCCCCGAGGGGGAGACCGCGGTGACCTGGGTCGCTGAGACGTTGGTGACGCTCGTGGCGGGCTTGGTGCCGAACGTCACCGCGCTGGTGTTGGAGAGGTTGGTACCGGTGATGGTCACCAGCGTGCCTCCGCCGGTGGAACCTTGGTTCGGAGAGATGGGCATGGGGACACTCCTTCGTCTCTGCTGGGGACATGCCAGGAACCAGCGGGATGGCCAGTCACCGTCCGCGTCGCCGCCGAGAAGGCGGACCGCCGCAGGCACACGAGCGCCGTCAGCCCGTTCGGGCTGCTTCAGGCGTGGAAGAACACGGCTCAGGAATGCTGCTGGACCCGGAGGGAACGAACGGACTGTCGCCGGGCGCACATGGCCAGGCGACCAGCAGCCTGCGCCGTCTTCCCTGGGCATGGAGAAAACCGGCAACAGCTGCCTGTCTCAACGTCCTTCTGGCACGGGGATGGGCAGCCCGCCGGTGTCACACTCTCAGTGACCCACACCTCCGCTCGGGTGACAAGAGGCCCTTCACCGCCATCACCCGTATGGAGTAATTCAGCGCTCGCCCGAGGCCCGGTCGCGTTCCCGCTCGGGGGCCTCGCGCGGGCATGCGGGGCCACCCGGGCCGGGCACTGCCGGCCCGCGCCGCGCCCTCGTGGCCAACTGCCTTGTCTCACAGGTCAAGACGATGCCGGGGCGCGCACCTCGGCAATCCCATTAGGTGGTACGGGGAAAGGCGAGCGCGTTGAACGCGCCCCCCTGATGGAGTGACGCAACCGGAAACCCCTTGCCGGTGCGCCGATCCGAAGGCTTGGATGTGAATATCCAACCGGTGGGCTGCCCGTCCTCTCCGGGGGATGTGGCAGTCGATCCGTGTACGGCTTCTCTTCGGGGGACGTGCGTGCGCGCCGGCTTGCCGCGATGGGCACCCCCGGTAGAGGAACTTGGATCGGGTCAGCCGGTGCCGTCCAGGTACCGGCTGACCCGGTGGTACACGTGGGTTCCGAATGCGTGGAGCCGATGCGCGGGGGATGCCAAGCGCTCCGGCTGGTGGTCAGGGGCTCTTGCAGGTGAGGTTTCCCGGTGCGGGGGTGGAGTTGCCGGTGGCGGTGAACCCGAAGGTGGCGGTGCCATTGGCCGCGAGGGTGCCGTTGTACGGGCTGTTGCGCACCGTGACGGATCCGCTGGTCCCGGTGTTGACACCGTCCCAGAGGCTGCTGATGGACTGACCGGAGGCCAGGTTCAGGCCGACGGTCCAGCCGTTGAGCGTGCTGGTGCCGTTGTTGCGGACCGTCACCTCGCCCTGGAAACCGCCGGGCCAGCTGTTGACGTTGCGGTAGGCGGCGGTGCAAGTACCGTTCGTGCCGCCGCCGCCCGGGTCTCCCCCCGTGCCGCCGCCCGGGTCGCCTCCGTTGCCGCCTCCGCCGTCGGTCAGGGGCGGCGTCTGCCAGTCACGCCACGAGGACAGGTTGCCGGACTTGCTGGGAGCGATCCTGAACACGCCTGAGCCGTTGCCCGTGCCCAGCAGGAACTTCTGGAGGTTCTGCTGCAGCGGTGTCTTCCACTCGGACCTGACGGCACAGTGGGTCCCGTCCTGCACGTCCGACCAGTAGGTGATGTTGCTGCCGGCACCGAGCGCCTTGTAGATCTCGGCCCCGCCCAGCGCCGCCACGCTTCCGGACCTGGCGGCCAGCCAGTCGACGTACGGGTTCTCCATGACGAACAGTCCGCGCGGCGCGACCATGCCCAGGATCTCGTGGGTGTCCACCGGCAGGGAGTTCGGGTTGCCCGTGTAGGAGCTGAACGCGTCGCCCAGCCACGGCTGTTCCGAGTAGGCGCTGCTCAGCGGCTGGGAACCGCTCTCCCCCGGAATACCGCGGAGGATGGGCACACCGCCGCTTCCCGACTCGATCGGCATGGTCAGGGCGACGCGCTGGTCGAACGCGCCGGCCACGATGGCGCCCTTGCCGAACCGCGAGCATCCCGTCACGCCGGTCGCGCTCGCCTTGAGGATGTTGCCGCCCGACTGCTCGATGACATCGATGATGCGGCTCACGCCCCAGGACCAGGCCATCAGCAGGCCCGTGCTGCTGGACGAGCCGTACACGCTGTAGAAGGCACCCTGCTTGGTGTTCCGCGCGGTGCCCTCCTTGCCCACCGAGTAGGGGTCGTAGTTGATGACGGCGACGCCGGAGGCCTTGATGGTGGCCGTGTCCGCGCCGAGCCCGCCGAACACGATGACGGCCGGGAAAGGCCCCGAACCGCTCGGAAGGCTCACGCTCGCCGAGAAGCTCACGCTCTTGCCCTGGTCCGTCACGTTCACGGTGACACTGCTCGCCGACACCGTGCCCGTGACGCCGGCGGGTTTCGCGGGCTTCTGGCCATAGACGGACCTCTGCGCCAACTGGCTGATCTCCGCCCGACGGCACCGCCAGTCGCCCTTGGCCGAGATCCGCGTGCCGTTCAGCTTCTTGAAGGGGTCCGGCAGCATGGAACTGGCAGCCGACGAGCCCGGGTTGGGCACCGCGCAGTCCGCACCGTCGTCCTCGCCGCCGGCCGGCACCTGCGCGGCGACGACGGCTCCTTCGGCGGCGCCGGCCTGTGCGGTGAGCGAGGGAGTGATGAGGCTCGCGGTGGCGACCAGGACCGCGGCCGCCCACACTCTGGGCCGATATCGAGACCGATGGAAGCGCATGGAGACCTCCGGAGGACGATGCGCGATCGACTGTGGGGTGTGCCGGGGTTCGAATGTTGCGTGGTTCATGAGCGCAGCACAGTGCTATTGGGAGCGCTCCCAAGGGTAGGAATCGGGCCCTGAGCATGACAACACCCGGGAGGTGGACCCCTCGGTTTGGCCATTCCAACACTGCCATCGGCGCACCACAGGGCCGCCAAAGCAGGGCGGGTAGGTGGAAAGCCGTCGATCTGCCCGGCTGCTGCGGCTCCACGCAATGAAAGTTCCGGCCGTTTCGTACAGTAGTGCGAAACTTTCGACCCCGCACCGTACACGGGCGACGAACGGAGCGCGAGCCTTCACCGCACCGAACGGCACAGTACCCCGGCGAAGGATGACAGAGTGTGACAACGGGTGCGTAAGGAAGGAACACGATGAAGCGGAATTCACAGCCGGCGGAGCCGAGGGCGGGATCCACGCCGGAGGTCGCCGCGGCCCGGCTGCGGCTGCTCGCCGAGGCGAGCCGCGCGCTGGCGTCGGGGCTCGACGCGGAGGAGGCGCTGCGCCGCGTGGCCCGGGTGGTGGTTCCGCATCTGGCCGACGCCTGTGTCGTCGACCTGGTCGAGGGGAACGGGCTGCGCCGTCTCACCGTCATGGACCGGGACGCGGAGCGGGTGTTGCGGGTACTGCCCGGCGGGTTCCTGCCCGGGCCGGACGACTCGGCCGCCGCCCTGGCGAAGGTGCTGCGCGGCGCGGGTCCCACGGTGGTCACCGACTTCGACATGCCCGACCCGGACGACTCCCTGCGCTCCGCCCAGTGGGCCCTTTACCGGACGCTGGGCGCCGAGACCGCGTTGATCGTGCCCATGAGCGTACGCCGGGAGGCTCTCGGAGCGCTCACCTTCGTACGCCGTGCCCCGGCCGTGCCCTTCGACGAGCAGGAGCGGGCGCTCGCCGCCGACCTGGGGCACCGCGCGGGCCTCGCCCTGGACAACGCGCGTCTGTACGCGCTGCAACAGCACACCGCGGAGCAGCTCCAGCTCTCCCTTCTGCCCGATCTGACCGGGCTCGGGCACCTCCAGCTCGCCGCCCGTTACGTGGCCGCCCGCGAGCGGGCCGAGGTCGGCGGCGACTGGTACGACGCCTTCCCGCTCCCCGACGGCTCGGTGGTCCTCGCGATCGGGGACGTGGTCGGCCACGACCTGGCGGCCGCCGTCCGCATGGGTCAGTTGCGCAACATGCTGCGCGCACTCGCCTACGACAGCGGGGACGATCCGGCCGGGGTGATGAACCGTCTGGACCGGGTCATGCAGGGCCTGACCACCATCGAACTCGTCACAGCCGTCATCGCCCGCGTCGAGACGCCGCCCGACGGACCGTGGCGGCTGCTCATGAGCAACGCCGGCCACCTTCCGCCGCTGCTCGCCCAGCCCGACGGCCGCACTCTCCTGCTGGAGGAGGGGCACGCCCCCGTCCTGGGAGTCGACCCCGCGCTCCGGCGCGAGACCGCCGTGGTCGCCCTGCCTTCCGGCGGCACCCTGCTCTTCTACACCGACGGCCTCATCGAACGCCCCGGCGAGGACATCGGCCGCGGCCTCACCCGGCTGCGCCAGCACGCGGCCGCGCTGGCCCGTGAACCGCTGACGGTCTTCCGCGACGAACTGCTCACCCGGTTGAGCGACGACCAGCACGACGACATCGCCATCCTCGCCCTGCGTATCCCCTGATTCCCCGAAACGCGTGGGTACAGAGAAGCGAAAGGTCAGTTGTGGTCGTCAACGTGTTCGTATTCGACACTCCCCGATCAATGGATGTCAGTGTTGAAGACCTCCCCTCGAACGCCCCGGACGCGCGCCTACGGTGCGCTCACCGGGCGGCCGGCGCCGTCCCGGACTCAGCCGACGATCAAGGGGAGACACCGTGGCGAGTGTGGAAGTGTCGCTGAAGGAAATGATGACCGCCGTCGAGGGGGCGCTGGGCGCGGCGGTCGTCGACTACACCAGCGGAATGGCCCTGGGAACCCTGGGCGGGGGCAAGGACCTGGATCTCACCATCGCCGCGGCGGGGAACACGGATGTGATCCGCGCCAAGGTGCGCACCATGGAGCAGTTGGGCCTGAACAGTGAGATCCAGGACGTGCTGATCACGCTCGGCGACCAGTACCACCTGATCCGCCTGGTCACCGGACGCAACGGCAACGGCCTGTTCCTCTACCTGGTGCTGGACAAGACCCGTTCGAATCTGGCGATGGCCCGCCACCAGCTCAAGCGCGTCGAGGAACAGCTCGAGATCTAGCTCTTCGCGTGCCCCGGGCCGACGTGCGCCCATGATGTGAAAACTTCTTCAAGTCACCACATCAGCATGATTCCAATTCGTGGTTGCACGCGGCCCGGGGCGAGAAGGATCTGCTCTGCACAGCACATTCCGTGTGGCGTCCCGCGGGGCGCCACCGCGTCTTGGACCATCCCCGATGCGGCAGGGAGCACGCACTCATGCAAGTCCCCCTCTACCAGGCCAAGGCGGAGTTCTTCCGCATGCTCGGGCACCCCGTGCGCATCCGGGTCCTGGAGCTGCTCCAGCACGGTCCCGTGCCCGTGCGCGATCTCCTCGCCGACATCGAGATCGAGCCGTCCAGCCTCTCGCAGCAACTGGCCGTGCTGCGACGCTCCGGCATCGTCGTGTCCATCCGGGAAGGATCGACGGTCCGCTACGCCCTCGCCGGCGGCGATGTCGCCGAACTGCTGCGCGCGGCCCGCCGTATCCTCACCGAACTCCTGGCCGGCCAGAACGAACTGCTCGCCGAACTCCGGCAGACCGACGGTGCCGCTCCCGCCGTACCCGCCGGATCCGGGCGGATGCCCGTGGGGGCGCAACTCGCGCACACCGTCGTGCCGTCGGAGGCGCGGGGCCGCGACAAGGAGTGAACGGCACTCAACGACGCCGTGCCGGGGTCTGCGGACCGAACGCGGCACTCTTCAGCCAACGCCGCATGGCCCGCACCATCGGGCGCTCCACGAACCGGTGCACGAGATGGGCCAGCACGACCAGGGCGACGACCGTGACCCCGACCAGGAGGAGCGGATCGGACCGGTCGCCGAAGTGGTGCGCGACGGTCATGCCGAGCGTGTCGTGCAGCAGGTAGAGCGGAAAGGTCATCGTGCCCATGACGGTCAGCCCGCGCCAGCGGAGCCGGCGGGTCCGGCCGAGTGCGATCGCGCCGACCATCAGGAAGAACAGCGTGACCGCCAGGACGAGCCAGCCGCGCCAGGGCGCCCAGGTCTCCCAGTTGTTGCGGCCGCCGGTGGGTGCCAGCAGGAAGTGCAGGGCCAGCAGCCAGGACATGGCGACGATGCCCCACAGCAGAGGTGTGGGCCGGTACCGGTGCATGAGGTAGAAGGCCATGCCCGCGATGAAGTACGGGGCAGAGGTCGGGTTCACCACGAGCGTGAGCAGCGGGATGTGGGCGGCGGGCGCGAGTACGGCGGCTACCGTCCACAGCCCGCAGAAGATCACGACGCGCTGGTAGCTGAGGCCCTTCCACACCACGACGGCGAAGGTGAGGTAGAAGCACAGCTCCGGCCACAGGGTCCAGTAGACGGGGTCCAGGTTGGACACACCGAGCGGGGTCTGGAGCATGGTGAGGTTCGCGAGCAGGACGCGCGGGTGGGGGTGCCCGAAGGGGGTGTCGGCGAAGTAGATGACGCACGCCGACACCACGATGGCGATCCAGTACATCGGGTACAGGCGGGTGACGCGGGAGATGAAGAAGTCACGCGGGGTGCGCCCCCACGCGCTCATGCAGATGACGAAGCCGCTGATCAGGAAGAACAGGTCGACACCGAGCCGCCCGAAGGCGAAGTAGCCGTGCAGCACGGGGAAGACGCTCTGGTACGGGCGCCCCCAGATGATCTGCATCGCCGCCGGTGTCTGGCCGACGAAGTGGAAGAGCACCACCGACAGCGCCGCCAGGAAGCGCAGCCCGTCCAGTGCGGCGAGCCGGTCTTCGCCGGTGCCGCTCCCGGCGACGATCACTGGTGCCGCAGGGGGTGCCTGCGGCACCAGCACTTCGTCGGTGACCGCCCCCTCGTTCCGCGGTCGCGTGGCTGTACCGGCCGATGCCCTGCGATCCGTCTGGGTCATATCTCCCGTTCCAGAGTCGTCCTTTACCGAAAGGGCCCTGGAATCCGGATCGACGCCCGACGGGCGGATGACGATTTCGCCGAGTTCGTACTCATTCCGCTACGGGGGCGAGTGCCGGCACCGCCCTGGCCCACAGAAGGGGCCTACCCGAAGTCCTCGATGAGATACGGGGCCGCCGGGGTGACACGAACCGCACAGGGGAGCGACACCCCCGGTGCGTCCTCCTCATGCCGGATGCTCCCGGCCGGAGACTGCCGAAGCCCGCCCCTCCACAAAGGTCACGTCGATGAACGTCCCGGTCGCTGTCGTCGGCCAACCGCACTGCCTGAATCGCGGACGACCACGACCGGGGACCGATACCTGGAGCCGGCCACCGAAAAGCGGCTCGCGGCCGCCACTGGTTTCGACATCCACTTCTGTGCCCCACGCGGCCCTGGTACGGGAGTGCGTTGTGCAGTTGATGATCAGGTGTAGGTGTAGGCGCCGGGAAGGGTGGCGGAGCCGCCCGCCGTGGTAACGGTGACGTCGACGGGGCCGGGGGCGGAGCCAGGGGGAACGATGGCGGCCAGGACTGTATCGGACCCGATGCTGAACTGGGCGAAGACGCCGTTGAAGGAGACGGCGGCGGCGGTCGTCAGGTTCTTGCCGGTGAGGTCGACGACGGTCCCGCCGACTAACGGGCCGCTGGTGGCGCTCAGGCCGCCGAACTGTGGTGGGTCGACATAGGTGTAGCTGAGCCTTCCGGTGGTCAGGCCGCCGGCGGTGGTGACGGAGACGGGGACGGTGCCTGGGGAGGCGGCGGGTGGCACGTCGACGGTCAGCTGCTGGTCGGAGACGACTTGGGGAACGGCCAGCAGGGTGCCGAACAGTACTTGGGTGGCGGTGGCCAAGAGGGCGCCGTTGATGGTGACGATGTTCCTGCCTGCTGTCGGACCGGCGGCGGGGCTGAGGGAGGAGGCGTTACCGCTGGGGTAGTACTGGAAGGGCTTGGGGTTGCTGGTGCCGCCTGAGGTGGTGACGGTGACCTGAGCGATGCCGGAGCCGGGTGGAGACGACGCGACGACCTTGTTGGGCGTGTTGGCGATGACGGCGGCGGAGCTCGTGCCGAATTGCACCGCGGTGACCCCGGACAGGTTGGTGCCGGTGATCGTCACCTTGGTGCCGCCGGACTGGGGGCCCAGGGTGGGAGCCATTTTGTACAGGGCCTGGATGACGCTGACGCTGTTGGATCCGGAGTTGGCCACGAAGACGGCCAGCCCGTTGGGGGTGACGGCGATTCCGGCGGGCTTGCGGCCGACGGCAATGGTGTCGGTGACCGTGTCAGTGGTGGCGTCGATGATGCTGACGGTGTCGGAGCCATTGTTGCTCACGTACACCTCACTGCTGTCCGGGGTGATCGCCACGCCCCAGGGAGTGGTGCCCACGGGGATGGTGGCGGTGATCGTCTGGCTGGCGGTGTCGATGACGCTGAGGGTGTTCGCGCCGCTGTTGGCAACATAGAGGTGGAGGGTGTCCGTGCTGGCTGCTACACCGACGGGCGCGGAAAGGCCGGGGATGGTTGCCACCACGATGAAGGTGGCTGTGTCGATCACGCTGAGGGTGTTGTCGTCGTGGTTCGTCACGTACACCTGTCCCCCGGTGGGGGAGACCGCGACCCCGGTGGGGCCGGCGCCGACCGGAATGGTCGTGAGGATGGAGTTGTTGGACGTGTCTACCACGGTGAGACTGTCCGATCCCTGGTCGGCGACGTATACGCGGATCCCGGCCGGGCTCACGGCGATCCCGAAAGGAGCGCTTCCCACCTCGATCTTGGAGAGGACGGTCAGTGTCTGCTGCTCTGCGGTGCTGAGAGCGTTCGCGCCGTTTTCCGCCACATAGATGAGGCTGCTGTCCGGGCTGACCCCCACCCCGGCGGGGGCGTTGTAAGGGGCCAGGGCAGTACTGACGACGAGTTGTCCGATATCCACCACGGTGGTGGTGCCGGATCCGCTGTTGGTCACATACGCATGTAGCCCGAGGGGGCCCATCCCCAATCCCAGTGGCTTGATTCCCACCGGAACCGTTTGCACGGCCCGGGAGACGACGGCAGCCGGTGATACAGCAGCCAGGACTGGCGGTTCTACGGTCGGGTTTGCTGGTTCGTCCATCATGCACCTACCGGTAATGAGCCCCCGGGAGGGGCTTCGGGAAGACGTGCCACGCCGTCGAAGCCGAGGAACGAGCAGTGCAGCGAAGGACCGACGGGCACGTGCGAGGAGCGAAATCGCCTTGTCTCCGCATAATTAGACGAGCAGGACAGGACTCGACGACAGGTAGACATGAAGCATTTGATATCATCACAAATACTCCTGTGCGCCCGGCTTCGCCCTGTTTCACCGCGTCCCGTTCGCCGCGCCGACTCGGCGTGCACCTTCCCGGGCAACCGCGTCCGGCGGAGTAGCAAGAGCATGGATCTGAACCAGGTCCCTGGCGGCCGGTCGGTGAAAAACCCCGGCCAGTGTGGCCAGGACAAAAGGACTCGATCCGTCTTTCGAGGAGTCGGATGCCGTCGCGCTATCTCGCCTTGCCGGGGGCGTCGGGTCCGCCTTCTCCCACCGCCACGCGTTCGGCACCACGGCCGTGTTGAGGCAGGACGACTTCTCGCGGGGGGCCAAGACGTGCGGCCCCTCTTTCCGGACTCCGCGACGCCGTCCGGGGTGGTCAGTCGCCAGACGCCGCCGGAACTGCCAAAGCCCAGCGGGCGCGGAGCGGTGCCGATGTCCCGCACCGGACCCCTGACCGTCGCGTTGAGGTCGGGCGTTTCCCAACCACAAGTCCTCGATCGGCGAGGGTTTTCAGCTCTTGAGGAACGCCTCCACCTCGTCGCGGTGTGGCAGTGAGGGCTGGGCGCCGGGGCGGGTGGTGCTGAGTGCCGCGGCGGCGCAGGCCCAACGGGCGGCCTGTTCCAGGGTGCGTCCCTCGGCGAGGGCGACGGCGAGCGCGCCGCAGAAGCAGTCGCCGGCCGCCGTGGTGTCGACCGGGCTGACCGTGAAGGCCGGGACGTGCAGCCGCGCGGTGCCTTCCAGGAGCAGTACGCCGTCACCGCCGAGGGTGACGATGACCGCGCCCGCTCCGCGCAGTTTGCCCGCGGCCGCGGCGACCTCGTCGACCGTGTCCGGTACCGGGGTGCCGGTGAGGGCGGCCAGTTCGGTGCGGTTGGGGACCAGCACGTCGACGTGGCGGGGCGGGACGGCGCCCTCGACGGCGGGGGCCGGGTTGTACACGACGATGCCGCCGGCCAGCTCGGCCGCCGCGTGGTTGGCCTCGTCGGGGACCTCCTGCTGGAGGACCGTGACCTCGGCCCGACCCAGCACGTCGGCGGCGGCCCGGCAATCGGCCGCGGTCAGGCGGGAGTTGGCGCCGGGGCTGACGATGATGGAGTTCTCACCCGACGGGTTGACGGCGATCAGCGCACGCCCGGTGGGCACTCCGGGAGTGCGGGTCAGGTGCGCGGTGTCCACGCCCTCGGCGTGCGCCGCGGCGGCCATCACATCGGCGGCGTCGTCCTCGCCGACCCGGCCGATCAGGGCGACCTGCCCGCCGAGCCGGGCCGCGGCGACCGCCTGGTTGGCCCCCTTGCCGCCGGGGTGCTCGACGATGTCCCCGCCGAGCACGGTCTCCCCCGGCACCGGATGCCGGGGAACGGGTGCGACGAGATCGAGGTTGAGGCTTCCGACGACTGCGATCACTGGTGTTCCTCTGAGGTTCTGCTGCCGGGGATGGTCGTGGGCGCGGCGGCGCGCGGACCACTGGAGGCGCGGACGACGAGTTGGGGTGAGAGGCGGACGGACCGGTACGCCTCGGCTCCCCCGCCGTCGAGCCTCTGGGCCAGGAGCCGGAGCGCCTCGGCCGCCACCTGGGCGGCCGGCTGGCGGACCGTGGTCAGGTTGGGTTCGGCGAGGCTCGCCATGGGGATGTCGTCGAAGCCGGTGACGGCGACCTCGCCGGGGACGTCGACGCCGAGCTGTCCGAGGCGTTGCAGCGCTCCGACCGCGATGAGGTCGTTGGCGCAGACGACGGCGTCCGGGCGGGCCGGCCAGATCCGGTCGACCGCGGCCCGCCCCCATTCCACGGAGAAGTCGCCGAGTTCGGTGCGTTCGGAGGCGAGCGGGTCCAGGGCGGCGACGCCCGCCTCGTAGGCCATGCGCCGTTCGACTGCCGTCGAGGCGGTGCCGGCGGCGCCGAGGAAGCAGAAGCGGCGGCGCCCGGTGCGGGTCAGGTGGTCCAGGACGAGGGCCATGCCGGCGGCGTTGTCGACGGCCACCGAGTCGGCGACGCCTGGGCCGCAGGAGCGGTCGAGGAGGACCAACGGGACGCGGGCCGCCGCGAGCTCGACCGCCGCGCGGCTGTGGGTCTCGTCGACGGGGATGACCAGCAGCGCGTCGACCTGCCGGTCCAGCAGGGTGCTGATC
Organism: Streptomyces sp. NPDC087787; assembly: GCF_044743035.1. NCBI lineage: Bacteria > Bacillati > Actinomycetota > Actinomycetes > Kitasatosporales > Streptomycetaceae > Streptomyces > Streptomyces sp. NPDC087787. The sequence goes on from NZ_JBIUVQ010000008.1 coordinate 132,118, forward strand.
CTGGCCGCCTCGGTCCGTGGGTCGTCGTCGCAGTCGGCGAGCAGCAGGGCGCGGCCCCCGGCGTGCAGGGCGTGCTCGACCTCACGGACGAGGGAGGGGAAGAAGGGGTTGGTGATCTGGGGCAGCACCAGGCCGATGGTGCCGGTGGAGCGGCTGCGCAGGGCGCGGGCGACCTGGTTGGGGCGGTAGCCCAGGCTCTCGGCCGCTGCCCGCACTCGGCGTGCCGTCTCCGCTCCCACCGGGCGGGTGCCGGCCAGCACACGGGACACGGTGGCGACGGAGCAGCCGGACGCGCGAGCCACATCACGCAATGTCACCTCGGTCACCGCACTCCGCCCCCTTCTGTCGGCTCGGTTTCCTGGTCGGCACACGGTCTTCCGGCGCCGACCAGCACCGATGCCGGAGAACGTTATCACCAGCCTCCTGCGCCCCGGACTGCTGTGGAGCAGGGGAGGGCGGGAGAAAGATGTAACTTCCATTGACATATTGATGAGGAATGGGCGAATGTTCGGGAGAACGTTTTCCCTAACGTCTCCCCAGGCGCCGGACCACTCGGCGCCCTCCGGACGTGGCCGCCCCTGGGCGTCCCCGGAGATCGGTTTCACCCAGGTAAGTGAGCAAAGGGGCTCTCCGTTGGCCAGAAAGATCATCCTCGACTGCGACCCGGGACACGACGACGCCATCGCCATGCTTCTGGCGCACGGCAATCCCGAGATCGAGCTCGTGGCCGTCACGACCGTGGTCGGGAACCAGACGCTGGAGAAGGTGACCCGCAACGCGCTGTCCGTGGCCCGCATCGCCGGGATCACCGGAGTGCCCTTCGCCGCCGGCTGCCCCCGGCCTCTGGTGCGCGCCATCGAGACGGCGCCGGACATCCACGGCGAGTCCGGACTCGACGGACCCGTGCTGCCCGAGCCGACCCTGGAGCTGGACCGCCGCCACGCGGTCGACCTGATCATCGACACGGTCATGTCGCACGAGCCGGGCGAGATCACCATCGTGCCGACCGCCGGACTGACCAACATCGCGATGGCGGTCCGCAAGGAGCCGCGCATCGCCTCCCGTGTCCGTGAGGTCGTCCTGATGGGCGGCGGCTACCACGAGGGCAACTGGAGCGCGGTCGCCGAGTTCAACATCAAGATCGACCCCGAGGCCGCGCACATCGTCTTCAACGAGAGCTGGCCGGTCACCATGGTCGGTCTCGACCTCACGCACCAGGCGCTCGCGACGCCCGCCGTCACCGAGAAGATCGCCGCGGTCGGCACCGCGCCCGCCAAGTTCGTCCTGGAGCTGCTGGACTTCTTCGGCGCGATGTACGAGCAGGCCCAGGGCTTCGAGTTCCCGCCCGTGCACGACCCCTGCGCCGTCGCCTACGTCATCGACCCCGATGTCATGACGGTGCGCAAGGCCCCCGTGGACATCGAGCTCACCGGCTCCCTGACCCTCGGCATGACCGTGGCCGACTTCCGGGCGCCCGCCCCGGACGACTGCCACACGCAGGTCGCGGTGAAGCTCGACCACGAGCGGTTCTGGAACCTGGTCGTGGACGCACTCGAGCGGATCGGCGACGTCCAGGCATGACCGTTCCCAGTGTTTCCACCACCGAAAGACCACCCGGCTCCGCGCAGGGCTCCCCCGTCCGGATCGGTGTGCTGCTGACCGCGCTGCTCGCCGCGTGCGTGGCCTTCCAGCTCAACGCCAGCATGATCAGCCCGGCGCTGAAGAGCATGGAGGGCGCCCTCCACGCCACCTCGGCCGAGATCGGGCTCACCCAGACCGCGTTCTTCACGTCCGCGGCCCTGTTCTCGCTGTTCCTGCCGCGACTTGGCGATGTCGTCGGCCGCCGCAAGGTCCTCACCGGCATGCTGGCCCTGATGGCCGTCGGATGTGTCGTCGCCGCGTTCGCGCACAACGTCCCGGTCCTGTTCGCCGGGCGCATCATCCAGGGCGTGTGCGGCCCGGTCGTCCCGCTGTGCCTGATCATGCTGCGGGAGGAGGTGCCCGAGCCCAAGCGCTACGGCACCCTGCTCGGTGTGATCACCGCCTTCAACGGCGGAGTCGCGGGTGTCGACTCCCTCGCGGGCGGCTACCTCGCCGACCACCACGGGTTCCAGTCGGTCTTCTGGGCGATGGCCGTCGTCGCGGCGGTCGCCACGGCCATGGTCGCGCTGATGAGCCGCGAGTCCAAGGCGCCGGCCACCGAGCGCATGGACTGGCCGGGCGTCGTGCTGCTCGTGGTCTCGGTGGGCTCGCTGCTCATCGCGCTGAACGAGGCCGGCAAGCTCGCCGCGGCCGACTGGCCGCTGATCGCCCTGCTCGTGGTCGTCTCAGCGGTGGCCTTCGCGCTGTTCTGGCGCACCGAGAACCGCAGCGGGCATCCGCTGGTCGCCACGCACCATCTGCGGCAGCGCTCCACGTGGGCGCTCCTGCTCACGACGGTGCTCACCATGACGGGTGTGTTCGCCGTCATGAACGGGCTGATCCCGGCGTTCGCCGAGGACGCGCAGGCGGGACTCGGCATGTCCGCGCAGCAGTCCGCGTGGTGGACCCTCACGCCGTACGCCCTGGCCGGACTGGCCATGGGCCCGATCGCCGGCCGGCTGGCCGCCACCTTCGGGTACGGCCGGATCCTGCGCATCGGGCTCGTCGGAGCCGCGGCGACCGTGGTCCTGATGATCCTCACGCTGCACGGCCATTCACGGGCCATGCTGCTGACGGCGTCCATCCTGGTGGGGATCACCTACGCCGGGATCGGGAACATCGTGCTCAACGGGCTCGGCATCGTGCTGTCCCCGCGTGAGAACCCCGGGTTCCTGCCCGGTCTGAACGCGGGCGCGTTCAACCTCGGCGCCGGTCTGAGCTTCGCGGTGCTGTACGCGGTGAAGACCGCGGCGGCCCCCGCGGATCCGTCGTCGACCGGCGACTACACGACCGCCATGATCACGGGTGCGGTCATCATGGCCGTCGCCGTCGTGACGTCGTTCCTCATCCCCAAACCGGTGGCTGCGGAGGCGCGTTGAGCACGCGGGCCCCGCCGGGAGCGAACTCCCGGCGGGGCCCGCGTCGTAGTGTGCCGCAGGTCGTCCGGCAGCACCGCCGGGCCGCCGGGGGGTGAAGGGTCAAGCCGGCCCGGAACCGTGGGCGAGCGTCAGTGCCGAGTCAGCGTGCAGCGTGACGCGCACCGGTGTGAAGGTGGTGGCGTCCACGGGGGACTCGCCGGTACCCGGATTGCGGGCATGGCGCGGATGAGCGCCCGCGCTGATCTGCCAGCGTATGCGGTGACCGGCGGCAAAGCGGTGGGCGGTGGCGCTCATGGGTACGCTGACCTGCGAGGACCTCCGCCCAGCCGTCACGGCGGCAGCCGTCGGCCGGGCGGACGCGGAAGGGCGGACGCGGAAGGGCTCGACGCGGTCACCATGCGCCGGGTCGCCGCGCGGGTCGGAGCCGGCGTCATGTCCCTCTACAGCTACGCCCCCGACAAGGAGACGCTGCTGGAGCTGATGGTCGACCACGTCAGCGGCGAACTGCCGGCCACGGCCGCGTCCACCGGCGACTGGCGCGCCGACATCAAGGCCATCGCCCACCTCCAGCGCGCCCTGATGCTCCGGCATCCCTGACTGCCCGCCGCCCTGTCCACACGCCGCACTCCCGGCCCCCATACGCCGGCCTTCATGGAGCGCGCGCTTGCCGCCCTGCGGCCCACCGGGCTGGACGGTGCGGCAAGGCTGGAGGTCTTCGCCCAGCTCACCGCGTTCGTGGTCGGGCACGTCGGCCACGAGATCGCACAGGCCTCAGCCTCGCAGGCGCCCGGTCGAGCCGCGGCCGAAGCCCGGTATCTCGCCGCCGTCGCCGCGGACGGCCACCACCCGGAACTCGCCGCGGCCCTCTCCGCCCCCGGGCGCCCCCCTCACCCCGGAAGCGACGTTCAGCCGCTTCCTCAACCGCCTGATCGACGGCGTCGGAACCGACTGACCTCAGCCACGCCGAAAGCCCCGTGCGGCTCGGTGAGCGTCTGCTCGCCGGGCCGCACGGAGCGGCGCAGGGGTGGGAGCGGGTCGGTCAGCAGCTCTGCCACAGGCGGGTCATCACCCGGACGCCGAAGCGGAGGCCTTCGAGGGGGACTCGTTCGTCCACGCCGTGGAAGAGGCGGCCGTAGTCGAGGTCGTGGGGCAGTTTCAGGCCCTTGAAGCCGAAGCAGCGGATGCCGAGCTTCGTGAAGGCCTTCGCGTCGGTGCCGCCCGGGTTGCAGTACGGCACCGGGTGGCCGTGGGGGTCCTCGGCGCGTACGGCCGCGCACATCGCGTCGACGAGGGGGCCGTCGAAGGTGGTCTCCATGGCGATGTCGTGGTTGACCCACTGCCGGCTGACCGACGGCAGGAGCAACTTGTCGATGGTGTCGACGAGTTCCTGCTCATGGCCGGGCAGGAAGCGGCCGTCGACGCGTGCGGTGGCCCGGCCCGGGATCACGTTGGTCTGGTAACCCGCCGAGAACATCGTGGGGTTGGCGGAGTTGCGCAGCACCACCTGCATGAAGTCGGCGATCGGACCGAGCTTCGCGATTTCCGTGTCGAGGTCCTCGGCGTCGAAGGCGATGTCGACGCCCTGGAGCCGGGCGGCCTCCGCGAGCAGCGCGCGCACCGGTTCGATCAGGCGGGCCGGGAAGGTGTGGCGGCCGATGCGGGAGAGCGACTCGGCGAGGTCGGTGACCGCGTTCTCGTCGTTGGGCGAGGAGCCGTGGCCCGCGCGGCCGGTGGCCGTCAGTTCCATCCAGGCCATGCCGCGCTGGGCGTTCTCGATCGGGTACAGCCGCCGGGTGTCGTCGAGCGCGTAGCTGAAACCGCCGCCCTCGCCGATCGCCTCGGTGACACCGGCGAACAGCTCGGGCCGGTGCTCGACCATCCAGTGCGCGCCGTACCTGCCGCCCGCCTCCTCGTCGGCGAGGAAGGCCAGAACGATGTCGCGGGACGGCCGGGTGCCGGTGCGGGCGAAGTGCCGGGCGGTGGCCAGCGTGACCGCCACCGTGTCCTTCATGTCGATGGCGCCCCGGCCCCACAGGTAGCCGTCGCGGATCTCGCCGGAGAAGGGCGGCACCCGCCACTCGTCCGGGTCGGCCGGTACGACGTCCAGATGGCCGTGGACGAGCAGTGCCCCGCGGTCCGGGTCGCGGCCGGGGATGCGGGCGACGACGTTGGCGCGGCCCGGCGCGCTCTCCACCAGCTCCGAGGTGATGCCGGCCTCGGCCAGCAGCTCGACGACCCGGTCGGCGCAGGCGCGCTCGTCGCTGGTGGGGTTGGAGGTGTCGAAGCGGATCAGCTCCGCGCACAGTTCGATGGCCTCGCGCTGTGCCTCCTCGGAGGCGGCGGCGAGTGAGGGGGTGGTGCTCATGACGCTCCTACGGGGGCCGTGCCGGTGGCGGCCGGGGACTGCCCGGTGCCGTCGGCGGGCTCGTCGTCGAGGGTGGTGGTGCCGTAGGTCCTGATCCAGCCGGCGAGTCCGAGGACGCTGTACAGGACGAAGGCGGTCAGCAGGGAGTTGAGGGCGGGGATGCCGCCGTCGTAGAACTTGCCGACGCAGAACGCCGCGGCCCAGATGACCAGGGACATCGGCACCCAGACCGGTGAGGTGGCGGGCAGGGTCTGCGTCTCGCGGGTGGCGTCGAGCGGTCCGCGCATGCGGCGCACCACCCAGTACTCGGCGACGATGATGCCGCCGACCGGCGGGATGGCCACGCCGAGCACCGACAGGAAGTCGGTGAAGTGGGTCATGATGCCGACCGCGGACAGCAGGGTGCCGGCGAGGCCGAGGACGATGGTGACCGCGCCGCGGCGCAGGCGCTTGCGGAAGACGACCTGGAAGAAGTTGACGACGCCGAGCGAGGAGCCGTACAGGTTCCAGTCGTTGATCTTCGCCGTGGACATCAGGACGACCACCACACCGAAGACGCCGGAGGTGGAGAGCACGATCTGGGAGACCTGGTTGCTGCCCACCAGATGACCGAGCAGGACACCGGTCATGCCGACGATGTACTCGGACAGGATCATGGAGGAGGCGCTCTGCACGAAGACGTGGGCGCCCTTCTTGTTGTAGCGGGTCATCTCGGGCGCGACGATCGCGCCGGTCATGAAGCCGCCCGCGATGGCGGTCGCGGCGACCGACAGCGGGACCGCCGGGCCGGGGGCCGGCGAGTGGACGAGGTCCGAGATGGAGTGCTTGGTCAGGGCGTCGGTGACGGACCAGGCGACCATCGCGAAGAACAGCGGGGTGACGATCTTCGCGAAGACCGCCATGTACCGGAAACCGAAGACCACCAGGACCGTGATGGCCAGGCCTGCGACGACGCACCACAGCCACGAGGGGCCGCCGACCAGGGCGGAGACGCTGTTGCCGAAGATCGTGTTCTGCACTCCGAACCAGCCGACGAGGCTGATGGAGATGACGAGGCTGACCAGCGCGGAGCCGTTGCGGCCGAAGCCGACCCAGCGGGTGAGCAGCGGGGTCGCGAGGCCCTCGCGCATACCGGCCAGGCCGATCGCGAAGATCACGACTTCCAGGATCACGGCGCCGAGGGTGAAGGCGAGGAGCGCGTTGCCGAAGGACATCCCGACGCCGATGGTGGCGCCGAGCGTGAACTGCGAGATCGATCCGGACTGGGCGAGCCACTGGAGCAGCATCGTCCAGAAACCGAGCCGTTCGCTGCGCGGGACGCGGGCGAGGGCGTAGTCGTCGCTGCCCAGAGCTCTGTGGCCGGCGGTGTCCGGGGCGGTGGCGGTGTTCTTGTGAGCGGCCATGATCACGACTCCCTGGGTGCGCGGCCGAGGGTCTGCAGGTGTGCCAGCGAGCCGTAACGGGACACGAGCCGGTCGAACTCCACGTCGTCGTGGAAGTCCAGGCGTCCGCCGCCGTAGGCCTTCGCGGTCTCGACGGCGAACCGGGCGGCGGCCGCGATGTCGCTCTCGTGGCTAGCGCCCGTCTGGCAGCCGGGCACCGCCGCGGCCGAGGTGACCGCGAGGCCGACGACCGGGGCGGACGTCGCCGTGGCCGGCTGAAGGATCGAATTGATGTGGTGTACACCGTTACCGTACGGGGTGATGTCCTGAGTGGTCACCGGGTACGTGACCAACGGCTCACCGGTGACCACGGCCAGCAGCTCACCCAGCTGCTCGCTGACCTTGAGCACCCAGCCCTCCTTGACGGTGGGCGACAGGGCCAGGCCCTTGTGGTTGATGATCCGGTTGCCCTTGGTGGTGTCGATGGAGAGCACCGCCTCCATCGCGTCGGTGACCTCGTGCCGGTTCATGGTGGCGATGTCGACCGGCGAGTCCATGAAGGGCACCGGGTCGTGCGGTGCGGTCGGGGCGTTCGGGCAGATGTGGGTGGCCACGATCACGTCGCCGTCGAGCACGTCGCCGCGGCGGCGCATGTCCAGCAGCTTGGCGGCGGTGGCGATCGCGGCGATCGCGCCGTCCGCGTCGGAGACCAGGCCGGTGATCTCCGGACGGGCGCCCACGCCGCCGAGCCGTCCGACCACGCCGAGGGTGCGCGAGGTGCCACCGCGGCTGCGGCCGGTGCGGCCCGGCACGCGCACGAGGGCGAAGTCCGTGGCGCCCCGCTCGCCGGTGACGGTGGTGACCTGGGCGCCGGAGCCTGCGGGGCCCGCCACGGAGTCGAGGTAGGCGGCGACTCCCTTGCCGTCGGCATCGGGATCGTCCAGCAGATCCACGATGTCCAGGACGTACTTCAACATGGGCAGCTTCTCCTGATCCGCACCTGAGGCGGTGCTGACAGAAGATTCGGGATCCGTTAACCTTCTTCGCAACTGTTTCCCGTTATCCGCAATTCAGGTCTGAATGGCGAGATGGGCGGAGGGACGGACGTCCCATGCGGACGTCATGCGGAGAGGAGTTGCCGTGCCTGACATCCCCGTCGACCGGAAGACCCCGGCCGGGGCGCTGCAGACCGTCGACCGTGCCCTGCTGGTGCTGCTGGCCTTCGAGCGCACCCGGCCCGACTGGGGCGTGACGGAGGTGGCCACCGAGTTCGGCTGGGACACCTCGGTCGCGCAGCGGCTGCTGTCCACGCTGGCCGGGCGCGGCTTCCTGGTGTCGGATCCGGCGACCCGCCGCTACCGGATCGGTCCCGCCGCACTGCGGCTCGGCCGCCTCTGGGAGCGCTCCGGCTCGCTGGAACTGCTCGCGGAGCCCGTCCTCCAGGAGCTGCGCGCCGCGACCGGCGACACGGTCCTGTTCTGTCTGCCCGACAGCTTCCACATGCGGTGCGTTGCGGCGGTCGAGGGCGAGGAGGGGCCGCTGCGCTACTACCCTCTGGTCGGCGAGCTGTATCCGGCGCACGCGGGGGCGACCAGCAAGTCGTACTACGCGTTCCTGCCCGACGAGCAGCGCCACCGGCTGTTCCGCGGCCGGCCCATGGCCCGGTTCACGGAGCGCACGGTCACCGACCCCGACCAGCTGGAACGCGAGTTCCGTCAGGTGCGGGCGCAGGGGTACGCGTGGACGGTCGGCGAGTACGACGCCGGCATCGGCACCGTCGCCGTGCCCGTCTTCCTCGGCGCCGAGCCCTACGGCAGCCTCAGCCTGGGGGCCGCCGGGGAGCGCTTCCCGGACGGTCCCGAGGACCGGCTCGACGCGCTGCGCAAGGCGGCCCGGCTGCTGGAACAGCGGCTGACGCACCCGCCCCAGCACCACCGCCGCCCGCGCGGCCGTACGGCCTGAAGCATCGAACCCATGGTGAGGAACACCCCTTGAACCTGCTGCTCCTGTCCAACTCCACCCAGTACGGCCGTGGTTACCTGGAACACGCCCTCGGCACCGTGACCGCGTTCCTACCGGACCGGGCACGGCTCGCGTTCGTGCCGTACGCGCTCGCCGACCACGACGCCTACACGGCCAAGGTGCGCGACGCGCTCGCCGGGGCCGGCATCGACGTGCACGGGGTGCACGAGGGCGGTGACCCGGTCGGCCGGCTCGCCGAGGCGGACGCCGCGTTCGTCGGCGGCGGCAACTCCTTCCGGCTGCTGACCGCCCTGTACCGGACGGGTCTGCGGGACGCGCTGATCAAGGCGGTCGGGGACGGGCTGCCGTACATGGGCGCCAGCGCGGGCACCAACATGGCCGCGCCCACGCTGCGCACCACCAACGACATGCCGATCGTCCAGCCCCCGTCCTTCGAGGCGCTGGGCCTTGTCCCGTTCCAGATCAACCCGCACTACCTGGACCCCGACCCGGGCTCCACGCACAAGGGCGAGACCCGCGAGGAGCGCCTGACGGAGTTCCTCGAGGAGAACGACGTGCCGGTCCTCGGCCTGCGCGAGGGCTCGTGGCTGCGAGTGACGGGAACCCACGCCGAGATCGGCGGCGAGAGCGCCGCCCGCCTCTTCTCCCGCGGCACCACGCCGCGCGAGATCCCGGTCGGCACGGACGTCTCCGAACTGCTCACCACCACCCCGGAGTACGACACACCGGCGCGGTAGGCCGGGGAGCAAGCCCCGGGAGGGCCGGGGACTCCAAGACGTCCCGAGGGCCCGGGACGACGGCGGGCCCGGGGCGCCCGCGCGCCCGGTAGCGCCAGGGGCCCGCGCCGGGCGGCGTGATGGGGTTCGGGTCGACGGGACGTCCGGAACGGTCCGGCGCCTGGCACGGGCGGGGGCCCGCGCCGGGCGGCGCGACGGCGGCTCGGGCCGGCCGGGACAGCCGGACCGCCCCGGAACAGCCGGTGGCCCGCACGGACGGGGCCCGGAACGGCCGGGACGGCCGAGGACTTACACCGGACCGCGCGTTGCGGGTTCGGGTCGACCCGGAGCGGCCGGGGCCAGGGGCGGCGCAGGCCAGGGCCCGGCGCGGCCGGGGGCTCGCGCCGGAGGACGCGGAGGCGGTTAGGCCGGGAGGCGCGGCACGCTGTCGAGCAGGCGGCGGGTGTACGGGTGGGCGGGCCGGGTCAGCACCTGGGCGGTGTCGCCGTGTTCGACCACGCGGCCGCGTTCCAGGACGGCGGTGCGTTCGCACAGCGAGGCGACGACCGACAGGTCGTGGGAGACCATCACCAGGGTCAGCCCCTGCTCCTGCTTGAGCTCGGCCAGCAGGTCGACGACCTTGACCCGGGTGGTGACGTCGAGCGCGCTCACTGGTTCGTCGGCCAGCAACACCCGCGGAGTGCAGACGGTGGCGCGGGCGATGGCGATCCGCTGACGCTGGCCGCCGGAGAACTCGTGCGGGTAGCGGTCGGCCGCGTCGGCCGGCAGACCGACCCGTTCCAGGGCCGCGGCCACCTTCGGCCGGGCCGCGGCGCGGCTGTCGATGCCCAGGGAGAGCAGCGGCTCGGCCACGGTGGCGCCGATCCGGCGGCGCGGGTCGAGCGAGGAGTACGGGTCCTGGAACACGCACTGGACGCCGCGCCGGAAGCGGCGCATCTGTTCCCGGTCCCGCGGGGACAGTTCTGCGCCGTCGAAGCGGACCTGGCCGGCCGTGGGCCGGGCGAGACCCAGCAGCAGCCGCAGCAGCGTGGTCTTGCCGGCTCCGGACTCGCCGACGAGCGCGAGACTGTGCCCGGCCTCGACCTCGAACGACACGTCCTCGACCACGTTGCCGGAGGCGCCCCGGTGACGCAGCGCGACGCCGGACAGTTCGAGTACGGGGGTCATCGCGCGCTCCTCAGGTCCAGGGCGGATTCCAGGCGCCGGGCACTGGCGACGAGGGTCTTGGTGTACTCCTCGCGGGGCGCGCCGACGATGGCCCCGACCGGGCCCTCCTCCACCGCCCGCCCGTCCTTCAGCACCAGGGCGCGGTCTGTCACCTTGGCCACCACGGCGAGGTCGTGGCTGACGAACAGCACCGCCATGTCCCGTTCCCGGACCAGCGTGTCGACGAGTTCCAGCATCTCGGCCTGGACGGACACGTCCAGGGCGGTGGTCGGCTCGTCCGCGATAAGCAGTTTCGGTTCGCAGGCCAGGGCCATGGCGAGGGCCACGCGCTGGCGCTGTCCGCCGGAGATCTCGTGCGGGAAGGCACGGGCGATGCGCTCGGGTTCGGGCAGCCGGACCTGGACGAGCGTCCGCGCCACCGCCTGCTGAAGGTCCTTGCCCTTCAGGCCGGTGCGCCTGCGCAGGGGTTCGGCGATCTGGCGGCCCACGCGCATCAGCGGGTCGAGCGCGGTGAGCGGCTCCTGGAAGACGATGGCCGCGTCCCGGCCGCGCAGGGAGGTGAGCCGCTTCTCGGGGGCGCCGACCACCTGGGTGCCGGCGAGTTCGACGCTGCCGGTGGCGGACATGCCGTCGGGCAGCAGACCGAGCACGGCGAGCGTGGTGAGGGACTTGCCGGAGCCGGACTCGCCGATGAGACCGAGGCGTTCGCCGCCGGACACGGTGAAGGACAGGTCGTCGACCAGGGTGCGGCCGTCGCCGGTGCGGACGGTCAGTCCGCGTACGTCGAGGAGGTTCACGCGCGCCTCCGGCGGGTGGCCGGGTCGAGGGTGTCGCGCAGGCCGTCGGCGATGAGGTTGACACCGATGACGAGCAGGACGAGCAGGATGCCGGGGGCGAGCGCGCCCGCCGGGGCGGTGGTGAAGGTGGCCTGGGCCTCCTGGAGCATCCGGCCCCACGAGGCGTTCGGCGGGGGCGCTCCGAGCCCGAGATAGGACAGTCCGGCCTCGGCGAGCACGGCGAGCCCGAACTGGAGGGCCAGGTTGACCACCAGGGTGGGCCAGATGTTGGGCAGCACATGGCCGAAGACGGTCCTGGGCCAGGACGTGCCGGAGGTGCGGGCCGCGGTGATGTAGTCCTGCGCGAGCACGCGTTTGACGAGGATGCGCACCAGCCGGGCGACGACCGCGCTCTGCGCCAGGCCGATCGCGAGGACGGCCGAGCCGAGGGTCGCCGAGCGTGCGGCGACGATGAGCATCGCGAGCAGCAGGGTCGGGAAGGCGATGAGGATGTCGAGGAACGCCGAGAGCGTGTCGTCGAGCCAGCCCTGCGCGAACGCGGCGAGCACCCCGAGGGTGACGCCGATCGCGGCGGCGACGAGCACCGACCCCAGGCCCGCCTCGACGGCGATCCGCGAGCCGGTCATGACCTGGGTGAACAGGTCGCGCCCGAGCTTGTCGGTGCCCAGCAGATGCCCGTTCCCGGGGCCGGCGAGGCGCCCGCCGGAGGTGTCGTCGGCGGAGAAGGGCAGCCAGAACAGGGACACCAGAGCGAGCAGCGCGATGAGGCCGGCGAGGACGCAGCCGACGACGAGCGTGGCCGAACGCCGGGGACCGCGTCCGCCCGGTGGCGTCTTCTCCGGCCGGACGGTGGGCAGTGTGTCCGCCCGGGTCATCGGGCACCTCCGGAGAGCCGGCCGCGCAGGCGCGGGTCGATGATCCGCTGTACGAGGTCGGCGACGAAACCGATGAGCAGCACGGCGAGGGTGGAGACGAACAGCACGCCCTGGATGACCGGGTAGTCGTGCTGGGCGATGGCGGTGGCGAGCAGGGAGCCGAGGCCGGGCAGCGCGTACACCGATTCCACGACGACCGCGCCGAGCAGGGTCGAGGCGAGTTCGATGCCGAGGATCGAGATGACCGGTACGGAGGCGTTGCGCAGTCCGTGCCGCCACATCGCGCGGCCGAAGGACGAGCCCAGGGCGCGGGCGGTGCGCAAATGGTCGCTGCCGAGGACGTCGAGGGTGGCTGAGCGGACGTAGCGGATCAGGGACGCACTCATCACCAGGGCGATGGTGACGACCGGCAGGACGAGGGAGCGGATCGCCTCGGCCGGCTCCGACCAGCCGTCCGGCGGGAAGCCGCCGGACGGGAGCCAGCCGGCGTTCAGCGCGAACACGGCGATGAGGATCATGCCGAGCCAGAACACCGGTACCGCGATGCCCAGTTGGGACACGCCGCTGAGCAGTGCGCCGTACCAGGTGTGCCGTTTGTGCGCGGCGACGAACCCGGCGGGCACGGCGAGGACGACGGCGAGGGTGAACGCGGCCAGGGTCAGTGGCGCGGTGACGCTCATCCGGGAGGCGACCTCGGGTCCGACGGGCAGCGAGTTGACGAAGGAGGTACCGAGGTCGCCACTCGCCAACTGCCCGAGCCAGTGGACGAACTGCTCGGGCAGCGGCTTGTCGGACCCGATGGAGTGCCGTGCCGCGGCGATCTGTTCCGGGCTCGCACCCACCGAGGTGAGTGCGTTGGCCGGGTCGCCGGGCAGCATGCGCAGCAGGACGAACAGCACCACGCTCGCCAGGGCCAGCGACACCAGGAGGAAGGCGAAGCGCCGCAGGAGATAGCGGGCCATCAGCCCTTCTTCTGGATGTCGTAGACGTAGAACTGCGAGTTGAGGCCGTTGAGCGGGTAGCCGGACAGCTTGCTGCTCGCGACGACGATCTGCGGGTACAGGTACAGCCAGTCGCTGGCCGCGTCCTCGGCGGTCCTGCGGTTGACCTTCTTCAGCAGCTCGGTCTGCTCGGCGGTGCTGGAGGCCTGCTCGGCCTGCTCCACCCACTGCGTGACCTGCTTGTTGTCGTAGCCCCAGTAGAAGTCGGGGTTGCCGTACCAGACGAGGTCACGGTCGTTGACGTGCTCCTGGAGGGTGGCCGAGAAGTCGTGGTTCTTGTAGACCTTCGTGTACCACTCGTCCGGCGTGATCGTGTTGATCTTGACGCTGACGCCGACCTTGGCGAGCTCCGACTTGATGAAGGTCGCGGCGGTGGGGTGCGGGTCGTAGTTGGGGGTGTCGAGGGTGAAGCTGAAGCCCTTGGCGTAGCCGGCCTCGGCGAGCAGCTTCTTGGCGCGTGCCGGGTCGTAGGCGTTGACCTTGGTGAGGTCCTCGTACCAGGGGTCGGTGGGCGGCACCATCGAGCCGATGAGCTTGCCGTAACCGCCCCAGACGGACTCGAGGAGCTTCTTGTCGTCGATGGCGGAGGACACGGCCTGGCGCACCTTGACGTCGGTGAACGGCTTGGCCTTGTCGTTGAAGGCGAGCAGCAGCTTGGTGGTGGAGTCGCCGTCGTTGACCTTGTAGTTCGGGTTGCTCTTGAACTGGTCGAGGGCGTCGGGCGACTGCTCGCTGGTGACCACGTCGACGGCGCCCGTCAGCAGCGCGTTGTTGAGGGCGGTCGCGTCCTTGTAGTAGTGGAAGACGGCCTTCTTGTTCGTGGCTGCCTTGCCCCAGTAGCCGGGGAACCGGTCCAGGCTCAGCGCGGAGCCGCGGGTCCACTTGCCGAGCTGGTACGGGCCGGTGCCGTCCTCGGTCGTCTTCAGGTTCTTCGCCTGGGAGTTGATGATCCAGACATAGGAGAGGTTGTAGACGAAGGAGATCGACTTCTTGGACAGCGTGACCTTGACGGTCCGCGCGTCGGGGGTGGCGATGTCCTTGATGACCTGGAGGTTGCTCTTGCGGGCGGACTGGGAGTCGTCCGCGATGACCTTCTCCAGGCTGTACTTGACGTCTTCGCTGGTGAGGGCCTTGCCGCTGTGGAACTTCACGCCGTCACGAAGGGTGAAGGTGTAGGTGAGTCCGTCACCGCTCACCTTGTGGTCCGTGGCGAGCAGCTTCTCGACCTTGCCGTCGTCGGTGAGCTTGAACAGCCCTTCGTAGACGTTGCCGTTGAGTGCCTCGGTGACGCCCTGGCCGCCGCCCGCGGTGTTGTCGAGGTTCTGCGGCTCGTAGAGGGAGCCGACGTTGACGGTGGCGTCCTTGTTCGCGGTGCCGCCGGAGGCGTTGCCGCCCGAGCCGGAGCCGCCGCAGGCGCTCAGGGTCACGGCGAGGGTGGCAGCGGTGGCGGTGGCGTACAGGGACGTCTTCTTGATGCTCATGACTGTGGCGCTTTCGTGCTGGAGGTGCGGGAGGCTACGGGGTGATCAGTGCTGCGCGGGGAAGCCGCCGCGGAAGACGGGGAGCTTCTCACCGGCCTGAATGGGCAGGTGGAAACGGTTCTGCCGCGGCGGCATCGGACAGTTGTACTGATCGGAGAATCCGCAGGGCGGCACGAAGGCGCGGTTGAAGTCGAGCAGGACGCGGCCGTCGTCCTCGGTGCGTCGCACGAAGAGGAAGCGGCCGGCGCCGTAGGTGGTGTCCCCGTTGGTGGGGTCGCCGAAGACGAGCAGCAGGGTGCCGTCGTCGTCGAAGGCACTGAGGGTGTACTCGCGGCCGTCGACGGTGAGCGTGATGTCGCCCGGGACGACGAGGTCGCGGGTGCCGCCGTTGTCCCGGATGTGCTCGAAGGCCACGCGCCGGGCGCCGGGTACGGGCGTGTAGGTCGCCTCGAGCACCCAGGCCGGGTCGTAGGGGAACACGTCGACGCGGTCGAAGTTGCGGACGGCGTCCGAGTCGGCGTCCCAGAAGCGCAGGCCGTGCTCGGGCTCGCCGGTGACGAGGTCGGTGCGCTGGAGCGTGGTGACGGTCACCGTACGCGCCCGGCCCGCGCGAGCGGCCTCGGCGTCCGGGCGCTCACCGGCCGGCAGCCAGCGGGTCTCGACGAGGGCGAGGTTGCCCGTCGGCGAGGTGAGGGCCCGATGGCGCTCGGACCGCCATGTGTCCCACTCCCCCGCGGGGTCGGCTGTGGGCTGGTCGGTGATGGGGTGGGACATGTCAGGACTCATTCGCGCAACGTTCGAGGGCATCACGCCGCAGATGTCACGCCGCGTGAATTGATGGCCAAAGCGTCACCTTTATCTTCTATAAGGCTCTCTAATGTCAAATGAGATCCACTGGCCGGACGGCGGACCCTGTGCGACCTGTCCGCCGTCCGAGGCAGGGCGTCAGTGGCGCAGCAGCAGCGTGACCCCGGCGACGACGGCGCCGAGCACGATCGCGGCGACGCCGTGGGCGACGCGGTGCGAGCGCAGCACGGGCAGCAGCCGGTCCACGGCGATCCGGCCGGGCCCGGTCAGGGCGAGGGCCACCGCGGACAGGGCGATGAGCAGCTCGTACTCGACGCCCTGCGGGGCGAAGAAGCCGCCGCCCCACTTGACGGAGATCGCGTTGACCAGCGTGCCGGCGACGGCCGCGGCGGCGAGCGGGGTGAGCAGGCCGAGCACGAGGCCGAGCCCACCGAGGGTCTCACTGAGCCCGGCCACGACGGCGAACGCCTTGGGCGAGGGGTAGCCGGAGGCCGCGAAGAACTGCCCGGTGCCGTCCACACCGCCTCCGCCGAACCAGCCGAACAGCTTCTGGGTGCCGTGCGCGGCCATGGTCAGCCCGAGCACGAGGCGCAGGACGAGCAGGCCGGCGTCGTACGCGCGGGCGGGTGCCGCCGGGGCCGTCCCGGGCACGGCGACAGGTCGGGTCAGGGTGGCGTCGGAAGTGGTCATGGTGGTGCTCCTCGCAGGTGGTGGGGGTGCGGGGTCTCGCGGCGCTGGGCGTGGGGACCCGAGTTAGCTTGAAACTTCAAGCTATACCGGACAGCCCTCTTGCTACAACTTTCAAGCAGTCCGGCGTGGCGGCCCGCCGGCCTGCCGCGTTCCCCCGCGTGTGGTTACGTCGGACGTAGCGGCCCACCGGCCGAAGGGGCATCACGATGACCGCACACGACACCGCCCGGCAGGTCCTGGCCGGCCTGGACACCACCCTGAACCAGGACCTCGAAGCGCTCTACCAGGACCTGCACGCCCATCCCGAGCTGTCCTTCGAGGAGCACCGCACGGCCGCCGAAGTCGCCCGCCGCACACGGGACTTGGGATACGAGGTCACCGAGGGCGTCGGGCGGACCGGCGTCGTGGCCAGGCTGGTGAACGGCGAGGGCCCGACCGTGCTCCTGCGCGCCGACTTCGACGCGCTGCCCGTCACCGAGCGGACCGGGCTGCCGTACGCCTCGGTCAACGAAGGCGTGATGCACGCGTGCGGCCACGACGTGCACGTCACCTGCCTGTTCGGCACCATGGCACTCCTGGCCGGCGCCCGCGAGCGGTGGTCCGGCACCGTGCTGGCCGTGTTCCAGCCGGCCGAGGAGCTCGGCCAGGGCGCCCAGGCGATGGTCGACGACGACCTGTACGGCCGCTTCGGCACCCCCGACGTCGTCCTCGGCCAGCACGTGATGGCGCTCCCGGCCGGCACCGTCGCCTGCCACCCCGGGCTCGCCTTCGCCGCCACCGACGCGCTCCAGGTGCGCATGTTCGGGCGCGGGGCCCACGCGTCCATGCCGGAGGCGTCGATCGACCCGGTGGTGATGGCGGCCTCCACCGTGATGCGGCTGCAGACCGTGGTCTCCCGCGAGATCGCCTCCCGGGACCGGGCCGTGGTCACCGTCGGCGCCCTGCAGGCCGGCACCAAGGACAACATCATCCCGGACGAGGCCCGGCTCCAGCTCAACATCCGCACCCACGACCCGCAGGTCCGCCGGACCGTCCTGGACGCGGTGGAGCGGATCGTCCGCGGCGAGGCGGCGGTCGCCGGGGCGCAGCAGGATCCCGAGATCAGCACCCTGCACACCTTCCCGCTGATGGTCAACGACCACGAGGTGTGCGCCCGGACGATGGCCGCCATCGGCGACGTGATCGGCCACGACAGGCTGACGGACCCGGGAGCCTCCTCCGGCAGCGAGGACGTCGGCGTCTTCGGCACCAGCGCGAACGTGCCCGTCTGCTACTGGCTCCTCGGCGGCGTCGACCCCGGCACCTACGCGAAGGCGGACGCCGCGGGCACCAAAAGCCGTGACATCCCGCAGAACCACTCGCCGCTCTTCGCCCCCGTCATGCGGCCCACCCTCACCGACGGCGTCACGGCCCTGACCACCGCGGCCCTCACCTGGCTCGGCCCCGACCCGCGTCCCGCATGACCCACCCGCGGGGAAGCCGGATCGAGTAGGGTCCTCGATGTGAACACCGGACCGGCGATACGCCACTCACGGACGGGCAACCCGGTGGAGGGCTGATCGCACCGCGGGTGCCGAGAAGGCACCCCCCGGGTTCGGCGCGCGGACCTCCCGTGCTCGTGCACCACGACGAGTCCGTTTCCGTGCCGAATCACAGTCAGGTCAGCCGAATGACAGCCACGTTCAACCACACCATCATCGCCTCCAAGGACCGCGAGGAGTCGGCCCGCTTCTTCCGGGAGCTGCTCGAAGTGGGGGCAGCACCGTCCTGGGGCCCGTTCACCAACGTCCAGCTCGCCGACGGCGTGCTGCTCCAGTTCGCCGAGCCGCCGGTGGAGATCCAGATGCAGCACTACGCGTTCCTGGTCGACGACGAACTGTTCGACCGGGCGTATCAGCGGCTGTGCGACCGCGGCATCGAGCACTGGGCCGATCCGCACCTGCAGCGCCCCGGTGAGATCAACCACGAGCACGGCGGTCGAGGGGTCTACCTCAGGGACCCCGCAGGTCACGGGATCGAGCTGATCACCCGCCCGTATCTGTAAACAGGGGCGGAGCCGGCCTGGCCGGGCACCAGCACCCTGGTGCCCGGCCGAACCGTCAGGTCGTGCCCCGGACCGGTCAGGAATCGAGAAGCGCCGGCAACCGGGCCGCCGGTAGCGTGGGCCGAGCCGTCCGGCGATCAGTCCGATGACCTGCGCAAGGGTGCGCAAAGTCGGAATGTGTGGATAATTCCCTGGTTCTCGCGCGGAGCGCGGCCCCGGTGAGCGCCGCCGGACGAGCGGCGCGCCACCCCGGCCGGCGCCGCCGCTCAGGCGGACACCCACCGTCGCCGCGAAGGCGGCCCAGCCTCACAGATGGAGACACGATGAACAACGCCACGGACACGCCGTCGCCCGCGGCACACGCTGCCGACAGCCACGACATGATCCGCGTGCTCGGCGCGCGCGAGAACAACCTCAAGGACGTCAGCATCGAGATCCCGAAGCGGCGCCTGACGGTGTTCACCGGTGTCTCCGGCTCGGGCAAGAGCTCACTCGTCTTCGACACGGTCGCCGCCGAGTCGCAGCGGCTGATCAACGAGACCTACAGCGCCTTCGTGCAGGGCTTCATGCCGACCCTGGCCCGCCCCGAGGTCGACGTCCTCGACGGGCTGACCACCGCGATCATCGTCGACCAGCAGCGGATGGGCGGCGACCCGCGTTCCACGGTGGGCACCGCCACCGACGCCAACGCGATGCTGCGCATCCTCTTCAGCCGGCTCGGGCAGCCGCACATCGGCTCCCCCAAGGCGTTCTCCTTCAACGTGCCCTCGATCAGCGGAGCGGGCGCGGTCACCGTGGAACGCGCCGGAAAGACCGTGAAGGAGCGGCGCAGCTTCAGCATCACCGGCGGCATGTGCCCGCGCTGCGAGGGCCGTGGCACGGTCTCCGACGTCGACCTCACCCAGCTCTACGACGACTCCAAGTCGCTCACCGAGGGCGCGCTGACCATCCCCGGCTACAAGCCGGGCGGCTGGAACTACCGGCTCTACAGCGAGTCCGGCTTCTTCGACGCGGACAAGCCGATCAAGAAGTACACCGAGCAGGAGCTGCACGACTTCCTGCACCGCGAGCCGACCCGGATGAAGATCGCGGGCATCAACATGACCTATGAGGGTCTGATCCCGAGGATCCAGAAGTCGATGCTCTCCAAGGACCGGGAGGCGATGCAGCCGCACATCCGGGAGTTCGTGGACCGGGCGATCACCTTCACCGACTGCCCCGAGTGCGGGGGCACCCGGCTCAGCGAGGCGGCCCGGTCGTCGCGGATCGGCGGGACCAGCATCGCCGACGCCTGCGCGATGCAGATCAGCGATCTGGCCGAATGGGTCCGCCGCCTGGACGAGCCGTCGATGGCGCCGCTGCTCGCCACGTTGCAGCAGACCCTCGACTCCTTCGTGGAGATCGGCCTCGGCTACCTCTCGCTCGACCGCCCGTCGGGCACGCTGTCGGGCGGCGAGGCACAGCGAGTGAAGATGATCCGCCACCTCGGCTCCTCGCTGACCGACGTCACCTACGTCTTCGACGAGCCCACCACCGGACTGCACCCGCACGACATCCAGCGGATGAACGACCTGCTGCTGCGGCTGCGGGACAAGGGCAACACCGTGCTCGTCGTGGAGCACAAGCCGGAGACCATCGCGATCGCCGACCACGTCGTCGACCTCGGTCCCGGCGCCGGTACGGCGGGCGGCGCCGTCTGCTTCGAGGGCACCGTCGAGGGGCTGCGGGCCAGCGGCACCCTCACCGGCCGCCACCTCGACGACCGGGCGTCCGTGAAGAAGGCGGTGCGCAAGCCGACCGGCACGCTGGAGATCCGTGGCGCCGACACGCACAATCTGCGGGGCGTCGACGTCGACATCCCGCTCGGCACGCTCGTCGTCGTCACCGGCGTGGCCGGTTCCGGCAAGAGTTCGTTGGTGCACGGGTCGATCCCGGCCGGCGCGGGCGTGGTGTCGGTCGACCAGGGCGCGATCCGCGGCTCGCGGCGCAGCAACCCGGCGACGTACACCGGACTGCTCGAACCGATCCGCAAGGCGTTCGCCAAGGCCAACGGGGTGAAGCCGGCCCTGTTCAGCGCCAACTCCGAGGGCGCCTGCCCCACGTGCAACGGCGCCGGCGTCATCTACACCGACCTGGCGATGATGGCCGGTGTCGCCACCACCTGCGAGGAGTGCGAGGGCAAGCGGTTCGACGCGTCGGTGCTTGAGTACCACCTCGGTGGCCGTGACATCAGCGAGGTGCTGGCGATGCCGGTGGCCGAGGCCGAGGAGTTCTTCGGCGCCGGGGAAGCCCGCACACCGGCCGCGCACCGGGTCCTGGGGCGGCTCGCCGACGTCGGGCTCGGCTACCTCACCCTGGGGCAGCCGCTGACCACGCTGTCCGGCGGCGAGCGGCAGCGGCTCAAGCTGGCGACCCACATGGCCGAGAAGGGCGGCGTCTACGTCCTCGACGAGCCGACCGCGGGTCTGCACCTCGCCGATGTCGAGCACCTGCTGGGCCTGCTCGACCGGCTCGTCGACTCAGGCAAGTCGGTGATCGTCGTCGAGCACCACCAGGCGGTCATGGCGCACGCCGACTGGATCATCGACCTCGGCCCGGGGGCCGGCCACGACGGCGGCCGGGTCGTCTTCGAGGGCACCCCCGCCGACCTGGTCGCCGCGCGTTCCACCCTCACCGGCCAACACCTCGCGACGTACGTCGGCGCCTGACCGGGCCTCCCGAAGTCTCCGTACCGCGTCCGCGGCCCGTCACTTCGGCCGTTGACGCGGTACGGCGACGGGTCCTGGGGCTCGTGCGGCTCATCGCCGATCATGGCCGTCGCCCCTCCTCGCACAGCTCACGCGGCCGCGCCGCGGCGTCGCCTCCGGCAGCCGCCGCCCGGCGCGCCGCCTCGCGGGCCGGGCCCGCGTCACGGCGCCGTCCGGCGCGACGGCATGGCTGAGGGGGCCGGAGGTGCGGACCGCCGGCCCCCTCGGTCATGCCGCGAGGGCGCCCGTCCGCAGGGAGCGGCGCGGCGCGACCGGGGTCTCCGCGGGGCCGACGCGGTAGGTGGTCCTGGTGGAGTCGACGAGAGGCTCGCCGAGTGTGATCCGTCCGCTGGAGTGCAGCATGTCGCACAGGTCGGTGGGAAGCGCGACGTAGCAGCTTCCCCGGCCGGTACGGGGCTCGAACGGCTGCCAGTAGCTGTACCTGCGGCGTCCGCCCGCGTGCACGGTGAGGAACACGAGCATGCTCGGGTCGGAGATGATGCGCAGCAGCTCCGCGCCTGAGGGGCTGAGGGGGGCACCGGCACGGCTGTGGGGGTGGCGCAGGACGACGGCGTGGGCCGGGCCGGGTATGGACTGCATCAGCGGTGGCCTTCCTCGAGGCTGGGACTGAAGATCACTTACCCAGCTCGGGCGATGTTGATCTCTCTTTCCCGCGGCATTTTCCAGCATGTCACCGACAACACGGCGGCGACACGCCGAAGTTGTGTCCAGTCCGCCCCGGCGCGCGCCCCTGACCCGACTCGTTCACCCACCGAACGGCGCAGCCGGCCGAGGGGCCGCACGCAGCGACCGGGGCACGGGACGGGAGCAACAGGGATGGATGGGATCGGGTTCGTCGGGCTCGGCACGATGGGCCGGCCGATGGCACGCAGGCTGCTGGCCGCCGGCCACCGCGTGGTGGTGTGGGTCGCGGCCGGCCGTCGAGGAGCTGTGCGGGGCGGAGGCCGCGGCGGACCTCGCGGAGGTGTTCCGGCTCCCCGTCGTGACGAGCGTGCTGTCCGACGACGTCGCCGTCCGGTCGCTCATCCTGGACAGCGCGGTGCTGGACGGCGCCGAGTGCCGCGTGCACGTGAACCTCGCGACGGTGTCGGCGGGCTTCGCCTCCGAGGCGGAGCAGCGGCACACGCAGCGGGGCACCGGATATGTGGCGGCGCCGGTACTCGGCCGGACCGACGTGGCGGCGGCGGGGAAGCTCGATGTCCTGGCCGCCGGTGCCCCGGAGGCACTGGACCTGGCAAGGCCCGAACTCGAACCGCCGGCCGCGCGGATCTGGGAACCCGGGACCGATCCGGCACGCGCCGACGTCGTCAAGATCACGGTGAACTTCCTGCTGGCCGCCGCGGTCGAGGCCACCGCGGAGGCGATGTCGCTGGCGGAGTCGTACGGCGTCGACGCCGCCGCGTTCGTCGAGCTGATCGGAGGCACGCTGTTCCCCGGCCCGGTCTACGGCACGTACGGCGGGCTCATGGCCGAACAGCGTTACGAGCCGCCCCGATTCACCGCGCGGCTTGGGCTGAAGGACGTGGGCCTCGCCCTGTCGGCGGCGCAGCGGCGCGGCCTGGCGCTGCCCACCGGCAGCCTGGTGCGGGACGCCCTGCTCGAAGCCGTCGCGGTCGGCTGGTCGGAGCGCGACCGGGCCACGCTCGCCGAGGTCGCCCGTAGCGGGGCGGGCCGCTGACCCGTACGAAAGCCCCACGTCCGCGGGGCGTGGGGTCTGTCGGAGTGGTTGTGCCGCGGCGGCCGGTCCGGCCGGTGCCGTTGGTGGAATACGGCTCGGGATGCGCGACCCGGCCCTCGGGACGCGCGACCCGTTCCGACGCCGGGGCACCGGTCCGTCCGGCACAGCGAGGAGTGAAGGCTCATGGCAGTGTGCGAGGTCTGCAACAACGACTACGAGATGTCGTTCGAGGTACGCGCGGGCGACGCGGTCCACATCTTCGACAGCCTGGAGTGCGCGGCCCAGCGGATCGCGCCGACGTGCGGCAACTGCGACTGCCGCATCCTCGGCCACGGTCTTCAGGCCGACGGGCGCTTCTTCTGCTGCGCCAACTGCGCGCGCCGGCAGGGAGTCGCCCAGCTCGTCGACCACGCCTGACCTCTCGGCCGGAGGAACACGGCGCGTCCCGCCCGCCTCGGTACCCGTCCCGGTCACTACGGTGGGGGTATGCGCGACGGCGTGGTGACGCTGTTCCTGTGCGGCGACGTGATGCTCGGCCGCGGCGTCGACCAGATCCTCCCGTGCCCCGGCGATCCGGCCCTGCGGGAGGCCTGGGTGCGCGACGCCCGGTCGTACGTCGAGCTGGCGGAGGCGGCGAACGGCCCGATCCCCGCCCCGGTCCCACCGCAGTGGCCGTGGGGCGAGGCGCTGCCCGTGCTTGCGGCCGCCGCCCCGGACGTACGGATCGTCAATCTGGAGACGTCCGTGACACGCAGCGGCTCGTTCGCGCCGGAGAAGGAGGTCCACTACCGGATGGCCCCGGGCAACCTGCCCGCCCTGGAAGTGGCCCGGCCCGTCGTCTGCGTACTGGCCAACAACCACACGCTGGACTTCGGCCGTGCGGGGCTGCTGGAGACGCTGGACTCCCTGACGGGTGCGGGACTGCTGGTGGCGGGCGCAGGCCGGAACGCGGAGGAGGCGTTCGCGCCCGTGGCGCAGCCGGTGGCGGACGGCGTGCGGGTGCTGGTGTTCTCCCTGGGGACGACGTCCAGCGGCATACCGCGGAGCTGGGCGGCGACGGCGGACCGCGCCGGTGTCGCGTACGTCCCCGCGGCGACGGCGGAGGCGGCCGCGGCGGTCGTCGCACGCGTACGGCGGGCGCGGTCCCCGGGCGACATCGTGGTCGTCTCCGTGCACTGGGGGTCCAACTGGGGCTACCACGTCCCCCGGGAGCAGATCCGCTTCGCCCACGCGCTGGTCGACGGCGGCGTCGACGTCGTCCACGGGCACTCCTCGCACCACCCGCGTCCCGTCGAGGTGTACCGCGGCCGGCTGATCCTGTACGGCTGCGGCGACTTCATCGACGACTACGAGGGCATCTCCGGCTACGAGGGTTACCGCGACGACCTGCGGATCGCCTACTTCCCCTCGCTCACGGCCGGGACGGGACGGCTCGCGGAGCTGCGCATGGTGGCGCTGCGGGCCCGGCGGATGCGGCTGGAGCCCGCCACCGGGGAGGAGCGCGCATGGCTGCGGGCGACACTCGCCCGGATCAGCACGGGCGTGGCCATCACCTCGGAGCCGGACGGCACGCTCGCCGCGGCAGGTACGGCGACGACCGCGCGGGAGCCGTGAGGCCCCCGCGGCGGCGCTCCCGGCGCCCGCCCGCCGAGCGGCCGGGACCGGGCGCCGGACGTACCTTCGGAAGATGGACGAGGTGCCCCGACGCATCGACCCCTCGACGGACCGGACCGCCGCGGCGCTCCTGCTCGGCTGCCTCCCCGAGGAGGTCGGCTACTGCCCCCGCTGCCACGGACTGACCCACCGCTACGGGCGCAACGCCCAGGTCCTGTGCCCGGCCTGCAGTGCGGTCAGTGGAAGACGCCGCTGTAGGCGTTGAGGGCGGGCTGGCCGCCCAGGTGGGCGTACAGGACGTTCGAGCCCTTGGGGATGTCGCCGCGCCGGACGAGGTCGATGAGGCCGGCCATGGACTTGCCCTCGTAGACAGGGTCGATGATCATGCCTTCGAGGCGTCCGGTGAGGCGGATGGCGTCCAGGGTGGACTGAACGGGGACGCCGTAGAGGTCGCCGGCCCAGCCCTCCAGGACGGTGATCTCGTCGTCGCGCAACTCCCGGCCCAAACCTATGAGTTCGGCAGTGTTGCGGGCGATCTTCGCCACCTGGGCGCGGGTCTCGTCGATCTTGGCCGAGGCGTCGATGCCGAGCACCCGGCGGGGCCGGTCCTGGCCCGCGAAGCCGGCGATCATGCCCGCGTGCGTGCTGCCGGTGACGCTGCACACCACGATCGTGTCGAAGAAGACCCCGAGTTCCCGTTCCTGCTGCTGGACCTCGTAGGCCCAGTTGGCGAAGCCGAGGCCGCCCAGGGGGTGGTCGGAGGCTCCGGCGGGGATGGCGTACGGCGTGCCGCCCGCGGCACGGACGTCCTCCAGGGCCTGGTGCCAGCTGTCCTTGAACCCGATGCCGAAGTCCGCCCGGACCAGGCGCACGTCGGCGCCCATGACGCGGGACAGCAGGATGTTGCCGACCTTGTCGTTGACCGCGTCCGGCCAGTCGACCCAGCTCTCCTGGACCAGTACGGCCTTCAGCCCCGCCTTCGCGGCGACCGCGGCCACCTGCCGGGTGTGGTTGGACTGGACGCCGCCGATGGTGACCAGGGTGTCGGCGCCCTTGCGGAGCGCGTCGGGGACCAGGTACTCCAGCTTCCGGGTCTTGTTGCCGCCGAAGGCCAGACCGCTGTTGCAGTCCTCTCGCTTGGCCCAGATACGGGCACCGCCGAGATGGTCACTGAGCCGGTCCAGCGGGTGGACGGGGCTGGGGCCGAACAGCAGGGGGTGGCGCTCGAAGGACTCGAGGGTCATCTGGGGCTCCTCGCGGGGTCGTCTGCCGGGGGATGTGGGTCCTGGGTGGGGCGTGGGGGCTGGTGGGTCAGCGCCGAGCGACACCTCGGCCGGGGCCGCCGTCCCGCTCGTCGGTGTCGGCGTCGGTGTCGGCTTCGGTGTCGAGCAGCGCGGTGTCGAGCAGCGGCAGCAGCGTCTGCCAGTTGGCACGGGTGGCGGCCACGGCCCCCTCGACGTCCCCGGCCTCGCACAGCGCGATGATCCGTTCGTGCTGGGCGACCGAGCCGCGGCCGCTCAGCGAGGAGAAACGCAGCCTCTCCACACGCCGCAGCACCGGCGTGAACTGCTCCAGGACGGTGCGGACGGCCGGGTTGGCGCAGGCGGTGACGGCGACGTCGTGGAAGGCGTCGTCGGCGTCGATCGCCGCGTCGACGTCGCCCCGGCGCAGGGCGTGGGCGAAGCGCGCGTTGGCCTCACGCATGGCGGCCGGCTCGGCGGCGGTCAGGTGGGGCATCGCCTCGCGGACGGCGAGTTCGTGCATGGCCGCCGTCACCGACTGGGCCGCGCGGGCGGCGCGCACGTCCAGGGGGCTGACCATGGTGTAGCGGCCGGGCTTCGTCCGCACCAGGCCGGCCTGCTCCAGACGAGCCAGGGCCTCCCGCACCGGTGTGCGGCTGACGCCCAGCCACTTCACCAGGTCGGTGTCGTTGAGGCGCTCCCCCGGTGCGAGGGTGCCGTCGACGATGGCGTCCCGGATGGCCCGGTAGGCGTTGTCCCGGAGGAGCGACCGGGAGACGAGTCCCCTGCTCTGTGGCACTGGCATGCAATATATTGCACGCTGCATGTCAGGCAACTGTCAAGGGTGCGCCCGCGCGGGCCCTCGCGCGGCCGGTGGCCGGAGCCGCGCGCGGCCTTGTTGACCCACTTGGCTGTGCGTGACGGAGCGGGTCACCGTCTCGCGTGTTTCCATCAGCAAGGAGGCGAACGACACGGGGGCCGCGCGTCCCTCGGGGGCCGGGTGCCACCGCCTCCGTCGACTTCCCACCGCACGGCGGCGGAAGGGCCGCCGCGGTGGCCCGGTGTCGATCGCCGGCGAAGGCCGGCCCGCCTCGTCACCCACTGGGCGGCCGGCGGCGCCGTGAGGCTCGCCGGGGGCCTTCGCCGGGCCGTGGACACCACCGACGTCGTATCCCCTGCCCCGAAGGAACCGACTGATGACCACGGACAACGAGACGGCCGTCTGCCCGTTCGACTTCAGCGAGACCCTGGAGTTCGACCCCTCCCTCGAAGAGCTGATGTGCCGCGACACCCCCACCCGGATCCGGCTGAGCTACGGCGAGGCGGAGGCCTGGCTGGTCACCAGCTTCGACGGCGTCAAGCAGGTGACCACCGACCAGCGGTTCAGCCGGGCGGCCATCATCGGCCGCGACTACCCCCGGATGACACCGGAGCCCATCGTGTCGCCCGAGTCGATCAACGTGATGGACCCGCCGTACAGCAGCCGCGTCCGCCATCTGGCGTCACAGGCCTTCACCCAGCCGCGCGTGGAGGCCATGCGCCCCCGGATCGCCCGGCTCGCGGACGATCTGCTGGACACCATGGAGAAGGCGGGCCCGCCGGCGGACCTGATCCGGCACCTCTCCGACCCGCTTCCCCAGCACACCGTCCTCGACCTCCTCGGCATCGAGCGGGAGGAGTGGCCCTGGATCCAGAAGGCCGTGCACCAGCTCCTCGTCGTCGGACCGGACAGCAAGGAGGCCGCGGCGAGCGCCAAGACGGAACTGACGGCCTTCTTCGGCGAGCTCGTCGCACAGCGGCGGAAGTCCCCGGGCAGCGACATCATCAGCGCGATGGCCGCGGCACGGGACGGCAAGGAGCAGCTCGACGACCGGGAACTGGCGGTCATGACGCTCATGCTGGCGCTCAGCGGCCAGGACACGGCGACCTGCGAGATCAGCGACATCGTGTACCTGCTCCTGACCCGGCCCGAACTGGCGGAACGCCTCAGGAGCCGGCCCGGGACCCTGACCGAAGTGCTGCACGAACTGCTCCGCCACATCCCCTTCCGCAAGGGGGTCGGCATCCCGCGGGTGGCTCTGGAGGACGTGGAACTGGGCGGTGTGACGATCCGGGCGGGCGACTACGTCCACGTGTCGTACCTGACGGCCAATCGTGACCCGGAGCGCTACACGGACCCGCACGACATCGACGTGGACCGGCCGAACGCCCCTCATATGACGTTCGGCTGGGGCGGGCACCGGTGCATCGCGATGCCGTTGGCCATGGCCGAACTCGAAGTGGCCATCGGACGGCTCATGGAGCGCTTCCCGGAGCTGCGGCTCGCGGTGCCGCCGGAGGAAGTGCGCTGGGACACGCAGACGATCAGGCGGTTCCCCCTGGAGCTGCCGGTGGCCTGGTAGGGACACCGGCCCGGCAGGGGCGACACGGACGCCGCACGGCCTCGGCCGGCCGGACCGCCGGGGCCCGACGCCTCGGCGGACTACTGGTGCGCGTGGTGGCCGCGTCCTTACTCCGGGAGACGGCGCCGAAGAAGACCGGACGGACCGGTCACGAGGACGCCGCCGTCACACCGGCCGCGGACGTGCAGCCGGAGCCCGGCCCCGCCGCGCGCTGATGACCTGCCCGGACCGGGATGACCCGCGCGTCGGCGCGGGTCATCCCGGTCCGGGCAGAGCGGCGTCCGGGGCGCCGGGCGGGTCGTCGTCGAGGAACCGCGCGACGGACGCGGTGAACGCCTCGGTCACTCCGTGCCCCGGCCCGCGTCACTGACCCCCACCGTGATGTTGATCTACGGAAGCAGTCCGGGCAGCCGGGACGAGGGAAGGTCCGTCGCCCGCTGCCCCCGGTCGCCGAGGAGGACACCGGCCGGGACCACGGTGATGCACAACAGCCCGGCGTCCAGCTGGTTGGTCCACGCCGAACACGACCTTGTGCGGATGCCCGGCCACCTCGGCGAAGCTCCGCGGCCGGGGCGGGTCCTGCTTGCCCAGGACCGCCGAGGCGTTGGACAGGTCGCGCATGAGCTGGGCGGCGTACGGCAGTACGAGTCGGCGGCGGCCTTGGAGATACTGCGGTGCCCGGCCACGGCCAGGAAGGATCGGAGCGTCTCGACATCCACGGTTACCCCTCCTGCGGCCACGGCACGGGGCTCGACGGACGGGACCCTACTGCCCCGCGGACCCTTTGTGACCTGCTGGGACCGCGGGGCGGAGGGACTTCTTCCGGGCGGGTGCCGCGGCCGGCGCGCCGTCAGCCGTGATCGGCGCAGCAGGGCGTGGGGTCGGGCACCTCGAAGGGGGCGAGGAGGCCACCCGCCGCGGGCACGAGCGGCAGCACGAGCTGTCCGTCCTGCCACAGGGGACGGACATGATCGCGAGTCGTGACCGAGGTGGCCGGTGCCGGGCCGCCGCCGGGGCCGGACGGCGCTCCGACGACCGTGACCCGTTCGATGGCGGTGTGCTGAAGGAGGAAGCTGAGCGGGACCGTGCCGACGAGACGCCCGGCACCGGGGTAGACGACGGCGCGTCCCCGCGCGCGGCTGTGCTGCTCGGCGGCCGCCAGCGCGGCGCCGTCCGCGTACGACTCCGGACCGTGCCGCAGCGCGCCGAGGGCCGCTCCAGAGGACGGCCGGCCGTCGTCCGTCTCCGTGAGAAGGGCGACCAGCCGGTGCCACACCGAGGCCGCGGTGTCCGCGTCCGGCAGTGCCAGGGAGAGGGCGATGTGCGGGCGGTCGCCGCTTCGGACCGGGTGGGTGCACGCGACGGTGGTGTCCGGCAGGCCGAGCCGCGTCACCAGGTGGTGGGCGAGGTGATCGGCGCCGCGCAGGTCCGCCGACCCGGCGTCCACACCGATCACGGTGGGGGCGCCGGGTCCGCCGGGTGTACCGGTCATGCGGGCAGGACCCACATCGGGTTGGAGTAGAACCACAGGTCCTTCCATGGGTCGGCGTCGCCGACCACGTCCATCGCCGGTCCGGCCGGGTCCACGGCGGCACCGCGCAGACCGACCGCCGAGCGGTTCCCGTCGGTGCCGCGCAGCCGTACGTACACCGGCTTGTCCACGCGGCCGAGGGAGTACGTCAGTCGCACCGAGCCGGTGGACTTGTTCACCTCGAAGGACTTGACGACCTTCGTGTCCGGGGTGATGAACACGTCCTTGTCGGAGACCCGGCCCGTGACGGCACCCTGGATCACGTCGACGCGGGCCAGCTTCGGCACGAACTGCGCCCAGTTGGGGCCGCCCGCGAGGCTGATCTCGACGACCAGGTCGACCTGGCTGCCACGGCGCACGTGCAGCGCGTCGCCGAGGGTGACGGCCTTGCCGCCGGAGCGCAGCTGGGCGTTGAGTCCGCTGATCAGCCCGCCGTGGTCGACCCAGACGCGGCCGGCCCGGATGCCGTCCATGACCGCCTGGTAGGAGAAGGAGGCGGCACCGACGTGGGTGCGGGAGTACTGGCCGGGCCAGAAGTCGCCGTCGCTCAGGTTCAGTCCGCCGCCGTGGACCGGGTCCTCGTAGCGGCCCCTGGCGTCGAAGTCGCTGCCCGGCCCGCGGACGGAGGAGTCGGCGTAGACGCTGTGGGAGTCGGAGTTGGCGGTGATCCACCACGGCTTGCCCTCGGCCAGCAGGCTGTCCCAGAGGCCGCCGACGGTCGCGGTCATCCAGTCGAAGCCGCCCCAGGTGCGGTAGCTCTCCAGCGGGTAGCCGGAGAAGGAGTCTGCGCCGGGGCTGTTGTCGTAGTAGCCCCGGCCCGAGCCGGGTCCGTTCGGCGCGGGCAGGCCGGCGGCCTGGTGACCGGGGGCGCCCTCCATGCCGACGGCGATCGTCGGCTGCGCGTCGCGCCAGGCACGGATCTCGTGCGGGGAGTCGATGCCCTTGCGGGCGGGGTGGTTGGCCAGGAACAGGGCGTCCTTGACCTTGCGGCGCTTGACCTGCTCGGCGAGGAAGTCGACACCCGCGATGGCGAGCGCCTCGTTCGCGGGGGTGGAGGCCGTGGCCTTCTTCACGGCCCCGTCGAAGGAGTTCTCGAACTCCTTCAGCACGGCCACCTCGTTGCTGCCGGGGTGGACGAAGACGGTGCCGTGCTCGGCGGCCGGGATGTTCCACTCCAGGCCCTGGAAGACGAGCGTGTCGCTGATCTTCCCGCGGGCGGCGACGATGTCCGGGTTGACCTTCTCCACGCCGATCTTGGCGTGCTGCTCGCTGCCGTGGTCGGTGATGACCATCCAGTCCAGGCCGTGCGCGTTGGCCTGGCGCACGTGGTCGACGACCCGGTACTTGCCGTCGGAGCTGTACTGGGTGTGGATGTGGTGGTCACCGGCCAGCCACAGGTAGCCGCCCGAGCGGGCGGGCTGGGAGGACCGCTGGTTCTGGCCCTGGTCGCCCTGGGACTGGGACGCGGCCGCCTGTCCGGCCCCGGCGAGCACGCTGCCCGCCGCCAGTCCGGCGCCGAGCAGACCGGTGCGGCGCAGCATGGACCGGCGGGAGAGCTGGTCGGGCGTCAGTTCGGCGTCGGGGACGTCGAGGTCGAGCGCCGGCGGCAGGGATCCGCCGCCCGTCCCGTGCGTGTGGTCGTGGTGGTGGTGATGCCCGTGGGCGTGACTGTGGCCGTGGCCCATGTCCCAACTCCTGCCGTCGGTATGCAAAGCGTGTTCGAGCGGCGCCCATGCTGGGCCCCTGCCGCCAACACGGTGGGAACGGCCGGTGACATCGACAGGTACGGCCGGTGGCACCCGGACGCACGGCAGACCCGTGGGCACGGCGAAGGCCCCGGCCGGGAAACCCGGTCGGGGCCTTCGTCATATGGTCAGATGGCGCCGGTGAAGGTGTCGCACCGGGCCGGGGAGCCGGTGGTGTACCCGGTGGTGAACCAGTGGACCCGCTGCTGCGAGCTGCCGTGGGTCCAGCCCTCCGGGTCGACGCGGCCCTGGGTGCGCTCCTGGATGCGGTCGTCACCGACGGCCTCCGCGGCGTCGAGGGCCTCGCGGATCTCGGAGTCGGTGAACGGCTTTTCGAAGAAGCCGGTGGTGACGGCGTTCTTGGCCCAGGCCCCGGCGTAGCAGTCGGCCTGGAGCTCCAGGCGGACCGAGCCGCTGTCGGCTCCCGTGCGGTCCCGGCCGGCGCGGTTCATGGTGCCCAGCAGGTTCTGTACGTGGTGCCCGTACTCGTGGCCGATGACGTACGCCTGCGCGAGGGGGCCGCCCTTGGCGCCGAACCGGTCCTCCAGTTCACGGAAGAAGCCGAGGTCGAGGTAGACGCCGCGGTCGGCCGGGCAGTAGAACGGCCCCATGGCGGACGAGGCCCGGCCGCACCCCGTGTTCCAGGTGCCGGAGACCAGTGTGGTTCCGGCCTTGCTGTACGTCTGCTGGAAGTGCTCGGGAAGAGCGCCCTGCCAGTAGCGCTGGATGCTGTTGACCACGCCCACCACGCGGCACTTCTCCAACTGGTTGGCGTCACTGCCCTTGCGGCACTTCTCCTTCAGGTTCTCGCCCGGCTGCGAGGCGGCGGAGTTCGAGCCGCCGCCGTTCAGGAGATTCGCCGGGTTGACGCCCAGGAACAGCGCGGCGACCAGGACGACGACGCCGATGACGCCGCCGCCGATGGTGAGCCCGCCTCCGGGAATGCCACCGCCGCTGCTGCCGAGGTCATCGACCTGAGAAGCATCAAGATCCACGTCATCGCGGAATTCCATGGGTCGTTCGTCTCCTGGGGGTTGGTGATCACCCCCATTCTGCCCGGTGTCGTGGACCGGTCGTGCGAAGGCGGGCAATGGAGCAGCGATTGCCCGGGCGGACCAGTTGGAGTGGACAGGACCCGACCACCCGGGGCCAACTGGGAGAAGAGGTCCGCTGGGGTCGTTTCCCGCGGCGGCCCGGATGCGCCGTCCGACACCAATGGAGCGCTCATGAAAGGAACGGCCGCGGCGACAGTGCCGGCGGTTTGCGCCGTGCCGCGAGGTCGAACTCGATTGATCGGTCACTGATGACCGAGCGGACGGGCGCGCGGACGCGGCGTCCCGCACGAACGGTGGCGGGCTTGCTCGCCGCTTTGCTGCCGCTCGCGGTCGCGGTGGGGCTGTACGCGTTCGGCCGCACGCACACACCCGACTACACCAGCGGTCTGTTCGGGCGGCACGGCGTCGGTGTCTACGATCTCAAGGCGCGCCTGGGCAGCGCCCTGATGGCACTCGCGCTCGTACAACTGCTGCTCGGGCTGTGGATGTACCGGCGCCTGCCGGGAGCGGGAGCCGCGCCGCATCGGGTGCCCCCCACACACCGGCTCATCGGCCTCCTCGCCTTTCTGCTCTCGCTGCCCGTCGCCTACCACTGCATCACCGCCTACGGAGTCAAGTTCACGAGCAGCCGGGTGGCGGTGCACTCCATCACGGGCTGTGTCCTGTACGGCGCGTTCGTCGCCAAGGTGCTGGTGGTACACAGCCGCCGACTGCCCGGTTGGGCGCTTCCGGCCGCGGGCGGCGTCCTGGTCACCGCTGTCGCACTGATGTGGTACACAGCCGCCTTGTGGTTCCTCGCCGGCTCCGCCCCCGGCTTCTGACCGTGCGGACGTTGCACGTCCAGACGTCACCTGCCGCGGCACTAGAGAGCGAGCGCGACCGCGGCGCCCGCGCCGCCCAGGCCCAGGGCGACGGCCGCCTCCCGCCAGCCGCCGAAGCCCCATCGGAAGAACCGGTCGAGGGCCAGCCGGCCCGGTCCGATCGCGGCGATCCCCAGGGCGACGACGGCGATGCCGACGTTGTATTCCACACCGCCGTCCGTCTCCCAGAGGCCGTGGGCGCCGGTGACGGTCACCATCGCGTTGATCATGACGCCGATCAGGGCGGCGGCCGCGAGCGGGGTCAGCAGCCCGAGGGCGAGGCCGAGACCGCCCAGGAACTCCGACAGACCGGCGATCGCGGCGAACAGCTTTCCCGGGCGGTAGCCGAGGGCGGCGAACCCCTGACCGGTCCCGGTCAGGCCGCTCCCCCCGAAGAGCCCGAAGAGTTTCTGCGCCCCGTGCCCGGCCATCAGCAGGCCGAAGGTGAGCCTGATGAGCAGCAGACCGCAGTCGGCGGCGGTCCCCGTGACCGCGCCGGTGTGCGGTGCCACCGGCTCCGTGGCACGGGAGGGGCGGTACAGAATGCGATTCGTCAACATGGGAGCTCCGCTGAGAACGCCAGGACGGGCGTTGCCCCCCGCTCGGACACGCCGAGACACCGGTCACGGGGCCACGCACGACGCGCCTCTTCCCCGTGCCCCCGTGCCGATCCTTCCGCAGCGGGCGCAGTCGCGCATCCGGGCCGGTCCGCGCCCGTCCGTTCGTCGCGTCATGAGATCATGAGGGCCCGGACTACTACAGCCCCGTAGAGGAGCGGCACACGCATGTTCGACCAGCTGAAGAGCCTGAAGGGCAAGGTCGAGGGCATCGCCGAAGCCCACGGCGACAAGATCTCCGACGGCCTGGAGAAGGTCGGCGAGTTCGTCGACGGCAAGACCGGCGGCAAGCACAGCAGCACGATCGACACCGTCGTCGACAAGGCCCAGGACGCCGTGGACAAGCTGGGCAAGCACAAGGGCTGAACCGACCGGCCGAGGGCGACCCGGGCCTCAGGCGGGCCTGGGTCCTGGAACGTGTCCGCCTCCGCCCCCTCGCCGAACCGCCACCCCATCAGCGACTTCGCCATCGCAAAGCCGCGTCGGGCTGCGCGGGAGGCCTGGGGCCGGCCACCCCGGCCGGTGCCCGTCTCGGACGGAAGCCGGCGCCCCGACCGTCACGCCACGACCGGCGCGCACCGGCCCGCACCGGCCGTGGCCGGGGCTCATCCCTTGCGCAGGTCCCGGACCCGGCGGATCTTGCCCACCGAGCGCTCCAGGGTCTCCGGTTCGACCACGCACACCTCGACGCTGATGCCGACCGAGTCCTTCACACCCTTGGTGATGACCCTGGCCGCCGTCTCGCGCTGCTCCGGGCCGACACCGGGGCGGGCCTCGATGTGGACCGTCATGTGATCCATGCGGCCGCGCTGGGTCAACTGGATCTGGAAGTGCGGCGCGACGCCGGGCACCCGCAGCACGACCTCCTCGATCTGGCTCGGGAAGACGTTCACACCCCGCAGGATGATCATGTCGTCGCTGCGACCGGTGATCTTCTCCATACGGCGGAAGGCGGGCCGCGCGGTGCCCGGCAGCAGGCGGGTGAGGTCACGCGTGCGGTAGCGGATGATCGGCAGGGCTTCCTTCGTCAGCGAGGTGAACACCAGCTCGCCGCTCTCGCCGTCGGGCAGCACCTCGCCCGTGATCGGGTCCACGACCTCGGGACAGAAGTGGTCCTCCCAGATGTGCAGTCCGTCCTTGGTGTCCACGCACTCCTGCGCCACACCCGGGCCCATGACCTCCGACAGGCCGTAGATGTCGACGGCGTGGATGTCCATGCGCTCCTCGATCTCGCGCCGCATCGCCTCCGTCCAGGGCTCGGCGCCGAAGATGCCGACCTTCAGGGAGCTGGTGCGCGGGTCCACGCCCTGCCGCTCGAACTCGTCGAGCAGGGTCAGCATGTAGGAGGGCGTGACCATGATGATCTCGGGTTCGAAGTCCCGGATGATCTGCACCTGGCGCGCGGTCATGCCGCCGGAGGCGGGGATCACGGTGCATCCGGCGCGCTCGGCCCCGTAGTGCGCGCCGAGGCCGCCGGTGAACAGGCCGTAGCCGTAGGAGATGTGGACCTTGTGGCCGCGCCGGCCGCCGGCGGCGCGGATGGAGCGGGCGATGAGGTCTGCCCAGGTCGACAGGTCGTTCTCGGTGTAGCCGACCACGGTGGGGCGGCCGGTGGTGCCACTGGAGGCGTGGATGCGCCGGACCTCGGACATGGGGACGGCGAACATCCCGAAGGGGTACGTCTCGCGCAGGTCGGCCTTGGTGGTGAAGGGGAAGCGGGCCAGGTCCTCGAGGGAGCGGCAGTCGTCGGGCGTCACGCCGGCCGCGTCGAACTTCCTGCGGTACAGCTCGACATTGTCGTAGGCGTGGCGGAGGGTCGCGCGAAGCCGGCTGAGCTGCACATCGCGGAGCTGCTCGCGGGTCAGGCGCTCGCCGCTGTCCAGCAGCTCGTCCGGGAGGGGCTGCCCCAGCCGGGGCCCCTGATCCGCCGGGGCCGTGACTTCGCTGCTCATTGCGACTCCTTCGTCTTCTCGCTTCGCAGGCTGCGGCTGCGCCCGCGGAACTCCGCGATCACCTCGTCGCCCGCCCGTCTCCCGCCACCACCCTCAACGGACCGCGCTTCGCGCGGGCTGTCGTTGATACGCCGGACACTCACGTCGTAGATCCCGCTGCGCCCGTACCGGGTGCGCTCGCAGGCCGTCGCCACGAGGACGTCGCCCTCGCGGGCCGGGGCGATGAAGTCGATGTCGGCCGCCGCCGCGACCGTCACGGGCCCGTGGCTGTTGCAGGCGCAGGCGAACGCGGTGTCGGCGAGCAGGAAGACGTAGCCGCCGTGGGCGATCCCATGCCCGTTGACCATCGCCGGCGTCACGGTCATCCGCACCTCGGCGGTTCCTTCGCCGTGGTGCGTCAGCTCGATGCCGAGATTCCGGGAGGCCAGGTCCGCGGCGAACATCGTCTCGACCGGTCCGGGATCGACGTCAGTGGCCTGCGTCACGTTTTCCACCACCTTGTGTACCGACCGAACATTCGGTTAGCGTCGGCAAAGCCAAGTAATCAAGCATCACCGCTGCCTGTCAAGAGGTGGACCGCATGCCCCACACCACTCCCGAGCCCGTCGACTTCTTCGCCCGCCACCGAGAGCTGCTGGAGACGGCGGTCGCGGCCACCGAGAGCCGGGACCACTGGACCCCGTACCCGGAGTCGCCCAGCAAGTCGGTGTACGGCGAGGAGGCCCCGAAGCTCGGTGAGGCCGCTTTCCGGGACCAGTTGGGCAAGCCGTTCGCGCTGCCCGGACACCCCGGCGAGGGGACCGTGCGGGCCACCGAGACCTCCCCCTACGGATTCGGCCTCGGCATCGGCTACCCCCGCGTCCGGCCCGAGGAGGCGGTGGCCGCCGCCAAGGCCGCCACGGGCCCCTGGCGGGACGCGGGCCCGGATGTCCGCGCCGGTGTCGCCGCCGAGATCCTGGCCCGGCTCAACGCGGCCAGCTTCGAGAACGCGCACGCCGTGCAGCACACCACCGGACAGGCCTTCGTCATGGCGTTCCAGGCGGGCGGCCCGCACGCGCAGGACCGGGGCCTGGAGGCCGTCGCCTACGCCTGGGCGGAGCAGAAGCGGCACCCGCGCTCCGCGCGCTGGACCAAGCCCCAGCGCAAGGGCGGGGACCTGGTGATGGACAAGAAGTTCACGCCGGTCGGACGCGGTGTCTCGCTGCTGATCGCCTGCAACACCTTCCCCACCTGGAACAGTTATCCGGGCCTGTTCGCCAGCCTGGTCACCGGCAACCCCGTGGTGATCAAGCCGCACCCGGGCGCCGTACTGCCGCTGGCGTTCACCGTGCGCACCGCCCGCGAGGTCCTGGCCGAGGCCGGCTTCGACCCCAATCTCGTGATCCTGGCCGCCGAGGAGCCCGGCGAGCGGACCGCGGGCGCTCTCGCGCTCCACCCGGACGTGCGCATCATCGACTTCACCGGCTCCACGGAGTTCGGCGACTGGCTGGAGACCAACGCCCGCCAGGCCGCCGTGTACACCGAGAAGGCGGGCCTGAACACGGTCGTCCTGGACTCCACCGACGACTACCGCGGGCTGCTGGGCAATCTCGCCTTCTCGCTGTCCCTGTACAGCGGCCAGATGTGCACCACCCCGCAGAACCTGCTGATCCCCCGCGCCGGCATCGCCACCGACCAGGGCGTCAGGACCGCCGACGAGTTCGCCGCCGATCTGGGGGCGGCGCTGGACAAGCTCCTCGGCGACCCGGCACGCGCGGCCGGCACGCTCGGCGCCGTCGTCAACGACGGCGTGCTCGACCGGCTGGAGAAGGCGGCGGCGCTGGGCACCACGGCGCACGCCTCGCAGCCGGTGGAGCACCCCGAGTTCCCGAAAGCCACCATCCGCACGCCGCTGGTGGCGCGCCTGAACGCGGCGGCGGACGAGGAGACGTACACCCGCGAGTGGTTCGGGCCCGTCTCCTTCGTCATCGCCACCGACTCCACCGAGCACAGCCTGCGGATCCTCCGTGAGACGGTGCGCGCCCACGGCGCGCTGACCGCCGCCGTGCACTCCACGAACGAGGAGGTCCTGGCCGCCGCCGAGTCGGCGGCCCTGGACGCCGGGGTGCACCTGTCGGAGAACCTCACCGGCGGCGTCTTCGTCAACCAGTCCGCGGCCTTCAGCGACTTCCACGGCAGCGCCGCCAACCCCGCGGCCAGCGCCACCCTGTCCGACCCCGCGTTCGTCACCGGCCGCTTCGCGACGCTCCAGTCGCGCCGCCCCGCCGCCATCGAGGAGAGCACCCATGCCTGACGAGGTCTACCTGATCGACGGGGCCCGTACCCCGCAGGGCCGCTACGGCGGAGCCCTGGCCTCCGTCCGCCCCGACGACCTTGCGGCGCTGGTGGTGGGTGAGGCCGTGCGCCGAGCCGCGATCCCGGCCGAAGCGGTGGACGAGGTGATCCTGGGCGCCGCCAACCAGGCGGGCGAGGACAACCGCGACGTGGCACGCATGGCAGTGCTGCTCGCCGGGCTCCCGCACACCGTGCCCGGCTACACCGTCAACCGGCTGTGCGCCTCGGGCCTGACCGCGGTCGCCTCGGCGGCCCAGGCGATCCGGTCCGGCGAGGCCGACCTGGTCGTCGCGGGCGGTGTGGAGTCGATGACCCGCGCCCCGTGGGTGATGGAGAAGCCGGGCACCCCGTGGGCCAAGCCGGGCCAGGTGCACGACACGTCCCTGGGCTGGCGCTTCACCAATCCGCGCTTCGCAGCCGCCGACCGCGCGGTGCCCGCCGGGGCCGATCCGGACACGGTGCGGACGACTCTGTCGATGGGTGAGACGGCCGAGGAGGTCGCCGCCCTCGACGGCATCACCCGCGCCGACTCCGACGCCTTCGCGCTGCGCAGCCACCAGCGGGCCGTCGCCGCGCAGGAGGCCGGGCACTTCGACCGCGAGATCGTCCCCGTCCCGGTGAAGGACGGCCTGGTGGAGCGCGACGAGGGCCCGCGCCCGTCGACGACGCTCGAGAAGCTGGGCTCCCTGCGCACCATCTTCCGCAAGGACGGCATCGTCACCGCGGGCTCGTCCTCCCCGCTGTCCGACGGGGCGGCGGCGCTGGTCGTGGCGAGCGCGGCGGCCGTGGAGCGGTACGGACTCACCCCGCGCGCCCGCGTCGTCACCTCCGCCTCGGCCGGGGTGCAGCCCAACCTCATGGGCCTCGGCCCGGTTCCCGCCACGCAGAAGGCGCTGGCCCGCGCCGGCTGGCAGACCGCCGACCTGGACGCCGTCGAGCT
Source organism: Streptomyces sp. NPDC087787 (assembly GCF_044743035.1). Lineage (NCBI taxonomy): Bacteria > Bacillati > Actinomycetota > Actinomycetes > Kitasatosporales > Streptomycetaceae > Streptomyces > Streptomyces sp. NPDC087787. The sequence continues at coordinate 171,204 of NZ_JBIUVQ010000008.1, forward strand.
CAACGAGGCGTTCGCCGCGCAGGCGCTGGCCGTCGTACGCCGGCTCAAGCTCGACGAGGACCGCGTCAACGCCGACGGCGGCGCCATCGCGCTCGGCCATCCGCTGGGCTGCTCGGGCGCCCGCATCCTGCTCACGCTGCTCGGCCGCCTGGAGCGCGAGGAAGCCCGCCGGGGCCTGGCGACCCTGTGCGTGGGCGTGGGCCAGGGCGTGGCGATGCTGGTGGAGCGCGTGTGAGCCGGGACGTGTACGAGACGCTGCTGGTCGAGGAGCGCGAGGACCGGGTCGTGGTGACCCTGCACCGCCCCGAGGCACGCAACGCGATCAGCGGGCTCATGATCCGCGAACTGCACGCGGTGTGCGACCTCTTGGAGGACGACCCGAAGCTGCTGCTGCTCACCGGCCACGGCAACGTGTTCGCGGGCGGCGCGGACATCGCGGAACTGCTGCGGCGGGGCCGGGACGAGGCGCTCCAGGGGATCAACAGCCGCCTGTTCGAGCGGGTGCGCAGGCTGCCCATGCCGACCGTGGCCGCCGTCGACGGCTGGGCGCTGGGCGGCGGGGCGGAGCTGTCCTACGCCTGCGACATCCGTATCGCGGGACCCGACGCCGTCTTCGGCAACCCGGAGCCGGGGCTAGGCATCCTGGCGGCGGCCGGGGCGTGCTGGCGCCTTCCTGAGCTGGTCGGCGAGTCGGTCGCCAAGCAGGTGCTGCTCGCCGGGCGGAACCTGGACGCCCGGGCGGCGCTGGCCGCGGGTCTGGTCATCGACGTCGTACCCGCGGAGAAGCTGCTCGACGAGGCGCACGCGCTGCTGGACCGCATGGCGCGGTCCTCGGCCACCGCGCTGCGGCTGACGAAGCTCGTCGTCGACGCGCCGGGCGCGCACCCGGTCGCCGACGACCTGGCGCAGGCGGTGCTCTTCGAGGGACAGGACAAGCAGGACCGCATGACGCGTTTCCTGGAGAAGAGGAACAGGAGCAAGGCATGAGCAGTCCGACCGTGCCCGCCGTCGTCGGTGTGATCGGCGGTGGCCGGATGGGGGCCGGAATCGCGCAGTCGTTCGCGGCCGCCGGCTCGTCGGTGACCGTCGTGGAGAGCGGTGCGCAGGCCGCGTCCGCCGCCGTGGAGCGCGTCGCCACCGGGCTGCGCCGGGCCGCCGAGCGCGGCCGGCTGGCCGAGCCCGCGGAGCAGGTGCTCGCCCGGGTCACGGCCGTGGAGTCCGTGGACGGTCTCGCGCCGGGCACCGAACTGGTCGTCGAGGCCGTGCCCGAGAACGCGGCACTGAAGGCCGGGCTGCTCGCCGCGGCCGAGGCGGCGGTGGACGACACGGCCGTGCTGGCCACCAACACCAGCTCCCTGTCGGTCACCGAGCTGGCCTCGGCGCTCAAGGCGCCGGGCCGCTTCCTGGGCATGCACTTCTTCAACCCCGTGCCCGCCTCCGAGCTGATCGAGATCGTCGTGGCGCCGGAGACCTCGCCCGAGGTCGTGCAGGCGGCGCTCGGCTGGACCCACGCGCTGGGCAAGAAGGACGTCGTCGTCAAGGACTCCCCCGGCTTCGCCAGCAGCCGTCTCGGCCTGGCGCTCGGCCTGGAGGCGATCCGCATGGTCGAGGAGGGCGTGGCCGAGCCGGAGGCGATCGACGACGCGATGAGCCTCGGCTACAAGCACCCCATGGGCCCGCTGCGCCTGACCGACCTGGTCGGTCTCGACGTCCGCCTGGCCATCGCCGAGTACCTGCACGCCACGCTCGGGGAGCGGTTCGCCCCGCCGCAGCTGCTCCGCGACAAGGTCGCCCGGGGCGAACTCGGCCGCAAGTCGGGACAGGGGTTCTACACATGGCAGTGACCCCGCCGGAGGCGACCTCACCCGACGCGCCGGGGCAGGGTGTCGGCTACCGCGTCGAGGACGGCGTCGCGGTCATCGAACTGCGCAGGCCTTCCGCCGGAAACGCGCTCGACGCGGCCCTGCGGTCCGGGCTGCTGGCCGCCGTCCGCCGGGTGGCCGGTGACGCGGACGGCGAGCGGGTGCGCGCGGTGCTGCTGACCGCCCAGGGCCGGAACTTCTGCGTCGGGCAGGACCTCAAGGAGCACGCCGAGGCGCTCGAGCGCGACCCGGAGTCGGCGTTCGCCGTGGTGCGGGCCGAGTACAACCCGCTGGTGGAGGCGCTGCACGCGCTGCCCGTGCCGGTGGTCGCGGCGGTCGAGGGCGCGTGCGTCGGGGCCGGGCTGGGGCTCGCGCTGTGCGCCGATGTGCGGGTGGCGTCGGAAGGCGCGCGGTTCGCGACCGCGTTCACCGGGATCGGGCTGGCCGCCGACAGCGGTCTGAGTCTTTCGCTGTCCCGGGCGGTCGGCCCGTCGCGCGCCGCCGCCCTCATGCTGCTCGGCGACCGGCTGGACGCGGAGGACGCGCGGCTGCTCGGGCTGGTGCACCGGGTCGTGCCCGACGGGCAGGCGGCGGCCGAGGGGCTGGCGCTGGCCCGGCGGCTGGCGGCGGGTCCCACGGCCGCGTACGGCGAGGTCAAGGCGTTGCTGCGGCACGTGGCGACCGGGGCGGGGCTCAGCGCGGTACTGGAGCGTGAGGCGGCGGCCCAGGAGCGGCTCGGCGCCACCGAGGACCACCGCGGCGCCGTGCGGGCCTTCCTCGCCAAGGAGAAGCCGTCCTTCGAGGGCCGCTGAGACAGAGCCGCCGAACCGAGGGCCGCTGAGCAAAGAGGCCGGAGCGAGGGCCGCCCGTCGTACACGGCGGCGGCCCTCGCACCGACCCGCGGCCGCGTGCGGCCGGGCGATCCCGGATCCAGGGGTTGCCGGGGCCGGGAAAATTCGACAGACTATTACCCGAACGAATGGTCGGTAGGGAAGCTGGTATCGATGACCACGTCACACGGCGCAGTGTCGAGCGGCGACAGCGCGGAGCAGCGGCTCCAGGAGCAGTTCGACGCGACGATCGCGAAGGACCAGCGGATCGAGCCCCGGGACTGGATGCCCGAGGGCTACCGGAAGACGCTGATCCGCCAGATCGCGCAGCACGCCCACTCGGAGATCATCGGGATGCAGCCCGAGGGCGAATGGATCACCCGGGCCCCCTCGCTGCGCCGCAAGGCCATCCTCTTCGCGAAGGTCCAGGACGAGGCCGGGCACGGCCTGTACCTGTACTCGGCGGCCGAGACCCTGGGCGCCGACCGCGCGGACCTCACCGAGCGCCTCATCGAGGGCCGGCAGAAGTACTCCTCGATCTTCAACTACCCGACTCCGACCTTCGCGGACGTCGGCGTGATCGGCTGGTTCGTCGACGGCGCGGCGATCTGCAACCAGGTGCCGCTGTGCCGCAGTTCGTACGGCCCCTACGCCCGCTCCATGGTGCGGATCTGCAAGGAGGAGTCGTTCCACCAGCGGCAGGGCTACGAGCTGCTGATGACGATGATGCGCGGCACCGACGCCCAGCGTGAGATGGTGCAGGACGCGGTGAACCGCTGGTGGTGGCCGTCCCTGATGATGTTCGGCCCGCCCGACGGCGACTCCCCCAACTCGGCCGCCTCGATGGCCTGGAAGATCAAGCGGCACAGCAACGACGAACTGCGGCAGCGATTCGTCGACATGACCGTCCCGCAGGCCGAGAAGCTGGGTGTCACCCTGCCCGACCCCGAGCTGCGCTGGAACGAGGAGCGCGGCCGGCACGACTTCGGCACCCCCGACTGGTCCGACCTCAAGCGCGTGATCAGCGGCGACGGGCCGTGCAACGAGGAACGCGTGACACGGCGGAGGGCCGCGCACGAGGACGGTGCCTGGGTGCGTGAGGCGGCCTCCGCCCACGCGGCCAAGCGGGCCGCCACGACCGGGGCCACCGAGGACGCCCGGAACAACGAGGAAGGAACGGCGGCATGAGCAACACCGACGGCACGAAGGACAGCTGGCCGCTGTACGAGGTGTTCGTCCGCGGCAAGCGCGGCCTCAACCACGTGCACGTCGGCTCGCTGCACGCGGCCGACGACGCCATGGCGCTCAGCCACGCCCGCGACCTGTACACCCGGCGCAACGAGGGCGTGAGCATCTGGGTGGTGCGCTCGGAGCACATAGCCGCCTCCACCCGCGACGAGAAGGACCCCTTCTTCGCGCCCAGCGCCGACAAGGTCTACCGGCACCCCACCTTCTACGACATCCCCGACGATGTCCCCCACATCTAGGAGCAGGACGGACATGAGCGACGTCACCGACGACCACGTCTACCTGTCCCTGGCCGCGGACCACGGGGAGTCGGACGCCCGCTGGGCCTTCGGCACCGGTTTCGAGGACCCGCTGCACGGCGTCGACACCACCGTGCCGGACTCGGTCGAGCCCGCCGAGCTGGCCGCGTACTGCCTCGCCCTCGGGGACGACGCCCTGGTCGGCGCGCAGCGCCTGGCCGAGTGGTGCACGCGGGCCCCGGAGCTGGAGGAGGAGGTCGCCCTGGCCAACATCGGCCTCGACCTGCTCGGTCAGGCACGGCTGCTGTACGCACGCGCCGGCCAGGCCGACGGCAGCGGCCGGGACGAGGACGCCTACGCCTACTTCCGGGACGCGGCGGACTTCCGCAACGTCCGGCTCGCCGAACTTCCCAACGGCGACTTCGCGTTCTCCGTCACCCGGCTGCTGGTGCTGTCCTGCTGGCGCCTGGCCGTCTTCCAGCGGCTCGCCGCCACCACGCAGGACCCGGTCCTGAGGGCGATCGCCGCCAAGGGCGTCAACGAGCTCGCCTACCACCGGCAGTTCGCGGCGGACTGGGCGGTGCGCCTGGGGGACGGCACGGAGGAGTCCCACCGGCGGATGCGGGCCGCCCTGACCGCCGTCGCCCCGTACACGGACGAACTCTTCGCGCCGCGACCGGGGTTCGGCGTCGACCCGGCGGAGGTGCGGGAGGAGACGACGGCCGTGCTCGGGCAGGTCCTCGACGCCGCCGGTCTTGAGCCGGCCGAGGCCGAGGCGCTGCCCGGTCAGGGCCGGGAGGGCGACCACACCGAGCATCTGGCCCCGCTGCTGGAGGAGTTGCAGGGCCTGGCCCGCGCCCATCCGGAGGCGACATGGTGAGCGCACTGGACGAGCGGCGCGCGCGGCACGTGGCCGAGCAGGTCCCGGACCCGGAGCTGCCCATGCTCACCCTGGCCGACCTCGGCGTGCTGCGCACCGTCGAGTTGCGGCCGGACGGCACGGTCGTCGCCGGGCTGACCCCCACCTACTCCGGCTGTCCCGCGATGGCGGAGATGCGTGCCGACGTCGCCGCGCGGTTGCGTTCGGCCGGTTTCGCGCAGGTGGAGATCCGTACCGTCCTGGACCCGCCGTGGACGACGGACTGGATCACCGCGGAGGGCCGGCGCAAGCTCACCGAGGCGGGCATCGCCCCTCCCGGCAGCGCGCCCCGGCGCACCGGCGGAGCCGTGCCGCTGGAGCTGTCCGCCACCCGGCGCGCGGTGGCGTGCCCGCGCTGCGGTTCGTCCGACACCGAGGAGACGTCCCGCTTCGCCGCCACCTCCTGCAAGGCACTGTGGCGCTGCCGCAGCTGTCTGGAGCCGTTCGAGTACGTCAAGGAGATCTGATGGCCCCGACCACCACGACGGAGACCGACGTGTCCGCCGCTCCCCCGCGGCGCCGCCGTCCGGCCTTCCACCCGCTGCGGGTCGCCGCGGTGCAGCCGCTGTGCGCGGACGCGGCCGCCATCAGCTTCGACGTGCCCGAGGAACTGGCGCAGGAGTTCGCCTACCGTCCCGGCCAGTCGCTCACGCTGCGCCGCGAGGTCGACGGGCGCGACGAGCGCCGCTCGTACTCCATCTGCTCGCCCGTCGGCGCCCGCCCCCGCATCGGCGTACGTGTGGTGCCCGGCGGCCTGTTCTCCTCCTGGCTGGTGGAGGACGTCCGCCCCGGCGACACCGTCGAGGTGATGGCCCCCACCGGCGCCTTCACCCCCGACCTCGCCGAACCGGGCCACCACGTCCTGATCGCCGCCGGCTCCGGCATCACCCCGATGATGTCCATCGCCGAGTCCGTGCTGGCCGCCGACTCCCGCTCCCGGGTCACCCTCTTCTACGGCAACCGCCGTACCGACACGGTGATGTTCGCCGACGAGCTCGCCGACCTGAAGGACCTCTACCCCACCCGCTTCCAGCTCGGGCACGTCCTGTCCCGCGAACCGCGCGAGGCCGAACTCCTCTCGGGACGCCTGGACTCCGAGCGCCTGGCCGCGCTCATCGACGGGCTCGTCGACGTGAAGGGCGCGGACCACTGGTGGCTGTGCGGCCCGCACGGCATGGTCCGCGACGCGCAGAAGCTGCTCGGGGACCTCGGTGTCCCGGCGGACCGCGTCCACCAGGAGCTGTTCTTCGCCGACGACGAGCCGATCCGGACGGTCCGCCACGTGGACGCCACCGGTGACGGCCCGGTCAGCCAGGTCACCATCACCCTCGACGGCCGCTCCACCACGTCCCCGCTCTCCCGCGAGACGACGATCCTGGACGGGGCGACGCGGGTTCGCCCGGACATGCCCTTCGCCTGCAAGGGCGGCGTATGCGGCACCTGCCGCGCCCTGGTCACCGACGGCGAGGCCGACATGCGCCGCAACTACGCGCTGGAGCCCTCCGAGGTCGACGCCGGCTATGTGCTGACCTGCCAGACGTTCCCGGTGTCCGACACCCTGACCGTCGACTTCGACAGCTGACGCCCACCCGGGCGGGACCTGCCCGGACCACGCCGACCGAGTCGTTCTCGCCCTGGCCGGGCGGGTGCGCGCGATGCATGACGGGTACGACGCGCCCTCGGGGCGAAGGCCCGCCTCGGTCCGCCCATCGGGCCGGAAGGAACGCCCGTCCCGATCCTCGCGCGGTCGTCGCCGTTGTGCCACGAGCACGCGCCGGGATGGCAGCTGTGGGGGCCACGGCCAGCAGGAGCCAGAAAGAGTTGCGGCCAATGCTGTACGTGTACTGGGCGTTGAAGACGGAGTACGTATTCGTCCCCTCGTGGGCTGGGAGCAGCGCGGTTGCCCACTGGCCAGCAGGTGTTCTTGACCCAGCCGTCGTGAAGGCCAACCGAGTGGGTTGCGCTACGAACCTTTCGAATCCCATGCGAACGTGAGAACCAAAGAAACCTGCTGATGCGACTGTAAATAGAACTTATTGTCACGAAAAGTCATTGAATACTGTGTACTTCCCTCAGCGGCCCCGCAGGCTCACATGATCAGGCGTGGGGGTTCGTGATCCGCCCGGTTCGCGGTTCCTGGATGACGGACAAGGACAAGATGGGGTGGGTACGTGCTCAAGACGAGGCTCAAGAAGCTCTCCGTGGCGCTGTCGGTGCTCGGGCTGGCCATCAGCGGAGTAGCCACAACTCAGGGAACTGCGCAGGCAGCAAGCTACGGCTGGGTGTACATCTCCTTCCCGAAGTGGCTCGGTAACTGCCCGAACGCCACCGTCAAGGGGATCCAGGCCTACACGAACTACTGGAGCACCAACTGGGACATGGGTGATGACCTGGTCTACGGGAAGGTGGCGCTCGGCCAGCGGAACACCATCATCGGCAACCTGCTCTGCAAGCGGCGCATCGGCGGCTACTACCAGGCCGTGGCGCGCTACGACGTTGTCCCGACGCGCAACAAGCAGACCGTCTGGATCGGCCCCGGGGGCTGGACCCGTAACTGACGGACGTGCAGATGACCGGCTGACAGCGAGGCCCCCCAACTGTCGACCGGCCAGCGCCCACTCGATCCCCTTGCGCGCGACGCGCGGGACGATGTTCCGGCTGCGGAGCCACCGTCGCAGGAAGTCGTAGCCGTATCCCCTGCCGGCGTGGAGCTCGGCAGGCCGTCGCCGACGTGGGCCACGGCGAGATCGGATCGGCGGGATACCCCGTACCAGGGGTTTCGGTCCGTGGCTGTCATGGGTTTCGCAGCGGAGACGCCGAGGGAGAGGGGCAGACCGGACCGCTCGGGCAGCGCAGTCCTGATCGCACGGCGATCAGGACTCGTCGGCCCAGAGCACTGTCCGGCCGTCTGGTTGGACATGGACGGTCTGGGACATCTCCCGGTATCCCCAGGAGTAGTCGTTGGACGCGATCACCCAGGCTTTGGCCTGGAACGCGGTGGCCGGCAATTTGTCCACAGTGCACTCCGCCAGGGGACTGGTCACTGTCTTGCCAGGTGCCACGGTGAGTTCCACTCCCCTGCCCCAGACACCCGGACAGTTGTGGGCGACCGCGGCTCGGACGTAGGCGAGCTTGGCCTTGACGGTGACCGGGTCCGGCCCGGTGTTGGTCATCTGCACGGCGAAGACGAGCTTGGCGCCGTCGGCACGGGTGCATGGAGTCCATGCCACACCGTCGACGTAGCGGGGCCGGCCGCACCGGTTGTTGCCGCCCAGGCCGGCGGAAGTCGGCGGAGTGGCGACGGATGCCTCGACCATGTAGTCCGAGTCCGCGACCGCCGATCCGGGCGCGGCGATGTGACGTGCGACGAGCACAAGCCCGCAGAGAGCCACGAGGCCGAGGACGGTAGCCAGCACCTGCTTCCCACGGCGGCTCGGGGCCCGGGAGACGGCAGGCGTGGCCGACGGCGGTTCGAGCGGTTCCGCCGTTCGGTCTTCCCTTGCCACCGGCCTGAGCGGCGGAGCGGGCGAAGGGGCCGGCTCGGATGAGGTGAAAAGGGCCGAAGACGGCTGGGCAGCATCTCCAGCGTTGAGTTCGGCCTCCAATGCCTCCCAGCGCGCGGTCCATTCACCGACCGCGCGTGCCGTCTGCTGCCGGCCGGTCCTGGCATAGGCCAGACATGCCCGCACGAACGCCAGAACGACCTCGCGGGAGGGAGGGGTGTGGCCCCTGGCCGCGGTGGAGAAAGTGGTGTCCGAGTACGGGCTGCCCACCTTCGCCGACCAGGTCGCCAACTGCCGGTAGGTCGGACGGCCGCACCGCTCTCGCAGTTGACGGAGTTCGAGGGCGAACAGCGCCAGGGGGCCGCCCTCGGGGTCGATCGGACTCTCCTGCCGGCCTTGGTTACTGGCCACTCAATCGCTCCTCGATCTCGCTTTCTTGATGACCGGTCATTGACCGGCAGGCAGAAGTGTGGCGGGTCATCAAGCCAGCGGCAAAAGTGCGGGTATCGAACCGTTCGCCCGCTTCGAGAGGGCGTTCGGGGACAGGTTCGTCACTTGCACGAAAGGACAGTGACATGAGGATCGTCAGGAAGTCGATGGCCCGGATCGCGGCGCCGGTGGCCGGCGCGCTCACTCTTCTGACCGTGGGCGCGGTGACCGCCCCGGTGCGGGCGCAGGCCGCCCCGCTGGGGCGCGCGTGCATGTTCGAGGCCCCCGAGGGGGCCTACGGAGCGGGGCACGCCGCCTTCGCCGTCAAGGTTCGCGGGGAAGCGAACCACTGGGTCTACGGCTCGTTCGGCAGCACCAACGACGCACCGGTCGCCGGCTGGATCAAGGGCGGCACGTGGGAGAAGGCCCACGCGTACTTCACGTCCGTGCGTGACAAGGACCACGAGAACGCGCGGTACTACACGCGCTATCGGTGCGTGAACACCAAGGACGGTGACGCGAAGAGGGCCCAGTCCTGGTATGGCGCGGTGAAGAAGCGCGGCTACGACGTCGCCACCAACAACTGCCTCCACATGTCGATGGCGGTCTTCAAGGGCTACAGCGAAATCCTCCGCAAGGACCCGCGGCTCGGCAGCGCTACGGGAAACACCCCGAACGGGTACTACACCAAGGTTCTTCCCGCGGCCCACTGGGAGGTGTCGCACCGACTGTGATCACAGTGCGCCTCGGTGACCACCGGCGCCGTCCGGGCGTCCCTCAGTCCCCGGGAACGGGCAGGGCCGCGCGCACCGCCCCGTGAACGGCGCGGGCCAGGCGGGCGCCCCAGAGCGAGCGCGGTCCGGCGAAGGTGTGGAGTTCTTCGTCGTCGCTCGGGGTGCGGGCGGCCACGCACACGGCGTCGGTGGGGGTGCCTGAGCAGTCGTAGCCCGCCTCCAGCAGCGCCTGCACCTTGGCCTCGGTCGCGGTGACCACGGCGTTGACCAGTGCGGCGTCCGACAAGGTGACCGGGAGCGCGGCGACGACGTTGATCGTGCCGGGCGCGCCACGGCCGTCAGCCCCCGGTTCAGGGGAGGCGGCCCATCCGCGCACCCGGACGCCGGCGGTGGCGACCGCGGTGGCCCCGCCGTCCTCCGCGCTGCCGTGAGCCGTGACATCGGCGGCGGTCATCAGGCCCACTCCCGCGCCGTCGAGGCCGGCGGCCTCGGCCAGCTCGGCGAGGTGGCGTTCGGGGTCGGTGCGCCGGTAGCCGTGGGCCACCTGCGCGTTGAGGACCCAGCCTCGCTCTCCGATGCCGCCGCCGAGCACGGCGTTGCTGACCATCCGCCATCCCGGGCCGGCGCGCCACACCAGCGCGGGCAGCCGCAGCCCGTCCTCGGTGCGGGTCAGCCGCCGCGGGGCCGGCAGTCCGGCAGCCGTGGACGGTGCGACGACGGAGGTCACGGGCTGGGCGCTCCTTGCGACGGGACGGGCCCGCTGATCGTACGTGGAGGGGCCCGGACCCGTCGGGCCGGGTCCCGCCGCCCGCTCGCGCTCTCGCGACGGCCCGTCAGAAGCTGGGCAGCGTCAGAACCTGGGCAGCGGGGCCTGGCCCTCCACCAGCTCCGCGGCCTCCTCCGGCGTCGCGACGGCCGGTGGGGAGCCCTCCAGCGGCCGGCGTGCCGTCTCCTTCATGCAGGCCACCGAGATCACGCCGACGAGTGCCGCCGCCATGGCGTAGTAGGCGGGCATCAGGTCGCTGCCGGTGACCGAGATCAGGGCGGTGATCACCAGGGGGGTCGTCCCGCCGAAGAGGGAGGCGGAGAGGTTGTAGCCGATGGAAAGGGAGCCGTAGCGCACCTGGGTGGGGAACAGGGCGGGCAGCGCCGCGGACATCGTCCCGAGCAGGCATACCAGCGACAGTCCCAGCATCAGCATCCCCGCGGACACGGCGGCCAGGCTGCCCTGCTCGACCAGCAGGAAGGCCGGGGCGGAGAGGAGCAGGAAGCCGAGCATGCCGGTCATCAGGACCGGCTTCCGGCCGAGCCGGTCGGACAGCTTGCCGACCTGGTTGATCAGCAGCATCAGCACCACCATGGTGGCGATCAGGATCAGCAGGCCGTGCGTCTCGGAGTACCCCATCCGGTCCGAGAGGTAGGTGGGCATGTACGAGAGCAGCATGTAGTCGGTGATGTTGTACGCGCCGACCAGGCAGACGCACAGGACGAGCGCCGGCCAGTGGTTCCGGAAGATCTTCGCCAGGTCTCCCCTGGCGGTCGCCTCCACTGTGGAGGCGGCCTCGGACGCCCGGTGCACGAAGTCGTCCTCCAGCTTCCGGAACGCGGGCGTCTCGTCCAGTCGCAGCCGCAGGTACAGGCCGATCAGCCCGATCGGGCCGGCGACGAGGAACGGGACGCGCCACCCCCAGGAGTCCATGCCGGCGTTGCCGAGCAGCGCGGTCAGGAGCGTCACCAGGCCGGCCGCGCCGACGTAGCCCGCCAGCGTGCCGAGTTCGAGGAAGCTGCCGAAGAAGCCTCGCCGCCGGTCGGGCGCGTATTCGGCGATGAAGGTGGACGCGCCTCCGTACTCACCGCCCGTGGAGAAGCCCTGCACCAGCCGGAAGAGGATCAGCAGGAAGGGGGCCCAGAAGCCGATCGAGGCGTAGGAGGGGATCAGGCCGATGGCGAACGTGCCGATCGCCATCATGATCATGGTCAGGGCGAGGACCTTCTTGCGGCCGATCTTGTCCCCCATGGGGCCGAAGACCATGCCGCCCAGGGGACGTACGAGGAAGGACACCGCGAAGGTCGCGAACGACGACAGCAGCTGGACGGTTCCGTTCCCGGACGGGAAGAACACGTGCCCGATGGTGACCGCCAGGTAGCTGTAGATACCGAAGTCGAACCACTCCATGGCGTTGCCGAGCGAGGCGGCCTTCACCGCCCGCTGCACGGCCGCCTCATCGGTGACGGTGATGTCCGTGCGCCGCAGAGGAGGGTTCCGGCGCCGTCTGACGGCCCTGAACAGCGTCCGGTGGCGTTTGAGGGCCTCGGGATCGGCATCCGCCGGGGCGGCGCCGTCTTCCTTGTCCACCATCTGGGTCTCCTCTCTCCCGGGCGTCCCGGGCACGCGGACGTCCATGGGACCGCTTGCTCACTCTTGTCAGCAGCAAACGGTTCACCCGGGAGAGAGCGACATTCCCCACACGGGCGCCTCGGTGCCCGCGACCTGCCGTGCCGGGATCAGCCGAGACCGATGCGGACCGGGCCGCCGGCGGGCGAGACGCCGTCGAGCAGACCGGCCGGGACCCGGAAGACGCGGCCGGGAGCGGCCGGCCAGGCGAGGGTCCGGCGGGCGAGGGTCCGTCCGTCCTGGCGGACGGTCACCTTGGGGAGGCGGACGAACTCGTCGGTCCACAGCAGCAGGCGCCCCCGGGCGGGTGCGGGGTCGCCCGGCCGCAGGAGTTGCGGGGCGACCCAGCGGAAGGGGGCGTCGGCGATCAGGCGGACGCCCTCGGCCGGCCGGTCCTCGCCGCTGAGGTGGTGGACGACCTGCCGGGCGACGTGCCTGCCGTCGAGGGCGGCGACGTCGGCGGTGTCGACGGGGTGCAGCAGATTTCCCGCGGCGAAGACACCGGGGCGGCTGGTGCGCAGCGCGGTGTCGGTGAGCGGGCCGAGGGTGCCTTCGTCGAGGGTGATGCCGGCGGAGCGGGCGAGTTCGTGGTCGGGGATCCAGTCGCCGGTGAAGACGACGGTGTCGCAGGCGACGGTGCGGCGCCGGCCGGTGTCGAGGTGCTCGATCTCCACGGCCTGGCAGCGTCCCTTGCCGATGACGCGGGTGACGCGGGTGCGGGTGGCGACGGGGACGCGCAGCACGGTGCGTCCGGCCGCGTTGAAGGCGGCGTAGGACTCCGCCTTCGGGTACTGGCTGACCATGAGGGCGGGGGTGCAGCCGGCCTCGCGCAGAGTGACGGCCGCGGACCAGCTGACGAGTTCGCCGCCGACGATGACGGCCCGCTTGCCGACGGGCTGGTGGTGCAGGTGGACGAGGTTCTGCAAGTGGCCCGTGGTGTAGACGCCGTGGGGGCGGTCGCCGGGGATGCGGCGTGCCGTGCGGGGCCGTTCGCGGGCGCCGGTGGCCAGCACGATGGCGCGCGGCCGGATCCGGTAGCGGCCGTCGGGGCTGGTGACGTCGACGGTGTCCTCGTCGGCCCAGCCGGTGACCATGGTGCGGGTGCGGATCTCCGCTCCGGCCCCGGTGGCCTGCCGCACGAGGTGGCGGGCGTAGGCGGGGCCGGTCATCACGCGGCGCAGGTCGCGCAGGCCGTAGCCGGTGTGGTCGCTGTGCCGGGGGATGCCGCCGGCGTCCTGCTCCCGGTCGACGACGAGGACGCTGCCCGCCTGGCGGCCGGCCAGTTCGGCCGCCGCGGTCAGGCCCGCTGGGCCGCCGCCGATGATGAGGACGTCGGGCGTGGTCAGGGGCGGCTGGTGGGTCATCGGTTGTCCTTGTGCTGGCTGCGGCAGCCGTCGTGGGTGTGGTGCTTCTCGCGCAGTGCGGCGACGGCCGCGCCGCAGAAGAAGCCCTGGCAGCGGCCGTTCATCGCGCGGGTGCGGCGGCGCAGTCCCTCCAGGTTGCGGGCGGGTACCGGGGCGTGGCAGGCGTCGCGGATCTCGCCCTCGGTGACCCGTTCGCAGAAACAGACGACGGTGCCGTAGGCGGGGTCGCGGGCGATGAGGTCGGCGTCCTGGTAGGGGCGCGTGCCGGCTTCGCCGATGTTGGGCATGCGCGGCGGCTCGGGCAGTTCGGCGCGCGGGCGCAGGTCCAGGCCGGCCTCCTCCAGGAGGGTGCGGGCGTGTTCGGCGATGGCGATGCCGGCGGTCAGGCCGGTGGAGCGGATCCCGCCGACGAGGAGGTAGCGCTGCGCCGGGGCGGCCTCGATGAGGTAGTCGGAGTGGTCGATGGCGGCGCGCAGCCCGGCGTAGCTGGCGGTGACCTCTTCGGCCAGCAGGCGCGGCATGAGGCGTTCGCCCTTGGTGAGCAGGAAGTCGAAGCCGTCCTCGGAGGTGGCGGTGTCGGTGCGGTCGGTGAGGTCCTCGGCGGTGGGGCCGAGCATGACGTTGCCGTAGATGGTCGGGGAGATCAGTACCCCCTTGCCGCGTGAGGTCGGTACCGGGAGGACGATCTTGTTCACCATGGGGCGGGCGAGCTTGTCGAAGACGAACAGCTCGCCGCGGCGGGGGGTGACGGTGAAGCGGTCGTGGCCGAAGAGGCGGTCGATGTGGTCGGCGCCGAGACCGGCGGCGTTCACCACCCAGCGGGCCCGTACGTCGCCGGCGGGCGTGTGCAGGGTGGTGACCTCGTCGCCTTCGTCGACGCCGGTCACGGCGTGCTGGAGCAGGATCGTGGTGCCGCGCTGCCGGGCGTCGGTGGCCAGGGCGAGGTTGGTGGTCCAGGTGCAGATGATGGACTCGTCGGGCACGGTCAGCCCGCCCAGCGCCCCCTCACCGAGGTCGGGGACCAGTCCGTGGACCTCGTCGGCGTCGATGATCCGGCAGTGCGTGTAGCCGTTGGCCTCGGCCTTCTCCTTCAGGCCGGGCAGCGCCCGGAGTTCCTCGTCGGTCCAGGCCACCAGGACGGCACCGGTGTGTTCGACGGGGATGCCGGTGGCTTCGGCGTAGGCGCTCAGCAGGTGGTAGCCGCGGGCGACCAGGCGGGATTCGAGCGTGCCGGGCTTGGCGTCGAAGCCGGTGTGCAGGATCGCGGTGTTCGCCTTGCTGGTGGCGTCGCCGACGTCGTCGCGGGCGTCGAGCAGCGCGACACGGACGTCGTGGCCGGACAGTTCGCGTGCGATCGCCGCGCCGACGATGCCTCCGCCGATCACCGCGACGTCGAAGACGCCGTCGTGGGGGCGGTGCGGGGTGGCGGTCATGAATGGTCTCCCTCGGTGGCACGGGCCGTCGCGGCCCGCGCCCATGCGGTACGGAACTCCTCGGCCCGGTCGGCGGACCAGCGGGGTTCGTAGACGGTGGTCGGCTGCCAGTCGCCGACGGCTTCTTCGAGCCCGAGCGCCGGATCGAGGGCGCAGCGGGCCAGGGCGGCCGCCCCCAGGGGGGTGGCGTGGGCGTGGGGGTAGATGTCGACCGGCATCTGCGCGATGTCGGCCTGGGCCTGCATGAGGACGGCGGAGTTGGTCAGTCCGCCGTCCGCGCGCAGCCGGGTCAGGGGACGGCCGAGATCCTTGGCGACCAGGGTGCCCAGCTCGGCGACCTGCGCGGCGATGCCCTGGAGCAGGGCGAGGACGAGGTGTTCGCGCCGGGTGGCCAGGGTCATGCCGGTGAAGGACGCGGTGGCCTCCGGGGCCCACCAGGGCGCGGCTAGGCCGGCGAACGCGGGCACGCACAGCACGTTCCCGGCGTCGGCCGCCGCCAGGGTGTCCAGGTCGGTCGCGGACTGGATGAGGCCGAGGTCCTGGAGCCAGCGCACCGCCGAGGCGACGGTGTAGACCTGCCCGTCCACGCAGTACGGCGTCCGTCCGGCCGCCCGCCAGGCCACCGAGGTGGTCAGTCCGGCGCTGGAGCGCACCGGGTCGAGGCCGGTGTTCGCCAGCAGGAAGGCGCCGGTGCCGTACGTGCATTTCGCGGTGCCCGGCTCCAGGCAGCGCTCCGCGACCAGAGCCGCCTGCTGGTCGACGATCAGCCCGGCCACCGGCATCTCCTGGCCGAAGGCCCTGGTGGTGCCGACGACCTCGTCGCAGGCGGCGATGCGGGGCAGCCGCTCGTCGCCGAGGCCGAACAGGTCCAGGAGTTCCTGGTCCCAGGCGGCGGTGTCCAGGTCGAGGACGAGTGAGCGGCTGGCGGTGGAGGCATCGGTGACGAACTCCCCCGTGAGGTGGTGCACCAGCCAGGTGTCGGTGGTCGTCACCACGCCCTCGCGGGTGAGGTTGCGCCGCAGCCAGGCCATCTTGGGTGCGGAGAAGTACGGGTCGAGGACGAGGCCGGTGCGCCGGGCAATGCTCTCGGCGTGCTCGGCCAGTTCGCCACAGACGCTTTCCGCGCGCCGGTCCTGCCATACGAGCGCCTGGGTCAGGGGGGTTCCGGTGGCCGGGTCCCAGGCCAGGACCGTCTCGCCCTGGTTGGCGAGGGCCACGCAGGCGATCGGACGGCCGGCCGCGCTCACCGCGCGGCGGCCGGCGTCGAGGACGGAGTCGAGCAGTTCGTGCGGGTTCTGCTCGACCCCTCCGCCGTCGAGGTAGGTGGGGCGGACGGTCTCCTCGGCGATGGCGACGGTGCCTTCCTCGGGGTCGACGACGATGGCCTTCGTGCCCGAGGTGCCCTGGTCGATGGCGAGGATCGCGGTCACCGTGCGCTCCCTTCCGCGACGGTGTCCGCGGACGTGCCGTCGGCGGCATCCAGGGCCCGGTCGACGTCGGCCATGTCCGGCATGGTCAGCCCGTCCCTGCCGCGCCGGATCAGCAGACCGGTGAAGTAGACGGCACCGATCGCGAACAGCACGAGAACGTAGGTCCACGGGGCACGGAAGGAGGCATCCCGGAAGATCAGCAGCTCGTACACCAGCCAGACGCCCGCGACGACCAGCACCGGCACTTCCCAGCGGCCCAGCGAGAAGCCCTGTGACGCGGGCAGGGAGCGGCGCTTGATGGCGTACATCGCGACGGTGCCGGCGTAGATGAGGGCGGGCAGCAGGGTTCCGGCGGAGAACAGCTGGAAGAGCGCGTCGGTGGAGCGGGAGAAGACCGCGAGGATGATCTGCGCGATGAGCATCATGAACACCGAGGCGTTCAGGGGCGTGGCGGTGCGCCGGTCCAGGCGCTTGAGCAGCCGCCAGCCGGGGAAGCGCTCGTCGCGGGACATCGCGTAGACCAGGCGGGTGCCGCTCAGGGTGATCACCAGTCCGCAGGAGAAGATCGACACGACGACCAGGACCAGCAGGATCTTGCCGACGACCGAGCCGAGCACGGCGGTGATGACGGTGGCCACGGGAGTCGCCGAGGCGGCGACACCGTCGATCCGGCCGGCCGCCGCGGTGACCGCTACCAGGAACAGGAAGCCGAGCACGCCCAGCGAGAGGACCGCCTGGACCATGGCCTTGGGGATGACCCGGGCCGGGTTCTTGGTCTCCTCGGCCAGGTTGGCCGCCGACTCGAAGCCGACGATGGTGAACGCGCCGAGCAGGAACGCCAGGGCGAACGGTCCGGCCGTGGTGCCGCCACCCAGGCCGTAGTAGCCGCTCGCGGGGACGGTCCCGGTGTCGAAGAGGTGCCCGAAGTCGAGCTTGCCGGTGAAGGCGCCCACCGCGAACAGCAGCACGGTCAGCGCGATCATGCCGACGAGCTGCACGGTGACGGCCACGTTGTTGACCCGGTGGGTGGTGCGGGTGGAGGCGGCGACGAGGAGTGCCTGGAGCAGTACGACGCCGGCGGTGATCACCCAGGCGTTCTGTGTGGTGCCGACGTAGCGGAACAGCTCCGGAAGGATGGTGGAGGCGATCGTGTAGTCGACGGCGATCAGGACCACGCCCAGGAAGGCGAACGAGATCCATCCCATGATCCAGCCCCATACCGGGCCCACGATCCGTGACACCCATTGGTACGAGTAGCCGCTGATCGGGATGCGCGCGGCGAGGGCGCCGAAGACCAGGGCGATGGAGAGCTGGCCGATCACGGAGATCGGCCAGGCCCAGATGCCGCGCGGGCCGGAGGTCGCGAGCACCGAGCCGTAGGTGGTGAAGATGCCGGTGGCGATGGAGACGAACCCGAAGGCCACGGAGAACGAGGCGTACCAGCCGAGTTCCCGCGCCATCTGCTTGGGCTCACCCGCACCCGGAGCGCCTGTTCCTGATCTCTGGGGAGCTGATTCTGCGTGTGCCATGACTCTTTTCCCTGTTTAACAGTGCCCCGCCGTGGAGTGCGAGAGCCAGTGAACGTGAGCAACCGAACTCGGTCGGCTGTGCGGGGACGCCCCGCGCGGGGTCTGCCGGGGCCTGTCCGCCGAGGGGTGCGGCGGGGCCTGCGAGGGTGCGCAGGGCCGTGGCCGAAGCGGTCTCGCCAACCCACCCACCTGACCGTTTCTGTGGATTGTTGACCGCGCGTTGCTGAAAGTGTGGAGCCTTGCCCGTCTCCCGTCAAGAGTCGTTCACCGTGCGCGACACCGAGGACGCCGGTTCTGGGGCGAGGAAGCCGGTCCGGCCTGGCACCGGCCGACCGTAGAATGCAGTCACAGATCCACAGAAACGGTCATCACCCAGGGAGGTGGGACGTGCTCGCCGCCGAGCGTCACCGCAGAATCGTCGCCGAGATCGCCCGGCTGAAGTTCGTCACCACCGACGACCTGACCACGCTGCTCGGCGTCTCCCACGAAACGGTCCGCAGGGACCTCGCCCTGCTCGAACGGCACGGCGAGCTGTCCCGGGTGCACGGCGGCGCCACCAGCGCCCAGGCGCCGGTGGGCGAGGAGGCGCCCTTCAGCGAACGCAGCGGCAGCCTCGCCGCGGAGAAGGAGACCATCGGCCGGGCGGCGGCGGCGCTGATCGAGCCGAACCAGACCGTCGTCATCGACGTGGGCACCACGGCCCTGGAGGTGGCCCGCGCACTGCCCGCCGACCACGCCGGCGTCATCGCCACCCCGTCCCTGCTCGTGGCCGCGGAGGTCAGCACACGGCCCCGGGTGGAGGTCCTGGTCAGCGGCGGACGGCTGAGGGCGGGCGACCTCGCCTGCTCCAACGCCCAGGCGGTGGAGTTCTTCGGCAACCTGCGCGCGGACGCCGTCTTCCTCGGGTCCGGCGGGATAGCCCCCTACGGGCTCACCGACTTCCATCTCGACGAGGTCGCCACCAAGCGGGCCATGCTCGCCGGCGCCTCGCACCGCTATGTACTGGCCGACTCCAGCAAGTTCGGCCGCACGGCCGCCCACCGCGTGTGCGAGCTGGACGGCTTCGACACCCTCGTCACGGACCAGCCCTGCCCGGCGGACCTGCGCACCGCGCTCACCCGGGCCGGGGCCACGGTCGTCGTGGGGTGATCCGCCTGGAGTCCGGCCGACCCGCACCGTGCGGGCCGGAGCGAGACCGGGGCCACCGCCACGGGCGCCAGGGGTGGGGCGCCCGGGGCGGGAGGCGGGGCCGGACTACTTGCAGAGCTCCAGGCCGCGGTCGATGACCGCCTCCAGGGAGATGTTCTTGCCGGGGTTGTTGGGGTCGCCGGCCCAGATGGGGTCGGGCCCGGGGTGCTTCTGCCGGGCGCGGCTGTTGAGACCGTAGGTACCTTCGGCGGTGATGAAGGTGACGGCCTGGTCGGCGCAGGCGAGGTTGCCGGAGGCGACCGTGAACGGCCAGGGGGTGGTGGTCCGTTCGGTGATGTAGCCCGTCGAGTCGGGGTCGCCCGGGGTGGCGGCGGGCTCGGCGTTGTCGGTGCTGTCGCGGTCGGCGGTGCCGGAGCCGCCGAGGCAGCCGGTCAGGGCGAGACAACCGAAGACTGCGGCCGCGGCGGCGGTGACACGGATGCGCATGATCCCCCTTGGACAAGTGATGAGGATGAGATCGAAAGCAACATCATCTGCCCGGTGACCGAAAATGGCGGGTACTGTGTCGGCTCTGTGATGGGATCGTGACGGTCAGTGGAGGCGTCCTACGTGCACGGGACCGGGCCGTCATCGCCCAGGATCGTCGATCCGGTCCCGTCCACGGCTCCCCGTGCCTCGTGAACGAACGACAGGATTCCGTGCACGAGGCGCAGAGGATGGACGTTTCTCCTGCGCTGCGTGAAGCTGTCCAGCAGTTCGTAGCCGGTGCACAGCATCACTTCGCTTCCCTCATATGATTCGAGGTTGATCACCGCGGCCTCGAGCAGGCGAAGCTCACCGGTAAGCAAGGGGAGATCGTCGCGAAGTTGACTGGAGGCCAGTCCGGCTCGTGCGTACAGTGCCGGTATCAACGCGGATCCGCTGGCACTGGCTATTGTTTTTTCGTCCGCGGAGCTCAATTCGGCAATTTGAGCATGGGCGTACTCGAAAATCTCCACGAGGGTGGCCATTTCTCGAACGCTGATGGCGATCGCAGACGAGGCGGTCGGTGACTCCGATGAGCCTCCGGGCTGGTCACGGCGGCGTCTACGCATGGATACATCCCTGGTGATTGGTGCGGCTCCTGCGCCTGCATCAAGCGGGATGATCACAGGGTCTCCACGGAAAAGGGAGGGTCAGCGGCGATTTTCAGCCAGTCGAAGCCCAGCTGCGACCGAAAGGTTTCGAGAGTGCGCTCGGTCCGCCCGCCCCGGGCCGCCGAACGCGGCGGTGCGGGCCGCCCTGTGGGGTGGGCGGCCCGCACCAGTGGGGGGCGGGACGTCAGTTGGCCTTGTCCAGCTCCTTCAGGGCCTTCGCGAGACCGTTGGCCCACAGCTGGTTGACGCGGGCGCGCTCGTTGGCGTCGGGGTAGCGGTTGGTGCAGGAAGTGCCGGGTCCGCCGCCCGACATCAGCTCGCTGCACGGGCCGCTGTAGTGGTCCGGCAGGCCCAGCACGTGGCCGGTCTCGTGGGCGGTGACACGGATCGAGTCGTACTGCCGGTTCTGCGCGTAGTCGAGGAAGACGTAGCCCTTGCCGTGGCCGTTCGTGGAGGCGTAGGAGCCCCGCGAGTCGTTGCCCTCGTAGTACGCGAAGTCGGCGCTGCCCGAGGTCGCCTGAAGCTTGACGTTGGACACCGAGCTGTTCCATATGGAGGCCGCGTTGGATATCTGCGAGGCGAAGCTCGGCGCCTGGGAGGCGTTGTAGTAGACGGTCACCGACTGGAGGGTCGGGTGGGCGGCCTGCTTCTCGGCGACGGACTTCAGCACCGCTTCGAAGAACGCCTTGTTGTTGGCGGCGCTCTCCGCGGAGCCGGCGTACCGGGCGTACGCGGCGGAGGCGGACGGCGCGGAGCGGGCGGTCTCGGCGCTCGCCGGAGTCGCGGTGCCCAGGGCGGCGGAGGCCAGGCCGAGGCCGAGCGCGAGGGCCAGCAGCCGCCGGGAGGTCTTCGCGGACGTGGAGGACGTACGGGACGCCTTCATGTGGGGGGCTCCTACTCGTTCGTGTGGGGTGGTGAACGACCGGTCACGCAGGAGTTTCGGGCACACCAACGGGCCGGCGGATGATGGCAACCGGGGATAGCGCGGGGCTATCGGCGCCGACTCGTACGATTCCGCTGGTTCCGTTGGCATTTGAACGTCTGGTGCGGCGTCACACGCGCCCCTACGCTCCCTCCCATGGAGCTCGAGGTGAGGCACCTGCGGGTGCTGTGCGCCATCGCCGACCACGGCAGCCTGCACCGGGCGGCTCGGCAACTCGGTTTGGCTCAGCCCTCGTTGAGCACCCAATTACGCCGTATCGAGCACGCGCTCGGCGGTCAGCTCTTCCTGCGCACCCGTACGGGCTGCCGCCCCACACCGCTGGGACACGCGGTACTGAGCCGGGCCAGACCCCTCGTCGCCGAACTCGCCTCCCTCGTCACCGAGGCGCGGGCGGCGGCGGCGCGGGCCGCCGGCGGTACGCGGCTGCGCATCGGCGCCACCGCGAGCCGGGCCCTGCCGGGCTGGCTACGCCGGCTGCGCACCCGCGTGCCGCGGACCGAACCCACCCTCCAGATGGACGCCTCGGCGAACTGCCTGCTGCGCCTGGTCGCCGCGGGGCGGCTGGACATGGCCTTCGTGCACGAGGTCGAGGGCAGCCCACTGCGGATCCCGGCCGGGCTCTGCGTGCGCGTACTGATCGAACGTGAACCGCAGTTCGTCTCCCTCGCCGCCGACCATCCGGCCGCCGCGCTGCCCGAGGTGCGGCTCGCCGACCTCGCGGGCGACCGCTGGATGGTGGACTCCACGGTCGACGGCGAATGGGACGCCCTGTGCCGCGTGCTGCGCGAGGCGGGTCTCGACTCCGACATGCTGCACGGCGACTACCTCACCGCGTACTCCCTGGCGGCCACCGGCGAGGTGGTGACGGTCAGTCAGCCCACCGCACGCCCCCGCGCCGAACTCGCCATCCGCCCCTTGCAGGGCGACCCCATCGGAGTACGACTCCTCCTCGCGGCCCGCACCGAGTCGGAACTCGACCTGGCCTACTCCGAGTTGGAGGAGTCCTACTGGGAGGCGGCCCACCAGTCCCCGGCCTACCAGACCTGGCTGAACCGCGCCGGCACCCACCCGCGCCCCGCGCCCCGCCCCGCCCGCGTCGCCCAGACGTCCCATACGGACCCCCACACGGACACTCCCCGGCGCAGACGCCCGATACCGGTCGGCCCGTAGGCGAGGTCAGCCACGGCAGCGGACGGCGCACCACCCGCCGGGCCGGTGGTGCGCCGTGCAGGGGTCGGCTCAGCTCACCTCGACGAGGAGGTCGCCGCCCTCCACCTGCTGGATGTGGTTGATGGCCAGCCTGGTCACTCGGCCGGACCTGGGGGCGGTGATGGCGGCCTCCATCTTCATGGCCTCGATGGTGGCCACGGTCGCGCCGGCCGCCACCTCGTCGCCCTCGGCGACCGCGAGGGTCACCACGCCGGCGAACGGTGCGGCCACATGGCCGGGGTTGGCCCGGTCGGCCTTCTCCGTCACGGGGACGTCGGAGGCCGCCGTGGCGTCGCGTACCTGGATCGGGCGGAGCTGGCCGTTCAGCGTGGACATCACGGTGCGCATACCGCGTTCGTCCGCCTCGCCGATGGCCTGGAGTTCGATGAGGAGCCGCACACCGGGCTCCAGGTCGACGGCGTACTCGTCGGCGGGGCGCAGCCCGTAGAAGAAGTCCTTGCTGTCCAGCACGCTGGTGTCGCCGTAGGCCTGGCGGTGGGCCTCGAACTCCCGGGTCGGTCCGGGGAACAGCAGCCGGTTGAGGGTGGAGCGGCGGGACTTCTCCAGGCCGGAGCGGTCCTCGTCGGTGAGCTCGGTGACCGGCTTGGCCTGCGCGCGGCCGTTGAGCGCCTTGGTGCGGAACGGCTCCGGCCAGCCGCCGGGCGGCGTGCCCAGCTCACCGCGCAGGAAGCCGATCACGGAGTCGGGGATGTCGAACCGGTCCGGCGCCTCCTCGAAGTCCTCCGGCGCCACACCGGCGCCGACCAGGTGCAGGGCGAGGTCGCCGACCACCTTGGACGAGGGCGTGACCTTGACCAGGCGGCCCAGGATGCGGTCGGCGGCGGCGTACATCGCCTCGATGTCCTCGAAGCGGTCGCCGAGGCCCAGCGCGACCGCCTGGGTGCGCAGGTTGGACAGCTGACCGCCGGGGATCTCGTGGAGGTAGACGCGTCCGGTCGGCGAGGCCAGTCCCGCCTCGAACGGGGCGTAGATCTTGCGGACGCTCTCCCAGTACGGCTCCAGGTCGCTGACCGCCTTCAGGTCGAGGCCGGTGGGCCGGTCGGAGTGGTCGGTGGCGGCGACGATCGCCGACAGCGACGGCTGGGAGGTGGTGCCGGCCATGGAGGCGACCGCGCCGTCCACGGCGTCGGCGCCCGCCTGGACGGCGGCGAGGTAGGTGGCGAGCTGACCGCCCGCGGTGTCGTGGGTGTGCAGGTGGACCGGCAGGTCGAACTCGCGGCGCAGCGCGGACACGAGCCTCGCGGCGGCGGGCGCCCGCAGCAGCCCGGCCATGTCCTTCACGGCCAGGACGTGCGCTCCGGCGGCCACGATCTGCTCGGCCAGGCGCAGGTAGTAGTCCAGGGTGTACAGGCGCTCGGAGGGGTCGGACAGGTCCCCGGTGTAGCACAGGGCGACCTCGGCGACCGCCGTCCCGGTCTCGCGTACGGCGTCGATGGCCGGCCGCATCTGGCCCACGTCGTTGAGGGCGTCGAAGACGCGGAAGATGTCGATGCCGGTGGCGGCGGCCTCCTCGACGAAGGCGTCGGTCACCTCGGTCGGGTACGGCGTGTAGCCCACGGTGTTGCGGCCGCGCAGCAGCATCTGGAGACAGATGTTGGGCACCGCCTCGCGCAGGGCGGCCAGACGCTCCCAGGGGTCCTCGGCGAGGAAGCGCAGGGCGACGTCGTAGGTGGCGCCGCCCCAGCACTCCAGGGACAGCAGCTGGGGCAGGGTGCGCGCCACGACCGGGGCGGCGGCGAGCAGGTCCTTGGTGCGCACGCGGGTGGCGAGCAGCGACTGGTGCGCGTCGCGGAACGTGGTGTCGGTGACGCCGATGGTCGGCGACTCGCGCAGGAGGCGGGCGAAGCCGTCGGGGCCGAGTTCGACGAGCTTCTGCCGGGAGCCGGCGGGCGGCTCGCCCGCGGGCAGCGGCGGCAGCTTGGTGACCGGGTCGATCACCTCGGGCCGTTCTCCGTGCGGCTTGTTCACGGTGACGTCGGCGAGGTAGGTGAGCAGCTTGGTGCCGCGGTCGGCGGAGGAGCGCGCGGTCAGCAGGTGCGGGCGCTGCTCGATGAACGACGTGGTGACCCGCCCGGCCTGGAAGTCGGGGTCGTCGAGTACGGCCTGGAGGAACGGGATGTTCGTGGCGACGCCGCGGATGCGGAACTCGGCCACGGCGCGCCGGGCCCGGCCGATCGCGGCCTTGAAGTCCCGTCCGCGGCAGGTGAGTTTGACGAGCATGGAGTCGAAGTGCGCGCTGATCTCGGTACCGGCGTGGGTGGTTCCGCCGTCCAGGCGGATGCCCGAGCCGCCCGGGGAGCGGTAGGCGCTGATGCGTCCGGTGTCCGGGCGGAAGCCGTTGGCCGGGTCCTCGGTGGTGATGCGGCACTGCAGGGCGGCGCCGCGCAGGGTGACGGTGTCCTGGGAGAGCCCGAGGTCGGCGAGGGTCTCGCCGGCGGCGATGCGGATCTGGGCCTGGACCAGGTCGACGTCGGTGACCTCCTCGGTGACCGTGTGCTCGACCTGGATGCGCGGGTTCATCTCGATGAAGACGTGGTTGCCCTCGCGGTCGAGCAGGAACTCCACGGTGCCCGCGTTGCGGTAGCCGATCTCCCGGGCGAAGCGCACGGCGTCGGCGCAGATCCGCTCGCGCAGCGCCGGGTCGAGGTTCGGCGCGGGCGCGATCTCGATGACCTTCTGATGGCGGCGCTGGAGCGAGCAGTCGCGCTCGAACAGGTGGATGACGTCACCCTGGCCGTCGGCGAGGATCTGCACCTCGATGTGGCGCGGCTCGACGACGGCCTTCTCCAGGAAGACGGTGGGGTCGCCGAACGCGGACGCCGCCTCCCGGGACGCCGCCTCGATGGACTCCCGCAGCGCGGCGGGGTCCTCCACCCGGCGCATGCCGCGCCCGCCCCCGCCCGCGACCGCCTTGACGAACACGGGGAAGCCGATGTCCTCGGCGGCGCGGACGAGTTCGTCGACGTCGGTGGAGGGCGCGCAGGAGCCGAGCACGGGCACGCCGGCCGCGCGGGCGGCCGCGACCGCGCGGGCCTTGTTCCCCGTCAGTTCCAGCGTGTGGGCGTCCGGTCCGACGAAGGTGATGCCCGACTCCTGGCAGGCGCGGGCGAGTTCGGGGTTCTCGGACAGGAACCCGTAGCCGGGGTAGACGGCGTCCGCGCCCGCCCGGCGGGCCGCGCGGACGATCTCCTCGACGGAGAGATAGGCGCGGACCGGGTGGCCCGGCTGGCCGATCTGGTAGGCCTCGTCGGCTTTCAGCCGGTGCAGCGAATTGCGGTCCTCGTGGGGGAAGACGGCGACGGTTCGCGCGCCCAGTTCGTAGCCGGCGCGGAACGCGCGGATCGCGATCTCGCCGCGGTTGGCGACCAGCACCTTGCGGAACATGCTCTATCCCTTCGGCCTGCCGGTGAAAGGACCATGGTGTCGGCCATGCCCTCACCATGCCATGTGAGCCGGGCCACTCATCCCGATTCTCTCCCGCGCTTCCGCCGCTGTCGTGGTGCCGTCGTCACCCGCCGAGTGCCGCGTGGACGACGCGTTCGGCCTCGTCCTGGACCTGGGAGAGGTGGCCGGGGCCCCGGAACGACTCGGCGTAGATCTTGTAGACGTCCTCGGTGCCCGAGGGGCGGGCCGCGAACCAGGCGTTCTCGGTGGTCACCTTGATGCCGCCGATGGGCGCGCCGTTGCCGGGCGCCTCGGTGAGGACGGCGGTGACGGGTTCGCCGGCGAGGGTGTCGGCGGTGACCTGGGCCGGGGACAGCTTCGCCAGGCGGGCCTTCTCCTCTCGGGTGGCCGGTGCGTCGAGGCGGGCGTAGGCGGGTTCGCCGAAGCGGGCGGTGAGCTCCGCGTAGTGCTGGGACGGCGTCCGGTCGGTGACGGCGGTGATCTCGGAGGCGAGCAGGGCCAGGACGATGCCGTCCTTGTCGGTGGTCCACACCGAGCCGTCCCGGCGCAGGAACGACGCCCCGGCGGACTCCTCGCCGCCGAAGCCGAGCGAGGAGTCGATCAGTCCGTCCACGAACCACTTGAAGCCCACGGGCACTTCGACCAGCCGGCGGCCGAGGTCCGCGGCGACCCGGTCGATCATGCCGGAGGAGACCAGGGTCTTGCCCACACCCGCCTCGGCGGGCCATCGGGTGCGATGGGCGTAGAGGTAGGAGATGGCCACGGCGAGGTAGTGGTTGGGGTTCATCAGTCCGGCGTCCGGGGTGACGATGCCGTGCCGGTCGGCGTCGGCGTCGTTTCCCGTGGCGATCCGGAAGCGGTCGCGCTGCCCGATGAGCGACGCCATCGCGTACGGCGAGGAGCAGTCCATACGGATCTTGCCGTCCCAGTCCAGCGTCATGAAGCGCCAGGTGGGGTCGGTGAGCGGATTGACGACGGTCAGGTCGAGGCGGTGCTGCTCGGCGATGCGGCCCCAGTAGGCGACGGAGGCTCCGCCCAGCGGGTCGGCGCCGATCCGCACGCCGGCGTCCCGGACCGCGTCGAGGTCGAGCACGCTCGGCAGATCGGTGACGTAGGCGCCGAGGAAGTCGTAGCGGCCGGTGCGGGGCGCGGTGAGCGCGCGGGGGTACGGGAGGCGCCGTACGTCCTTCAGGCCGCCCGCGATGATCTCGTTGGCGCGGTCCTGGATCCAGGAGGTCGCCTCCGAGCCCGCGGGGCCACCGCCGGGCGGGTTGTACTTGAAGCCGCCGTCGCCGGGCGGGTTGTGCGACGGGGTCACCACGACACCGTCGGCGAGTCCCGAGGTGCGGGAGCGGTTGTGGGTCAGGATCGCGTGGGAGACGGCGGGGGTGGGGGTGTAGCCGTCCGCCGTGTCGATGAGGACGGTGACGTCGTTGGCGGCGAAGACCTCCAGCGCGGTGACCCGCGCGGGTTCGGACAGGGCGTGGGTGTCCGCGCCCAGGAAGAGGGGGCCGTCGGTGCCCTGCCGTGCTCGGTACTCGCAGATGGCCTGGCTGGTCGCGGCGATGTGGTCCTCGTTGAACGCCGTCGTCAGGGACGATCCGCGGTGTCCGGAGGTCCCGAACGCCACGCGCTGTCCGGCCTCGGCCGGGTCGGGGTGCAGCGCGTAGTACGCCGTCACCAGGCGGGCGACGTCGATCAGGTCCTCGGGTCCGGCCGGCTTGCCCGCTCGCTCGTGCTGCATGGCACCCACGCTCCTCCGCGTCGCTCGTGCGTCCGCTGTCCGCTCGCGGTCTCATCTTCCCCTGTGCGCGGGAAGCGAGTCGTGCCGGTGCGGATCCCGGTCGCAGGCCGCGTCGGCGCCGGTCCCGGGTCGGCGGGCCGGTCGTCGCACGCGTGAAGAACGGCGCTCTGGGCAGCCGCTCCAACACGCACCGAGGGCCGGAACCGCACGGAATGCCAGTACCTCGCACAGGCGCACGGAGCGCACAGCACCAAAGGGCAAGGTGACGTGGTGGTGAACGTGACACCCGACGGGCAGGCCGGTCCCTCCGGCGCGACCGGGCCGTCGGCGGCCGCCACGCGACTGCCGCGGCAGGTCCGCCAGGAGCTGTCCCGCCGGCTGCGGCGCAGCAGGCGCGCCCTGCGCGAGGAGGACGTGCAGATCGTCGAGCCGCCGCTGCTCAGGCGCGCGGTGGGCGCCTCCGCCCTCGGCAACTGCATGGAGTGGTTCGACTTCGGCGTCTACAGCTACCTCGCCGCCACCATCGGGAAGGTCTTCTTCCCCGGCGCCTCCCCCGGCGCCCAGGTGATCTCCTCCTTCGCGACGTTCGCCGCGGCCTTCGTGGCGCGTCCCCTCGGCGGCCTCGTGTTCGGCCCGCTCGGGGACCGGATCGGCCGGCAGAAGGTGCTCGCCACCACGATGATCATGATGGCGGTGGGCACGTTCGCCATCGGCCTGATCCCCGGCTACACGACCCTCGGCATCGCCGCCCCGATCCTCCTGCTGCTCGCCCGGATGGTCCAGGGCTTCTCCACGGGCGGCGAGTACGGCGGCGCCACCACCTTCGTCGCCGAGTACTCCCCCGACCGCCGCCGCGGCTTCCTCTCCAGCTGGCTCGACTTCGGCACCTTCGTCGGCTACGCGCTGGGCTCCGCCCTGGTCACCGCGCTGAACCTGCTCCTCACGGACGCCCAGATGATCGCCTGGGGCTGGCGGGTCCCGTTCCTGATCGCCGGACCGCTCGGTGTTATCGGCCTGTACATGCGGCTGCGGCTGGAGGAGTCGCCCGCCTTCCAGCAGCAGCTCGACGAGCACGAGCGGAGCCTGGCCCAGAAGTCGGCGGGCAGCGAGCTGCGGTCCATCGTCAGGAACCACTGGGGCGCCCTGCTGATCTGCATGGGTCTGGTGCTGCTCTACAACGTCACCAACTACATGGTCACCGGCTTCCTGCCCACCTACCAGACGGAGACCCTGCACCGCTCCAGCGGCTCCGCCGACCTGCTGGTGCTGCTGGGCATGGTGTGGATCGTGCTGCTGATCACCTTCATCGGCCGGCTCAGCGACCACGTCGGACGGCGCCCGGTCTACGGGGTCGCGGCCGCCGCGATGATCGTCCTCGCGGCCCCCGCGTTCCTGCTGATCAAGATGCGGGGGACCTGGGCGCCGGTCTGCGGCGTGCTGATCCTGTCCACGCTGCTGGCCTGCTTCGCCGCGCCGAGCGCCGCCACCCTGCCCGCGCTCTTCCCGACCGCGGTGCGTTACGCGGCCATGGGCATCGGCTTCGACTTCGCCGTCGCCGCGTTCGGCGGCACCACCCCTCTGGTGACCGAGGCCCTGGTCAACGTCACGGGCAACGACATGATGCCCGCCTACTACCTCATGCTGGCCGGCGCGGTCGGCCTGGTGACCGTGAGGTTCCTGCCGGAGAGCGCCCAGGTGCCGCTCAACGGCTCCCAGCCGATGGTGGGCTCCGCGCGGGAGCGGCGGGAACTGATCACCACGTCGCGGGCCCTGTACAAGGCCGCCGACTGGACGCCGGGAGCCTAGGGACTGGTCCATGCCCCGGCCTCGTGCGCGTGCGGCTCCTCCGCCATGGGAGAGTGGTCCCCTGACACAGGGCAGGTCGGAAGGAGGAGCAGTGCCGGAAAGGCGCCCGAAGCGTTCGAGCAAGTCGCGTCTCGCGGTGATCGCGCTGATCGTCGGTCTGGGGACCTGGCTGGGCTTCGTGTGCTACTCGATCGCGACAGAAGCCCCGCCCGGCGCGCCGAGCATGGCCGCGCTGGCCGACATGGCCCAGAAGGCGGCCACCGACCGGGACGCGGACGGCCTCCAGACGCTGTTCGACGAGGACACCGTCTCCGACGACTACGCCGCCGACTACCTGGACCGGCTGGGCGAGCACGCCCCTGCGTTGCAGGCCCGGGTGGAGCACCGCGACGGACACGACTTCCTGCTGCTGCGCTCCGCGAAGGTCGACTCCGTGTGCACGGCCTGGCACATCACCCAGCGGGACGGCCGCCGGCTGCTCGACGGTGTGCCGCCGGCCGAGAACCTGTGCGCACCCTGACGGCGGACCGGTGTTTTCGCAGGTGATCCCCGCCTTCCCGGCTGCGGATGCATCCCCTGCCGCCGTCGGCCATGCTGGGAGGAACCCCGGCGTTAAGGAGTATGCGATGAGCATGCTGGACAAGCTCAAGGGACTGCTGAAAGGTCACGAGGAGCAGGCCGGCAAGGGCATCGACAAAGGCGGTGACTACGTCGACGAGCGGACTCAGGGTAAGTACCGGAGCCAGGTCGACACGGGTCAGGACAAACTCAAGGAGCAGCTCGGCCGGCCGGACCCGGGTCAGGACCAGCCGCCGCAGTGACACCTCCGTGATCAGGAGCGCCGGCCCGGTGGGCCGGTACGACGGGCTCGGGCCGCCCCCGCGAGGAGGGCGGCCCGAGTGCGTTCGGCACAGGTGGGGCGGGACGGATCCGCGGTCTCAGGGCCGCGCGAGGGCCAGCGCCAGGACGGCCGCCCCGGCGAGCACCGCGAGGGCCATGAGGACGAACGCGAAGCACCGCGCCCGCAACTGGCGGTAGCGCTGTTCGTACTCGCCGCGCAGCGCCCGGCACCGTTCGGCGATCCGCTGGAGGTCCGCCCGGGCCCGCAGCAGGCAGTCGGAGACGTAGCACTCCTCGATCTCCTCGCGCTGCGCCGTGGTCAGCCACTGCATGGGCTCCGTGAAGGCACGGGCCCGCTGCTCGGCCTCGGCGACGCGGGTCTGCCAGAGCAGATAGCCCTCGACCTGCTCGACCAGTCCGGTGGGCCCGCTCGGCTGCCCGTCCGGGCGCTCCGCCGCGTCGGTCATCCTGGCAGGCCCAGATTCTCCCGCTTGTCCGTGACCGAGACCTCCGGGTGGTGCAGGTCGAAGGCCGGGGACTCGCTGCGGATCACGGGCAGGGTGACGAAGTTGTGCCGGGGCGGTGGGCAGGAGGTGGCCCACTCCAGGGAGCGGCCGTAGCCCCACGGGTCGTCGGTGTCGACCTTCTCGCCGTACTTGGCCGTCTTCCAGATGTTGTAGAAGAACGGCAGCATCGACAGCCCCAGCAGGAACGAGCCGATGGTGGAGATCTCGTTGAGCGTGGTGAAGCCGTCGCTCGCCAGGTAGTCGGCGTACCGGCGCGGCATGCCCTCGGCGCCCAGCCAGTGCTGCACCAGGAACGTGGTGTGGAAGCCGACGAAGAGCGTCCAGAAGGTCACCTTCCCCAGGCGTTCGTCGAGCATCTTGCCGGTCCACTTCGGCCACCAGAAGTGGAAGCCGGCGAACATGGCGAACACCACCGTGCCGAAGACGACGTAGTGGAAGTGCGCCACCACGAAGTACGAGTCCGAGACGTGGAAGTCCAGCGGCGGCGAGGCCAGCAGGACTCCGGTCAGACCGCCGAAGAGGAACGTCACCAGGAAGCCGGTCGACCACAGCATCGGCGTCTCGAAACTCAGGGACCCCTTCCACATGGTGCCGGTCCAGTTGAAGAACTTCACCCCGGTGGGGACCGCGATCAGGAAGCTCATGAAGGAGAAGAACGGCAGCAGCACACCGCCGGTGACGAACATGTGGTGTGCCCACACCGTCACCGACAGGCCGGCGATGGAGATGGTGGCGCCGATCAGGCCCATGTAGCCGAAGATCGGCTTGCGGGAGAAGACCGGGATGATCTCACTGACGATGCCGAAGAACGGCAGCGCGATGATGTACACCTCGGGATGCCCGAAGAACCAGAACAGGTGCTGCCACAGCAGCGAGCCGCCGTTGGCCGCCTCGAAGACATGGGCGCCCCACTTGCGGTCCACCTCCAGGCTGAGCAGAGCGGCCGCCAGGACCGGGAAGGCCAGCAGGACCAGCACCGCGGTCAGCAGCACGTTCCAGGTGAAGATCGGCATGCGGAACATGGTCATGCCCGGCGCGCGCATGCAGATGATCGTGGTGATGAAGTTGACGGCGCCGAGGATGGTGCCGAAGCCGGACATGCCCAGGCCGAGGATCCACAGGTCCCCGCCCAGGCCCGGTGTGTGGATGACGTCGTTCAGCGGGGCGTACGCGAACCAGCCGAAGTCGGCGGCGCCCTGCGGGGTGAGGAAGCCGGCCACCGCGATCAGCGAGCCGAACAGGTAGAGCCAGTAGGCGAACATGTTCAGCCGCGGGAAGGCCACGTCCGGGGCGCCGATCTGCAGCGGCATGATCCAGTTCGTGAAGCCCGCGAACAGCGGCGTCGCGAACATCAGCAGCATGATCGTGCCGTGCATCGTGAACATCTGGTTGTACTGGTCGTTCGACAGCATTTGCAGACCCGGGCGGGCCAGTTCGGCGCGCATGACCAGCGCCATGATGCCGCCGAGCAGGAAGAACACGAAGGAGGTGATCAGATACAGCGAGCCGATCGTCTTGTGATCGGTCGTCGTCACCCAGTTCACCACCACGGCGCCGGGCCTCAGGTGACGACGGGGAGCGGCGGTTTCCCGCGTGGTGTGCTGGACGTCTGTCATGCGGCCCGTGACACGCTTTCTCTCGGGAGATGGGAACACGAAGGTCCACGCGGTTCTCCCGCAGGGCCCGCCTTCCATCCTTCCGCCTCACGCCGACGAACCGGAGGCAGCCGTCGCCTGGACGGAGTAACACCCGGCGGATTCCACCCGGTTGGCCTACGTGTCTCACGCTCATGGCGGGCACGGCGCGGTCGCCGCGGCGCGCGGCGCGGGCCTACCCGGTGGCGGACGGCGGCAGTTGGGCCGGGCTCACCCGCTCCCCCAGGACCTCGGCCATGAACCGCACCAGCCACCGCTGGGACGGGCTGCGCGAGGACTCGTGGCGCGCGTACAGCGCCACCTCGATCGGCTCGGTGTGGAACGGGAGCCGTACCAGGCGCAGTTGGTGGGAGGAGGCGAAGACCTCGCCGACGTACTCGGGGACGATGGCGATCAGGTCGGTCTGCTCCAGCAGGTAGGGGAGCATCGAGAAACGGGTGGCGTCCACCACCACCCGGTCGAGCAGACCGTGCGCGGCGAGCACGGCACGCGGGACGACGTGGCCGCTGGGGCCGAAGACGGTGGCGTGGGACTCGGCCGCGAGCTCGGCCAGGGTGACCGACTCGCCCCGCACGCGGGGGTGGCCGGCGGCGACCATGCCGACATAGCGCTCGTGGAAGAGCGGAATCCGCACGGTCCGGTGGGAGGTCAGCACGGGGGTGGCCACGAACGCGTCGATGTCGCCGCGGCGCAGCTGGTGCTCCGCCTCGTCCACGTCCAGCGGCCGCACCGTGAAGGACACCCCGGGAGCCCGCTCGCGGGCCGCGGCCATCAGGCGCGGCAGCAGGGTCACCTCGCCCAGGTCGGACAGGGCCACCGTGAAGCGGCCGGACATGGCCCGCGGGTCGAAGACGTCGGCCTGGCGGACCGTGCCGTCGATGTCGGCGAGGGCGCGCTGCAAGGGCTCGTACAGCCTGCGGGCGCCCGCGGTCGGCGTCAGTCCGCGTCCCGTGCGCCGGAACAGTTCGTCGCCGAAGTGACGGCGCAGCTTGCCCAGGCTGTAGCTGACGGTGGGCTGGGTGACGTGGAGCGTGTCGGCGGTGACCGTGACGCTGCCGGTCTCGTACAGCAGTACGAAGACGCGGGCGAGGTTGAGGTCGAAGGTCCTCATATCGAAGCAGTCTATATCGCGACGGTAAAAGATTTATTGGTGCTCATGTCAGCGCTTGCCTAGCGTGGCGTGCGTCACTCCGAAAGGAACGCCCGTGCCTTCCGTACGCCGCCTCTGCCACGAGTTCCTGGAGCGCCAGGGCCTCACCACCGTGTTCGGCAACCCCGGCTCCAACGAACTGCCCTTCCTCGCCGGGCTCCCCGACAGCTTCCGCTACGTCCTCGGCCTGCACGAGGGTGCCGTCGTCGGCATGGCCGACGGGTACGCACAGGCGACCGGCCGGCCCGTCCTGGTCAACCTGCACGCGGCCTCGGGCTCCGGGAACGCGATGGGCGCGCTGACGAACTCCGTGGCCTCCCGCACCCCGCTCGTGATGGTCGCGGGCCAGCAGGTGCGCTCCGCCGTCGGGCCGGAGGCCAACCTGTCCAACGTGGACGCCCCGGCGCTGATGCGGCCGCTCGTCGGCTGGGCGGCCGAGCCGACGTGTGCCCAGGACGTGCCGCGCGCCCTCGCTCAGGCCGTCTTCGAGGCGGAGCTCCAGCGGCGTCCGACGTACCTGTCCGTCCCCTACGACGACTGGGCGGCCGACGCCGGTGACAACGCCCTCGCGGTCCTCGACCGGCGGGTCGCCCGTGCTTCCGTCCCGGACGGGGAACAGTGCCGCCGGCTGGCCGGGCAGATCGCCTCCGCCCGGCGGCCCGCGCTGGTGCTGGGCGGGGACATCGACTCGGCGGGACTGTTCGACGACGCCGTCCGGCTGGCCGAGCGCCTGGGCGGCCCGGTGTGGGCGGCCCCCTCGCAGTTCCGGCTGCCCTTCCCCAACCGGCACCCCCTGTTCCGCGGTGTGCTGCCCGCCGGGATCGCGCCGGTCTGCGAGGCGTTCGAGGGCCACGACCTGGTCCTGGTGCTCGGCGCGCCGGTGTTCCGCTACCACGAGCACCTGCCCGGCCGGTACCTGCCCGAGGGCACCCGGCTGATCCAGGTGACCGAGGACGCCTCGGCCGCCGCGCGGGCGCCGATGGGCGAGGCGCTGGTCGCCGACCCCGGAGCCGTCATCGGCCTGCTCCTGAAGCTGCTCGACGAACCCGAGGCGCCCGCCGGCTCCTTCCGTCCCGCGCCCGGGCCGCCGGACGGTGACGGCTCCCGGCTGCACCCGGAGCAGGTCTTCGCCGCGCTGCGCGACGAACTGCCCGAGGACACCGCGTACGTGGTCGAGTCGACGTCGACGAACTCCTCCTGGTGGCGCCAGATGGACCTGCGCCGGCCCGGCTCCTACTACTTTCCCGCGGCCGGCGGACTCGGGTTCGGGCTGCCCGGCGCGGTAGGGGTCGCCATGGGCCGGCCGGACCGGCCGGTGGTCGGCGTCATCGGGGACGGCTCGGCCAACTACGGCATCACCGCCCTGTGGACGGCCGCACAGCACCGTGTACCGCTGACCGTCGTACTGCTGCGCAACGGCACGTACGGGGCACTGCGCTGGTTCGGCGGCCTGCTGGGCGTGCCGGACGCCCCCGGTCTGGACATCCCCGGTCTGGACTTCACCCGCATCGCCGAGGGATACGGCGTCCCGGCCCGGCACGTCGGCGACGCCGAGGAGCTGCGGGCCGCCCTCGCCGAGCGCCCGGACCACCCGCGCCTGATCCAGGTGGACACGGCGCTCACCACCCCGTCCTGATCCGCCCCGAGAAGAAGCGAGGAAACGCGATGGCACTCCTGGACAGCGACGTCTGGGGCAAGAAGTTCTTCAGCGACGGCTGGAGGGACGCGTCCGCCGGGCAGCCGGTCGTCGAGCCCGCGACCGGTGAACAGCTCGCGACGGCGGGCCTGGCCACCGCCGAGGACGTACGGCGAGCGTCCGCCCGCGCGGCGGAGGCGCAGCGCGACTGGGCGGCGGCCTCCCCGCAGCGGCGGGCCGCCGTGCTTCGCCGGGCAGGTGAGCTGCTGGCCGAGCACTCCGCCGAGATCGAGGACTGGCTGGTGCGCGAGGCCGGGTCCGTACGGGCCAAGGCGGCCTTCGAGGCGCGGCTCGCCGTGGGCGAGTGCTTCGAGTGCGCGGGCCTGCCGACGCATCCGCAGGGTGAGGTGCTCACCTCCGAGGACGCCCGCTGGTCCTTCTCCCGGCGCCGTCCCGCGGGTGTCGTCAGTGTCATCGCGCCCTTCAACTTCCCTCTCGTCCTGGGTCTGCGCTCGGTGGCGCCGGCGCTGGCCCTGGGCAACGCGGTGCTGCTCAAGCCGGACCCGCGCACCGCGGTGAGCGGCGGTGTCGTCATCGCGCGCGTCTTCGAGGAGGCGGGGCTGCCGGACGGCGTGCTGCACCTGCTGCCGGGCGACGGCCCGGTCGGCCGGGCGGTCGTCGAGGCGCCCGAGGTGCGGGTGGTCTCCTTCACCGGCTCGACCCCGGTCGGACGGGCGATCGGCGAGCAGGCCGGACGGCTGCTCAAGCGGGCCCACCTGGAGCTGGGCGGGAACAACGCGCTGGTCGTACTGCCGGGGGCGGACGTGCGGAAGGCTGCCTCCGCGGGCGCGTTCGGCTCCTATCTGCACCAGGGCCAGATCTGCATGACGACCGGCCGGCACATCGTCCACGAGTCGCTCCTGGAGGAGTACACGGCGGCGTTGGCCGCGAAGGCCGCGGCCCTGCCGGTCGGCGACCCGGCCCGTGAGGACGTCGCGCTCGGCCCGCTCATCGACCGGCGCCAGCTGGAGCGGGTGCACCGGATCGTCACCGACAGCGTCGCCGCGGGCGCGACCCTCGCCGCGGGCGGCGAGATCGTCGGCGCGGGCTACCGGGCCACGGTGCTGAGCGGGCTGACGACCGACATGCCGGCCTGGCGCGAGGAGATCTTCGGGCCCGTCGCGCCCGTCATCGGCTTCTCGACGCCGGAGGAGGCGGCGCGGATCGTCAACGACTGCGAGTACGGGCTGTCCGTGGGGATCCTCGGCGACGTGGGGACGGCGATGAAGCTCGCCGACCGGATCGACTCCGGCAAGGTCCACATCAACGAGCAGACCGTCAGCGACGAGCCCAACGCCCCCTTCGGCGGGGTCAAGGCCTCGGGCACCGGGTCCCGGTTCGGCGGCGCCGCCGCCAACGTCGAGGCCTTCACCGAGACCCAGTGGCTCACCGTCCGGCCCGACATCGCCGACTACCCGTTCTGACCCTGCCCGCCCCTGTTCCGACCCTGCTCGTCCCCGCCCGTCCGCTCCCGTCCCCAGGGGGAACGTCCGCAATGACATCCGCCGTCTCGTCCCAGACGACCGTGCAGTCCGGCACCGCCGGGCGCGGCACGTGGACGGTGGTCCTGTGCTGGATCACCGTCATGCTCGAGGGCTACGACCTCGTCGTCCTCGGCGCCATCATCCCGACCCTGCTCAAGACCCGCCACCTCGGCATGACCGCGGGCGACGCCACCATGATCGCGACGCTGTCGCTCGTCGGCGTCGCCATCGGCGCCGTCTGCGTCGGCCCGCTGGCCGACCGGCTGGGCCGCCGCCTGCTGCTCATCGCCTCGGTGGTGGTGTTCTCGGTGTTCACCATCGTGGTGCCGCTGGCCGGCTCCGTGGAGATGTTCGCCGTCCTCCGGCTCGTCGCCGGTCTGGGCCTCGGCGCCTGCATGCCGGTGTCGCTGACGATGATGGCCGAGCACATGCCGGCCAGCCGTCGTGCCCGGGCCAGCACCCTGACCATGACCGGCTACCACACCGGTGCCGTGATCACATCCCTGCTGGCCCTCCAGGTGACCGACAACTGGCAGATCCTGTTCTACGTCCTCGGCGTGGCCGGCCTCGCCGTCGCCGCCATCCAGTGGTTCCGGCTGCCGGAGTCGGAGGCGTTCACGCAGGCCAAGCAGGCGACGGGGGCGCAGCGGGTTCCGCTCACCGAGCTGCTCAAGCCGGCCTACCTGCGCGCGGGCATCGGCATCTGGGTCGCCTCGTTCATGGGTCTGCTGCTGGTCTACGGCCTGAACACCTGGCTGCCCAAGCTCATGAACGACGCCGGCTACCCCGTCCCCACGGCCGTCACCCAGCTCCTCATACTCAACGTCGGCGGAGTCGTCGGCCTGATCGTCGGCGGCTTCGTGGCCGACCGGCGGGGCATCAAGGGGACCATACTCGGCTGGTTCGCGGTGTCCGTGGTCATGCTCGGCTGCCTGAGCATCAGGATGAACAGCGACGTCCTGCTCAACGTCGTCGTCTTCCTCACCGGCGTGTTCGTCTTCTCCGCCATGGTGCTCGTGTACGCCTACGTGACGCACTTCTATCCGGCCTCGGTGCGCGGGACCGCCCTCGGCTCGGCCTCCGGCATCGGCCGGATCGGCTCCATCGTCGGCCCGACGATCACCGGGGCCCTGGTCACGGCGGGCATCGGCCATCCATGGGGCTTCTACTTCTTCGCCGCGGTCGCGGTCCTCGGCTTCCTGGCCGTGCTGACGCTGCCGCGGCACGCCCCGCAGGTGGAGGCCGCCGCCTGACGCGTCCGTCCGTCTCCTGCGACGGCGCGGGACCGCCCACCAGGGGTCGGTCCCGCGCCGTCGCCGCTCGGAGACCCGCCGACGGGCTGTGCACCGATGGCCGGGGTCAACCGTCAGCCGGCGCGGTCGCCGTCACCTGGCCGGGGAGCACCGGTGTCCGTGGTGCGACGGGCCAGTCGTCGGTGGAGGGCGCGACCGCCCCGGACAGGGCCGTCCCCGGGTGCTCGACGCTCTCGGGCAGGGCGAACTCCGCCCAGATCACCTTTCCGTGCGGGGAGTAGCGGGTGCCCCAGTGCTCGGTCATCTGCGACACCAGGAACAGACCCCGGCCGCCCTCCTCGGTCGTCGCCGCGTAGCGCAGGTGCGGCGAGGTGCTGGTGCCGTCGGACACCTCGCAGATCAGCGTGCGGTCGCGGATCAGCCGGACGTGGATCGGCTCGCCTCCGTAGCGGATGGCGTTGGTGACGAGCTCGCTCAGCACCAGTTCCATGCCGAAGCCGAGCTCGGACAGGCCCCACTCGTCGAGGGTGCGGGCGGCCGCGACGCGGACCCGGGCGACGGCGGCGGGGTCGGGCGGCACGTCCCACTCGGCGACCCGGTCGCACGGCAGCGCCCGGGTGCGGGCGATGAGCAGGGCGACGTCGTCCTTGGGGCGTGCGGGCAGCAGCGCCTCGAGGACGGCCTGGCAGCTCTGCTCCGGCGAGCGGTCGGGGTGGCCCGCGAGGGCCTGGCGCAGCATCTCCATGCCGACGTCGAGGTCCCGCCTGCGGTCCTCGACGAGCCCGTCGGTGTACAGGGCGAGCTGGGTGCCCTCGGAGAGCTCCAGCTCGGCCGTGCGGAACGGCATGCCGCCCAGGCCGAGCGGCGGGCCGTGCGGCAGGTCCGGGAAGGTGACATCACCGTCCGGGCTGATCAGCGCGGGCGCGAGATGACCGGCGCGCGCCATGGCGCAGCGGCGGGTCACGGGATCGTAGATCGCGTACAGGCAGGTGGCTCCGACGACGGCCGCGGCGGCACCGGTGGAGGCCTCGTCCTGGTCGATGCGTCCGACGAGGTCGTCGAGGTGGCTCAGCAGCTCGTCGGGGGGCAGGTCGAGCGTGGAGAAGTTGTGCACCGCGGTCCGCAGCCGTCCCATGGTGGCGGCGGCGTGCAGGCCGTGCCCGACCACGTCCCCGACGACCAGGGCGACCCGTCCGCCGGGCAGCGGGATCACGTCGAACCAGTCACCGCTGACACCCGACTGGGCGGGCAGATAGCGGTAGCCGACCTCCAGCGCGGTCAGCTCGGGCAGGGCCCGCGGCAGCAGGCTGCGCTGCAGGGTGACCGCGAGGGCGTGCTCGCGGGCGTAGCGGCGGGCGTTGTCGATACTGACGGCGGCCCGGGCGACCAGTTCCTCGGCCAGGGACAGCTCCTCCTCGTCGAATGGGCCGCGCTCCTTGCAGCGCCAGAAGTTGGCCATGCCCAGGACGACACCGCGGGCCTGGATGGGGGCCGAGATCAGCGAGTTGATGCCGTGGTCGACGATCGCCTCGGCGCGTGCCGGGTCCTGCGCCTGCCAGCCGTGCGCCGACGCCAGGTCCGTCACCAGTTCCAGATGGCCGGTGCCGTAGCTGCGTGCCTGGGGCGTGGACGGCAGGAAGTCGATCAGCCGGCCCTTCTCGTAGAGCGGCGAGTCGTCCTGCACACCGCGTACGGCGATACGGCGCAGGCCCGTCGCGGTGGGGGCGGGCTCCTCGCCCTGGAGTACGCCCTCGGCGAGGTCCACGGAGACGTAGTCGGCGAAGCGGGGGACGGCGACCTGGGCGAGTTCGTCGGCCGTGCGGGCCACGTCGAGGGTGGTGCCGATGCCCAGTCCGGCGTCGTAGAGCAGTTCGAGCCGTTCCCTGGCGACCTGGGCGCGGCCGGAGATGGCCTGGAGTTCGGTGGAGTCGCGCAGTGTCACCACCGTGCGCCGGCCGCATCCGTCGCGGTGGGTGGGCCGCTGGTTGACGGCCAGCAGGCGGGATCCGGCGAGGTACACCTCGTCGGTGGCCCTGCGGCCGGAGGTGAGCAGTTCGACCGTCTCGGGCTCCAGCGTCCGGAGGTGCGTCACCTGCCTGCCCTCGGCGTCCGACGGCAGGTCCAGCAGCCGCTTGGCCTCGTCGTTCGCCAGCAGCAGCCGCCCGTCGTCACCGATGATGAGCACGCCTTCCCGCACGGAGTGCAGCACCGCGTCGTGGTGCTCGTACATGCGGGTCATCTCGTCCGGGGCGAGGCTGTGGGTCTGCCGCCGCAGCCGCCTGCCGACGAGGGCCGTCACGCCGGTGGCCAGGCCCAGCGCCGCCGCCCCGGCGCCCAGGATGATCGGGATCTGCCGGTTCACCTGGCTGGTCACGTGCTCGACCTGCAGACCTGCGGAGACCAGCGCCACGACGCGGCCGCCGTCCCTGATGGGAACGGTGGCCTGTACCTCTTCGCCGAGCGGCCCGTGGACGCTCTCGGTGTAGACGTTCCCGGCCAGCGACGGCCCGATGGTGCCGACGAATCGCTGACCGATGCGGCCCGGCAGTGGGTGGGTGTAGCGGATGCCCTTCGTGTCCATGACGACGATGAAGTCGACCCCCGCCGACCTGCGTCCCGCCTCCGTGAGGGGTTGCAGCACCTGCGACGGGGCGGACGTGCGCAGTGCGCTCACGACGCCCGGGGAGTGCGCGAAGGTCTGCGCCACTGCCACGGAACGGCGCTTGGCCTCGGCGTTGATGTCGCGCTGCGACTGGAGGACGAGGGAGAAGACGGCGAAGGCCACAAGCAGCGCGACCAGCGCCACCTGTAGAACGAACACCTGTCCGGCGACGCTTCGCGGGCTCTTTCCCAGCAGCGAGCGCAGCGATATACGTCGAAGACGGGTAAAACGGGCTGCCATCCGGCATTTGTAACATCCGCCCTCCCGTATCGTCACGACTTTCACGATTGATCGTTCGGCAGGGGCCGGTCCGGGCCACAGGGGAATCCTCGGATCCGGGAGATTCCGGCGGGTGAAAGCGCTGTCCCCCGCGGCGCGGAGAATTTCCGCGAAGCATCGACGACTCACGGCAACTCGACTACGAATCGCCCGCGGACAACAACGGAACGCAGTCGGCCGCGCCCGACGGGTCGGCGCCGGCCGCGCGGCCGGCCGCGCCTGGCGGCGAGCGGTCCGCCGGGCCGACGCCGACAGAGGCGCACCGGGACCGGAGGCCGGACGCGGGACCGGAACACGGACCACCCCGGGGGCGCCGCGGGGCGGCCGACGGCCGTGTGGGCGCGGCCCCGGTCCAAGCCCGCCGACGGCTGCGGTCCGGGCCACAGGCGAGCACCGAGCGTGGCATCGCAGGCGGACAGCCCGCCGCACAGCATGGACGGGCCCGGCGCGCAGGGCTGCGCCCGCCGCAACGCACCCATGGCCGACCCGGAGGCACAACGGGGGGCGCGGGCGCCGCAGCGGCGCAAGGGGAGAGCCGCCGGCCGATCGCCCATCCATACGCAGCCACGCGGACGCCGTGACCCACCGTGCGGGCGCGAGCCTCGGACCCGCACGGGTCTCGTGCACGAACGACCGGCACAGGGGCACCGCAGGCGAACGCGTGCTTGCCACGCGCGGGCGCACGCGCGTGGACGCTACGCCGCGGGCCAGGTGCGCAGCATCGTGTCGAGGCGGTCGAGGATCCAGGTCCAGGTTTCCTGGGGGGCCGGGGCGCTGTGGGCGAAGCCGCCGGCCAGTTCGAGGCTGACGTAGCCGTGGAACACGCTGCCGAGCAGCCGGACGGCGTGGGTCTCGTCCGGCTCGGTCAGGTCGTAGCCGCGCAGGATCGCGCGGGTCATCTGCGCGTGTCTGCCCCCGGCGCTCGCCGCGGCGGTCTCCGGGTCCAGCCGGAGGCGCGCGGCCGCGTAACGGCCGGGGTGCTCCCGGGCGTAGTCGCGGTAGACGTTCGCGAAGGCGGCGAGGGCGTCCTTCCCGGCCCGCCCGGCCAGCGCGTCGGCGGCCCGGTCCGCGAGTTCCTCCAGGGCGAGCAGGGCGATCCGCGTCTTGAGGTCCTGGGAGTTCTTCAGGTGCGAGTACAGGCTCGCGGCCTTGACGTCGAACCGCCGGGCAAGCGCCGAGACGGTCACATGCTCGAAGCCGACTTCGTCCGCCAGTTCCGCTCCCGCCCTGACCAGGCGTTCCGTGGTCAACCCCGCACGCGCCATGCCGCTCCTCCCACCCGAGCCCACCAAAAACCTGAAGCCATTGAATATATGCCTAAGTCCATTAGGCAACGGAAGGACGCCTGGCTCGGCGGTGAATACGAGCATTGGCATGGACCTGCTCAGCCGGTCCCGCTAAGCTGCTCCCCGACCCGATTGAGAGCGCTCTCAGGTCGCGGTAGTTCCACTCCGTGTTCCACCCCCACCTCGTTGGAACGACGAAGGGCACCCCCTGTGAGACGCACCAAACTCCACCGCGTGGCAGTGGCCGCGCTCGTCCTGCTCGGCAGCTGGGCCGTGGCAGGCACCACTCCGGCCGGTGCGGCGACCCCCGCCGCCGCACCCTCCGCCTCCCCCGGTCTGCTCCAGGCGATGCAGCGTGAGCTGGGACTCTCCCCGCAGCAGGCCGAGGCGCGCCTGTCGGCGGAACGCACCGCCACGGCCGTGGAACCGAAGGCCCGCGCGGCCGCCGGCTCCGCCTTCGGCGGCTCCTGGTTCGACGGCAGGACGGGCCGCCTCACCGTGGCCGTCACCTCCGACGCCTCCGACTCGACCCTGCGCGCCGTCCGGACCACCGGCGCCGAGATCCGCACCGTCCAGCACAGCGCACGGCAGCTCGACACGGCCAAGGCCCGCCTCGACAGCACGACCGCACCCCAGGGCGTGAGCGGCTGGCGGGTGGACCCGAAGGCCAACACGGTGGTCGTGGACGTCGTCGGCGCCGCGCGCTCCGACAACGATGTCCGACGCTTCCTCTCCCAGGCCCGCGCGGCCGGTCCCGTCACCGTCCGCACGGTCTCCGCGGCGCCGCAGACCTTCGCCGCGGGCACGGTCGGCGGCGACCCATACTACACCGGCAACGCCCGCTGCTCCATCGGCTTCTCGGTGTACGGCGGCTTCGTGACCGCCGGACACTGCGGCCAGGCCGGCGCCGGGGTGAGCGGCTGGGACGGCTCGTACATCGGCAACTTCCGGGGGTCCTCGTTCCCCGACAACGACTACGCCTGGGTCAGCGTCGGCAGCGGCTGGTGGACGGTCCCGGTCGTCCTCGGCTGGGGCACCGTCCCGGACCAGCTGGTGCGCGGCTCCGCCGTGGCTCCCGTCGGCGCCTCGGTCTGCCGCTCCGGCTCGACGACGCACTGGCACTGCGGCACCGTGCTGGCGCACAACGAGACCGTCAACTACAGCCAGGGCGCGGTGCACGAGCTGACGAAGACCAGCGTGTGCGCCGAACCGGGCGACTCCGGCGGCTCCTTCATCAGCGGTGACCAGGCCCAGGGCGTCACCTCCGGAGGCTGGGGCAACTGCTCCAGCGGCGGCGAGACCTGGTTCCAGCCGGTCAACGAGATCCTCAACCGCTACGGACTGACCCTGCACACCGCCTGACTCGCACCGACCAGGGGGCTCCGGCAAGGCTCGGCCGGGGCCCCCTTCGACGGCTCGCGTGGTCAACCGGTGGCGTGCGTCCTGCGGACCCTGTCCCGGGCGACCCGGGCCGCCGCGTACCCGGTCCCCGCGACGAAGCGCATC
The DNA here is from genome assembly GCF_044743035.1 of Streptomyces sp. NPDC087787. Classification (NCBI taxonomy): domain Bacteria; kingdom Bacillati; phylum Actinomycetota; class Actinomycetes; order Kitasatosporales; family Streptomycetaceae; genus Streptomyces; species Streptomyces sp. NPDC087787. The sequence continues at coordinate 214,870 of NZ_JBIUVQ010000008.1, forward strand.
ATCGGCCCGAACATCGGGGCGGCCAGCGACCCGGTGAAGTACAGACCCGGCACCGACGACTCGAACCCCGGGCTCAGCCGCGGCGCCCTCGAACCCGGCACCTGCCTGAGCGCACCGCGCACCGCCGGTGACAGGAACGGAACGGCCTCCAGGTCCAGACGGTAACCGGTGGCGGCCAGCACATGGTCGACGTCGAGCGCCTCCGCCACGCCGCCCGGCCCGGCCAGGTCCAGCCGCACGACGGACCCGTCGGTCCCGGCCCGTACGACCCGGCACGAGGTGCGCACCGGCACCACGCCCTCGACCCGGTCCCGCAGCCACCATCCGCCCGAGGGACGCAACGCGCGCCGGAACAGCAGCAGTCGGGCCGCGGCCGGCAGATGCCGTACCCCGCCGGGGGCCCGGCAGACCGCGGCCAGGATCCAGCCCGTGCCCAGCGGTGAGGCGGGCCTGCCGATCCGCCGCGTCCAGGACCGGGCCTGCTCCGGGGTCGTCCCCCACAGCACGCCGTTCTCACGGACCAGCACCTGCGCCCGGGCACCGGACTCGTGGAGCAGCGCGGCGCTCTCCAGGGCGGACTGTCCGCCGCCGACCACGGCGACCCGGCGGCCCGCGTACCGGGACAGGTCGGTGTGCTGACTGGTGTGCGACACCGGCGCGCCGGGCCCCGGCCCTTCGGGCGCGAGGCCGCGCAACTCGCCGGGGATGTGGGCCAGTCCGTTCAGGCCGGTGGCCACGACCACGGCGGCGGCCGCGAGCTCCTGTCCGTCGTCCAGCCGTACGGCGAACCCCGCACCGGACGCGGCCAGGTCGACGGCCGCGACCCGGGCCGGCTCCACCTCGCCGACGTACTGCTTCTGGAACCACTGGCCGTACCGCACGAACACCTCGCACGGGATGGGCGTCAGTTCGGTCAGCTCCGGCTCACCGTGCACCCGGAGGAAGTCCGCCAGCCGCCCGCCCGGCTCCGGCGCCGACAGGTCGACGGCGTCCGGCGTCGACTTCAGGAACATCCCGGTCGCCATGGCGTGCCGCCAACTGCCCATGACCTCACCGAAGACCCGCACCGGAACTCCCGCCCCGCGCAGGTGCGCGGCGACCGACAGCCCGTACGGCCCGGCGCCGACCACCACGACCGGCAGCGCCGGGCGCCCCGGCCGCGCTCCCCCGTGGGCAGGCCACGGCCCCGGAAGCGACTGCGTCATGCATCCCCCCGCTGGTCCCCTCGCCGCCTTCCCCAAGGCGGGCGTGACACTCCGGGATGTGCGCGCCGGCCTAGCGCCGCCGCACGTCTCCCCCCTCCGCCGCTCAGTGTTACCCACCGACCGCCGCCGGAATGCGATATGGGGACACCTTGCCAAAAATTGGTCCGAGTGTTGACCGGCCGGGCCCGCGCGCCTCAGGGGGACAGAACGCGAACACCCGGCTCCCGTCCTCGTGGCGGAGGACGGGAGCCGGGTGCCAGGACCTAATGGTCCGTGGCGGCGGGAGAGCCGACCGCGGGTGGTGCGGTCATCAGCTTCCCGAACAACGCCATGCAGGTGGAACAGTGTCCAGCCCGCTGTGCGCTCGCGCCGTCGACGTGCTGACCCAGTTTCTGTCCGCACAGGGTGGTGGTCGTGTGCTTGGCCATGACGTGCCAGACCAGAGCCCCACCGGGCTTCTCTGCTCCTGCACACATCTCATACATGATCGGCTCCACTCCCTCGATGGACGCCTCTCTCACTCAAGGAGACACCGAGTGGGCCATCTGCACGCAGCCACGGACGGCCATTCAGGTGAAACACGCGCCCCGGGTGGTGCCATCATGGCGCGCATGCGAAAAGGCGGAGCGCTGCGGACAGCGGCCGTGGTGGCCGTCGGTGGGGCGCTGGCGATGTCGCTGACGGCCTGCGGCGGTACGGACCACCGGCGCCCGGCCGGTCACGGCGGGCCGGCGGAGCACACGCCGGGCCGCGGGGCCCTTCCGAGCCGGGTGCCGGGCATCGGTGACCGCATGTGGCATCGGGTGCCGTCCGAGTCCCGCCAGGTGGTCGCCGTCCGCGGAGCGGGGCCCGACTCCCCCGCCGCGACGGTCGAGTTCTTCACCAAGCACGGCTCGCACTGGGAGCGGGCGGGTTCCTGGCCGGCCCACAACGGCAGGAATGGCTGGACGACGGACCATCACGAGGGCGACCAGCGCACCCCTGTGGGGGTGTTCACGCTGAGCGACGCCGGCGGCGTGCTCGAGGACCCCGGGGCGAAGCTGCCGTACACCCGGTCCGCCGCCTTCCGGGCGCCCCGGTCCTGGACGAAGAACGCCTGGCACGACTTCGACTACGTCATCGCCATCGACTTCAACCGCGTCAAGGGCACACCGCCCGACGACCCCACCCGGCCTCAAGGGCAGTCACGCGGTGGCGGTATCTGGCTGCACATGGACCACGGCAGCGGCACCTCCGCGTGCGTGACCCTGTCCGAGTCGGCGATGCGGTACCTGCTGCGCTCCCTCGACCCGCGTCAGCACCCGGTCGTGGTCATGGGGGACAACGCGGACCTCCGGGCCTGACCCCGTCCGGCGGGGGCCGCCGGCCGCAGTCGCCTCATGGCCGCGCGGCGTCGAGCAGCGCTATGCGGACGACGACACGCTTGCCCACCGGTTCGCGCCGCACCTCGAACCGCTCGACCACGGCCATCACGATCTCCAGACCGTGCTGGCCCACCCGTCCAGGATCGGCTGCCCGTGCCACGGGCAGCACCGGATCGCTGTCCCAGACCGCGATGTCCACGGCGTCTCCGGCGATCCGCAGATCCATCAGGATGGGGCCGGAGGCGTACTTGCGGGCGTTGGTGACCAGTTCGCTGACCACCAGCTGCGTCAGGTCCATGGCCCGGTCCGACACCGTCAGTCCGTGGCCGGCCCTGGCCCGGCTAAGGAACGCGGCCGCGAGATGGCGGGCCTCGGCGATGCACGCACCGTCGCCGTCGAGGGCCGCCGCCATGCGTATCACGCCGGTATCCGGCGCCGGCTCCGCGCCGCCGAGGAGGACGGATTCCATCCCAACCGCCTTCACCACCCTGTTCACGGCGTGCACATACCCCTCTTCCGGCCGGGCACGCCTCCGGCCGCCGTGTCTGCTCCGTCACACGGGCGACCGACCGCCGCGGGGCGCCGAGCCGGCGACGGCGGCGCCGTCACCGCGACCTCACCGCGACCTCGCCGCGTCCACGAGCCGGACGAAACGGCGACAAGGTGCCGGATGCATCTACCGTTCGTGGTGCCCGTCGAGCGACGGCCTCGACGGTCGAGGGGAGTCCAGCATGGCCGAGGACACCGCGGAGCGGACAACGCGGGAACACGGGACCGTCGTCGCCCTCCGCGAGGTGGGCGTCCGCCGCTGCACGACCGGCCAGGTGATCCTCGACGACGTCGACTGGACGGTGCGCGCGGGAGAGCACTGGGCACTGCTGGGTGCCAACGGCGCCGGGAAGACCACACTGCTGCGGCTGCTCGGCGCCCTGATGCACCCCACGACCGGCCGCGTCGAGGTCCTCGGCGAACTCCTCGGCCGCGTCGACGTACGGGAACTGCGCGCGCGCATCGGGCACGTCACCACCGCGCAGCGCGTTCCCGGTGAACTCGACGCCCACACCGTCGTACTGACCGGTCACACGGGCACGGTGCAGCCACTGTGGCGGATGTACGACGAGGAGGTCCGGCAGCGGGCCCACGAACTGCTGGCCGAGCTGGACATCAAGGACCTGGCCGCCCGGCCGTACGGAGTCTGCTCGGGCGGGCAGCGGGCGCGCGTCCTCATCGCCCGGGCCCTCATGGCCGAACCCGCGCTGCTGCTCCTCGACGAGCCCTTCAACGCCCTGGACCTGCCGTCCCGCGAGGATCTGGTCGAGGCCGTGCACGGGCTCGCGGAGGGACGGCCGCGGCTCGCCACCGTGACGGTCACCCACCACCTCGAGGAACTCTCCGCCGCCGTCACCCACGCCCTGCTGCTGCGCGAGGGCCGGATCCTGGCCCAGGGACCCGTCGAGGACGTACTGACCGGGCCGTGGCTGACCACGTGCTTCAGCCGCCCCATCGCGGTCAGCCGGCACGAGGGCCGCTGGTGGGCCCATTCCGTACGGCGGAGCCCCAAAAGCGCGTGAGGCGGGGCCCGTCGATCCTCCGCACACAGCGGTCCGGCGCCGCTTCCCTCTACCCGAAGTAACATGATCCACTTTGGCTCCGGGCTTTTTTCCCCAGTCACCTCGGGCGCATCCGTGCTGTCCGAGCCCCCCGTGCGAAGGATCCCCATGCCGTCTCCGGACGCTGCTCTGCAGCAAGCGCATTCCGACTACGAACAGCACAGGCAGACCTGCCGTCAATGTCAGGCGCATGCCATTCCATGCGCCGTGGCCAAGCACCTGATGCGCATCTACAACAACGCCCGAAGAGGCCTCGCCCGCGCCGAGTGAAACCGCGGCCGGGTGAAACCGAAGGGGGCGGCGGGGGGGGGGGGGGGGCGCGGGCGCCCCCCCCCCCCCCGCGCCGCCCCCCGCGGCGCCCGGGGGCGGGGGCGCGCCGCCGCCCGCGCCGCCCCCC
>NZ_JBIUVQ010000008.1:219455-312675 GCF_044743035.1 Streptomyces sp. NPDC087787
GCCCCCAAACCCTCTCCCACAAAACCCCCCCCCCCACTACCCCCCCCCCCCGCGCCCCCCCCCCCCCCGGGCGGCCCCCCCCGGGGGGGGGGGGGGGGGCCCCGCCCGCCGCCCCCCCCCGCCGCCCCCTTCGCGGCCTGTGGCGTCCTCAGGCGGCGCTGCGCCTGATCCGGCGCAGCAGCACGAAGCCCGCGGTCACGAGCACCGCACCGGCGGCCGCGGGCCACAGCTTGGCTCCGGTCTCGGCCAGGCTGCCCCTGACGGCCTGCGGTTCGGTCTGCGGTGCAGCCTGCGGTTCGGTCTGTGCGCCGGCCGCCGCCTGGCCGTTTCCGCCGGGAGCCGGGGTGTAGGCGGGCGTGCCCACCTCACCACCGGTCGCGGCGCCCGTGGCGCTCGTCCCGGCCTGACGGGAGGTGTCGGCCTTGGGTTCCACCGCGCCGCCCGTGGGCTCCGCGGACTTCTCCGCTCCTGCGCCACCCTTGCCGGCCCCGGCCGCGCCGGCGCCGCCTCCGGGCCGCGCGCCCGAGGTCTCCGTCGGCTTCTCCTCAGGCTCCTGAGGGGCCTGCGGCTTCTCCGGCTTCTGCGGCTTCTCCGGCTGCGCGCCGGACTCCGCGCCCTGGTCGGCCCCGGCGCCGCACGTGCGGCCACTGTTGATGCAGTCGACCATCCGGCCCATCAGGTCCTCGTCGAAGACGTTGATGAAGTCGCCGTGGTCCGTGCCCGGCTTGTGCAGCTGCTCGGGGAAGGAGTCCACGGCGAACAGCGGGGTGGTCGCACCGGCGTCGTTCAGGCTCGGGGCGTCGACGCCGTAGACGATGCGCTGCACCAGTTGCGGGATCGCCCGGAATCCCTCCGGGCAGTTGCCCTCGCCGTCGGCGAACGCCACGTGCGTGCGGTGGTTGGCGCTGTCGGCGTTCCGGCCGTCCCAGCAGCTCTGGAACCTGAAGGTGCGCACCACGTCGCTGCCCTTGGGGCAGAGCGGGTACTTGTCCTTCAGCTGCCGGTCCTCGAACCCGGTGCAGGACCAGGAGGCGTTGGCGTTGGCGGGGCCGTTGACGAACGCCTTGGCGTCACCGGTGATGATGCGCAGGAAGCGCGGCATCCCCGTCACCTTGCCGCGCGGGCTGCCCTCGAAGGACAGCGTCACCTGCTTCGGCGTAACGATCTTGCCCGTGTTGCCCTCGGTCCCGCCGCCGGGGGCGTCGGCGTCCCGCTCACGGGTTCCGTCCTGGAGGCGCAGCACGGGCCAGTAGTAGGTCGACCTGTCGCCCTTGTCGACGCAGCTCGTGTCGGCCTTCGCCAGGTCCTCGTCACTGGCGAAGGCGCTGTTGCCCTGGTTGCCGATGTAGTCGTGGAAGTGGTGGGCGCCGTTGGTGACGCCGGGGGCGACGATCACGTTGTCCGAGTTGAACAGGCCGCCCGCGTTCACTCCGCAGCTGGAGGCGAAGGTGCCGCGTGAGGCGTCCGCCTCCTCACGGGGCTTGCCTGCATCGGGCTGCACGGAGTTGATGTCCGCGTAGTCCGCGGCCACGGGCCCGTTGCCGGACCGGCCGTCGCCGGCGCCCTGCTCCGGCTCCTGCTGTCCGTCCTGCGGCCGGCTCTGGTCCTGGCCGCTCTGCTCCTGCCCGGTCTGCCCGTCGCCGCCCTCGGTGTCGGGGGTGCGCAGGGTGCAGGCCGCGAGGTCGTCGAGCCCGTCGGGCCGCTCCCCGACACGCTCGATCGCGTCGGCGATGCCGCCGATCGTCGTGGTCCGCTCCTGCGTGAGCGGGCCCACGATCCCCTTGTCCACGGCGTCGACGTCGATGCGCCCGTCCCGCACCGCTTCCAGCATCCGCTGGTAGGCGCTCGCGATCTGCTGGTCCAGGACCGCGAGTTGCTCGTCGACGGTCGCCTTCGCCTCGTCCGGCACCTCGGTCAGCCGGGCGCCGACGTCCGGGCAGTCGATCGTGGCGCCTCCCGCCGCCGGGCTCTGCTTACGGTCCCCTACGGACTGCACGGCCGACGTGTCTTCGGTGGCGGAGGCGTACACGTTGGCGACCATCAGCCCGCCTCCGCCCAGGATGAGCGCCATCGCACCGATGGTGGCGCGCCGTGGGCCTGTGGGTCGTCTGCGCGTGTTGCGTCTCACCGAACTTCTCCTACGCGTCGTGGCCGGCCGGGAATGCGATTCCCCCCCGTCCCATACGGAGTTCGGCCCGGGAATGTTCAAGCGCCCCGCGGATTCCCCGTCTCACGGACCCGGGCGGCGGGCGGTGGCGGCCCGCCCAAGCGGCGGCGCGTCGTGGATCGGCAGGTGGGCGAACGTCCGTTCGGCGGGCACGACGAAAGCCCCACTCCCGTGCCGGGAGCGGGGCTCGTCCACGAGCGCCGGGCAGGCCTTGCACCTGCATCTCCCCGCAGGAAGCGGGGCGTCTTTCCTTGGACCACCAACGCACAGCCGGTCACCGGGAGTTCCGGCGACGCGCTCAAGATCGATCATAGCGCAGATGTCCCGCCGCGGCACGTCGCCGCGCGGGCCGCACCCCGTATCACCCCGTCACCAGGGCAATGGTTGCCGAGATCGCCAGACGCGCCGTGTCAGTTCTCCCACATATCGCCACAAAACGTGTGTTATTCGACTCATGCACACATACTCGCGGCGCACCTTGCTCAGTGCCTCGGTCACGGCTGCCGCTTCGGGACTCCTGACCGCCTGCTCCGGAGCCGGCTCCCGCGCGGAGCCCGGCCCGCACTCGGGGTCCGCGCCGGGCTCGGGGCAGAGCTCGGGGTCCGCGCGGGGCCCCGGGGCCGTCGACGGCTTCCGCCCGTTCGTTCCCAAGGGACCCAAGGGGTACGTGAACCCGTCCGACCGGGAGGTCCTGGCCGCCGAACACCGGCGCGGACGCGGGCCGGTGCGCAAGTACAAGTTCACCGCCCGCCAAACGTCGTTCGACCTGTCCGGCAAGACCGTGAAGACCTGGGCGTACGGCGACGGGATCCCCGGCGAGCTGGTCCGGGCCACCGCGGGTGACATCCTCGACATCACGCTTCGCAACCGCCTGCCGGTGGGGACGACACTGCACTCGCACGGTGTGCGGCTGCGCTGCGACATGGACGGCGTGCCGGACCTGACCCAGAGGACCATCAGGCCCGGCTCGGAGTTCAACTACCGCTTCGTCGTGTCCCACCCCGGCACCTACCTGCTGCACTCGCACGAGGGCATGCAACTGGACCGCGGTCTGTACGCACCACTGATCATCGACGACCCCAGGGAGCCGCTGTCGTACGACAGGGAGTGGGTGGTCGTCCTGGACGACTGGGTGGACGGCCTGGGCGGCTCAACTCCGGAGGCCGTGCTCGCGCAGCTGCAGAAGGTCAAGGGTCCCGTTCCGCGCGGCATGCACATGGGCGGCATGGACATGGGCCACGGGGGCCACGGGGGCCACGGCGGGCATTCGGCCCCGCAGGGCTCGTCCCACGGTCCCGACCGCATGCTGCGGGCCGGACTCAGCCGCATCCTGCAGGGCATGGGCGGCAACGTCGACTACCCGTACTACCTGATCAACGGCTGCGTCCCGCACGATCCCTCGGTCTTCCGGGCCCGTCCCGGCGACCGCATCCGAGTGCGGTTCATCAACGCGAGCGCCGACACCGCCTACCGGGTCGCGCTGGGCGACCACGAGATGACGGTGACGCACACGGACGGCTACCCGGTCGATCACATCACGACGGACTCGCTGCTCATCGGCATGGCGGAGCGGTACGACGTCGTCATCACCGCCGAGGACGGAGTGTTCCCGCTCGTCGCGCTGGCCGAGGGCAAGGACGCGCGCGCCCTCGCCGTGCTGAACACCGGAAGGTCGAGGGACCTGCCCCCGCCCTCCGTCCACATCGACGAGCTGGACGGGCGTCTCCTGATGGCCCACCAGCTGACCGCCGACGACTCGGTGACATTCCCCGACGAGGAGCCGGACCGCGAGATCCAGATCAAGCTGACCGGCAACATGAAGTGGTACGACTGGAGCTTCGACCGCCGGCCGTACTCGGTCGAGCAGCGCCATCCGGTCCGCCAGGGCGAGCGGGTCCGGATCACGTTCCACAACCGCACCGGCATGTGGCACCCGCTGCACCTGCACGGCCACACCTTCGCCCTCGTCGGCCCGGACGGCCTCGGCCCCCGCAAGGACACCGCGATCGTGCTGCCGCAGGACAGGCTGGTGGTGGACTTCTACGCCGACAACCCGGGGCTGTGGATGCTCCACTGCCACAACCAGTACCACTCCGAGTCGGGAATGATGACCATCCTCGGCTATCTCAAGTGACCGACGGGCCCGCCCGGCCGCCGCGGACACCGCGCGCGGCCGGGCGGGCCCGCCGCCGGGGACTTCGGCCGCCGTCCGCATCGCGTACCCGCTGATGACCGGGTACGCGATGCGGACGGCGGCCCTCTTCACGTGCTCGCCGTCGGTGCTCGGGCGGCCGGCGTCCGCCGAGCACGACCCGGCACTGCGGCGGCCCGGTGAGGCGGCTCCCGGCGGCACCGCGGCGGCCGGGTGAGCCCGGGACGGGCCGCGGCCCGTCCCGGCCCCTTCGCCCCGCGGCCGGCGTCACCCCATCGGCGGGTCCCGGCGCGCGGGGAGGGCACCGGGGCTTCGATCCTGGCGTGGGATGACCGCCGTCCGAGGGTGACCGCCGAGCGGGTGGCTCCCGAGGACCTGGCCGCCGGAAGGGCGGGTCGCCAATGAGGCTTGTCGTCGATCTCAACAGGTGCCAGGGATACGCGCAGTGCGCGTTCCTCGCGCCGGGCGTGTTCACCATGCACGGCGAGGAGTCGCTGGTCTACAACCCGCGGCCCGGCACGGAGCAGCGGGAGAAGGTCGCGCGCGCCGTCGCGGCGTGCCCGGTGCAGGCGATCACCGCCGAGGGACTGCCCGGCACCGGCGCGCCCGTCGGCGCCGGGCGGAGGACCTCCGATGCCCGCTGAGGCGTTCCACGAGTGGCTCGGACGCGAGGGCCGGATCGTGATCGTGGGTGCCTCGCTGGCGGGCCTGCGGGCCGCCGAGACGCTGCGCGCCGAGGGGTTCGCCGGATCGCTCACCATGATCGGTGACGAGCCCTACGAGCCGTATGACCGTCCCCCGCTGTCCAAGGCGGTGCTGCTCGGCAAGGCGTCCCCGGACCACACCGAGCTGCCCCGGCGCCGGGACATCGACGCGACGTGGCGGCTCGGGGTCGCGGCGACCGGTCTCGACATGGCGGCCAGGCGGGTGTGGCTGGCCGACGGCGAGGAGGTGCCCTACGACCGGCTGCTGATCGCGACCGGTGTGCACGCCCGGCCCTGGCCGAAGGAGGAGGAGGCCCAGCTGGACGGGGTGTTCGTGCTGCGCACCCGGGACGACGCGGTCCGTCTGCACCGGCGGATGAAGGGCCCGCCCCGGCGGGTGCTGGTCATCGGGGCCGGCTTCACCGGATCGGAGATCGCCTCGGCCTGCCGGGACCAGGGCATCGCGGTCACGGTCGCTGAGCGGGCCGACGCTCCCCTGGTGGGCGCGCTCGGCGGGGTGATCGGCGCGGTGGCGGCAGAGCTGCACCGGGAGAACGGGGTGGACCTGCGCACCGGGATCATGGTGACCGGTCTGGAGGGGGACGCCACGGGCCGGGTGCGGGTCGCGCACCTGTCAGACGGCGGTTCCGTCGAGGCGGACGTGGTCGTGGTCTCGCTGGGCGCGAGCCGCAACACCGGCTGGCTGGCCGGCTCGGGGCTGGGTGCGGGACCGCGCGGCATCGCGTGCGACGCGGGCTGCCGGGCCTTCGACTTCCGCGGCATCGTCACCGACGACATCTATGTCGCGGGCGACGTCGCCCGCTCCCCGCATCCGCTGTTCGGCTACCAGTTCCTGTCCCTGGAGCACTGGGGCAACGCCGTCGCCCAGGCCGAGGTGGCCGCGCACAACATGATCAGCGCCGGCGCCGACCGGCGTCCGCACATGTGGGTGCCCGCCTTCTGGTCCTCGCAGCTCGGCGTGAACATCAAGTCGGTCGGCGTGCCGTCCATGGGCGAGGAGGTCATGATCACCCAGGGGTCGCTGACCGAGCGGCGGTTCGTCGGGGTGTACGGCTACCAGGGCCGCGTGATCGCCGCCGTGAGCTTCGACAACACGCGGTGGCTGGAGTTCTACCAGCGGCTGATCGAGACGGGCGCGCCGTTCCCGGTGGAGTTCCCGACGGTGGACCGCCGGCCCGAGGGCCGCAAGCCGGTGCCGGCCGACTTCCCCGACCCGTCGCTGCCGACGCACGGCCCGACCGTGACCCTCAGCGGTTACTCCCCGGTCGACCGGCAACTGGTCTTCACGCCGGCCCGCCACTGAGCCGCCGCCCCGCCTCCCCTCCCGGATCCCGGCTCTCCGGACCTCCACGCCCCAAGGACCCGACATGACGCACGGCCCGCTCCTGCAACGGATCACCGACTACGCCAACCGCGCCGACCCGTATCCGCTCTACGAGGAGCTGCGCAGGACGCCGGTGCTGCACGAGGAGGAGGACGGCCCCTACGCCGTCAGCTCGTACTACGACATCCTCGGGCTGCTCCACGACCCGCGGGTCAGCTCGGACGCCACCAACCTCATCGCCGCGGGCGCGGACGAGCTGTCGGGACCGGAGGCCACGGGGCTGCCGCCGAGCTTCATCAGGCTCGACCCGCCCGAGCACGACCGGCTGCGGCGGATCGCCAACAGCTCCTTCGGCCCGCCGCACCGGCCCGACCGTATCGACTCCATGAGCGGGGAACTCGGCGGGATCGTCACCGAGCTCATCGACGGCTTCGGCGACGCGCGGCAGATCGACCTCGTCGACGAGTTCGCCCACCCCTTCCCGGTGACGGTGATCTGCCGGCTGCTGGGAGTGCCGCGCGAGGACGAGCCGCGCTTTCGCACCTGGGTGGACCCGATCGTCGCCGCCCTGGACCCGGAGACCCGGCAGCGCACCGACGACGACTTCCAGCGTGCCTCGCGGGAGGCCCGGATGCAGCTCGGCATGTACCTGGCCGGTCTGGTCGAACAGCGCACCAGGGAGCCCCGCGACGACCTGCTGTCCGACCTCGCGGCCAGTCACGGCACGGACGGGACCATGTCGATGATGGAGGTGCTCAGCACGGCGGTGCTGCTGCTGATCGCGGGCCACGAGACGACGGTCAACCTCATCACCAACGGGATGCTCACCCTGCTGCGCCACCCGGAGTATCTGCACCGGCTGCGCGAGGATCCGGCACTGTCCGTCAGGATCGTGGAGGAACTGCTGCGTTACGAGCCTCCGGTACACCTGGTGCCGCAGCGCACCTGTGTCGCCGACATCGAGCTGCGCGGGGTCACGATTCCCAGGGGCGCGCGGATCTGGCTGATGCTCGCCGCGGGCAACCGGGACCCGGAGCGATTCGCGGATCCCGACCGGTTCGATCCCGACCGCGAGGACATCGAGCACCTCGGCTTCGGCAGCGGCATCCACATCTGCTTCGGCGCGCCGCTGGCCCGGCGGGAGGCGCAACTCGCGCTGGCCGAGCTGGCCCGCCGTCTGGGCAACCCCCGCCTGACGGAGGACCCGCCGCCCTACCGGCGGAACGCGGTGCTGCGCGGCCCGCGCCACCTGAACATCGTTGTCGACTCGGTGCGTTCGTGATTTCCAAGAACCAGGAAAGAGTCTGGACAGATTTAGGAAATAGGGCAAAATGGTCCACATCCCCCCACCGCCGCTTCCAAGGAGCCGCCTCGGTATGGCGTACGGAGCCGACCACAACGCGACCCCGCCTCCCCACCCCGATCTGGGCCCGGCCCGTGACTGCGAGGCCTGCCTGGGCTGGGGAACCGTGGTCACCGATGACGGTCACCACGAACTGTGCGCGGCCTGCCAGCAGGGCGCGGACGAAGACCCGCCGCTCGACACGCGTACGCCTCGCCCCACACGAGTGGTACGTCGTCCGACTCGGCCGTAGCGTCTTTAAGGAGCCAGGACGTCGTCGGCCAGGAGCGGACATGGGCGGACACACAGTGAGGACAGCGGTCGCGTTCTGCGCCGCGGGGCTGCTCGCGGCAAGCGCGGCCACGGCCTCCGCCGCACCGGCGGCCCCGCACGGTACGGACTCGCCGCACGCCGTGAAGCGGACGGACGGGCATCCGGTGCTGGTCGACTGCCTGTGGAAGCCACGGCAGCGGCCCGGCGCGTTCATCCTCGCCTGCGGTGACGGCAACAGCGTCCTGTCCGCCCTGCATTGGTCGCAGTGGAACGAACAGTCCGCGACGGCCAGGGGCTACAACCTCGTCAACGACTGCAAGCCCTACTGCGCGGCCGGACGGTTCCACGACTACCCGGTGATCGTGCGGCTGGACAGTCCGGCCCCCTGGAAGAAGCGCCCGGAACTGCGGCACTTCACCCGACTGAGCCTGGAGTTCCCGGCGGCCCGCCCGGAAGGCGCCGCACGCGTGGAGACGTATCCCCTCTGGGACTGATCCCCCCGCCACGGATTTTTCGTCCGTGGCCGGGACGCTTGCGAAGGTGCCGGTCTGGGCACTCGGGGGTCCCCGGGGCCGCGGGTCCCCAGAGGGACCGGGCGCGAGCGCCGGGTGATCGCCCAGGCAAGGGGAGAACGTGACGTGACGCTGCGCATCGGGGCAGAGGAAGAGTTCCACGTGCTGGACGTGGAGAGCGGCCGGCTGGTGCCGCGGGCCCGCGCCGTACTGGACCGGCTACGCAGGCCCGGTTTCACCACCGAGCTCCAGCAGTCCGTCGTGGAGGCCAACAGCTCGGTCCACGACACCCTCGACGCCCTTCTCGCGGACCTGGCCCGGTCGCGGCGGCTGCTGGACACGGCGGCCTCCTCGCTGGGCCTGGCCACGGTGGCCGCGGGCACCGTGCCGCTGGCACGGATCGGTTCCGGCAACATCACCGCCGGGCGCCGCTACCGGCGCATGGCCGACGACTACCGCAGGGTCGCCGACGAACAGCTCATCTGCAGCGCGCAGGTGCACGTCGACATACCGGACCGGGACACCGCCGTACGCGCCATGTGCCTGGTCGCGCCGTGGCTGCCGCCGCTGCTCGCGCTGTCGGCCAGTTCGCCGTTCTGGCTCGGCGCGGACACCGGTTACGCGAGCTGGCGGACGATGCTCTGGCAGCGCTGGCCGACCGCCGGACCACCCGGCTGCTACGCCGACGCCTCCGCCTACGACGCCGCCCTGGAGGAGCTGATCCGCTCGGGCGTCATCGCCGACGCCGGCATGATCTACCACGACGTACGGCCCTCCGCGCACCAGCCCACGCTGGAGCTGCGGATCTGCGACGCCTGTCCGCGCGTGGAGACGGTCGTGCTGGTCGCGGGCCTCTTCCGGGCACTGGTCCAGGACGCCTGCGACCGGCTGGCCCGCGGGGACGGCGGCCGGTGCGACGGCCACCACGAGTGGCTGCGGGCCGCCGGCTGGCGGGCCGCCCGCTCGGGCCTGGAGGGCCCGCTGGTCGACCCGGTCACCCGGCGCCCGGCCCCCGCCCACGAGGTGCTGCGCGCCATGGCGACACGGCTCCGTCCCGCGTTGGAGGCGTCCGGCGACCGGGAGGCGGTGCACGAACTTCTCACCCGGGCCCTGGCCTTCGGCAGTGCCGCGCACCGGCTGCGGCGGGCGGCCGAGGAGGAGGACCTCCTCGCCAGCATCGACCTCATGGTCGCCGAGACCCGCGGCGCCGCCGGGCCGCGCCCGGTACCACCGGCCCGCCCCGCCCGCGCCCACCGTTCCAGCCCGACCGCCGGCGCCGGAACCTGACGGGCCCTTCTCGTCCCGGCCCGACCCGCGTGCCGCCCTTGTCGGCGGCGCCCGAGACCGTCCCAGGAGAGTGGTCAGCGCCATGTCACCCGCCCCCGCCACCGCAGCCACCGCCGACTGCCCGGCCGTGCCGGCCTCCCTCGGGGTGCCCCGCGCCTCCGGCACCGGCGTCAGACCCCCCGCGGCGGCCGACGAGGCCGCCGCGGAAGGGAGGTCCGTCTGATGTGCGGGCTCAGCGGCGAGGTCCGGTTCGACGGCCGGCAGCCGGGCCTGGCCGCGGTCGAGCGGATGACCGACCGGCTCGCCCCCCGCGGGCCGGACGGCCGCGGGGTGTGGTCGCAGGGGCCCGTCGCCCTCGGCCACCGACGGCTGAAGATCATCGATCTGACGGACAGCGGTGCGCAGCCGATGGCCGACCCCCGGGCGCGCGTCGTCGGCGTCTTCAACGGATGCGTCTACAACTACCGCGAGCTGCGCCGCGAACTGGCCTCGCTGGGCCATCAGTTCCTCTCGGGGTCCGACACCGAGGTGATCCTGAAGGCGTACGTCGAGTGGGGCACCTCCTGCGTCGAGCACTTCACCGGCATGTTCGCCTTCGTGATCGTCGAGCAGGACAGCGGACGGGTGGTCCTGGCCCGCGACCGGCTGGGCATCAAACCGCTGTACCTCGCGGAGTCGCCCGGACGGCTCCGGTTCGCCTCCTCGCTGCCCGCGCTGCTGGCGGCCGGCGGCGTGGACACGTCCATCGCCCCCTTCGCACTGCACCAGTACCTGAGCTGGCACGCGACCGTGCCCGCGCCCCGCACCGTCCTCAACGGCGTGCGCAAGCTGCCGCCGGCCACCGTCCGGGTGGTCGAGCCGGACGGCACGTACCGCGACCACCGCTACTGGCAGCCGGACTACACGCGCCGCCCCGAGTACGCCGGTCTGAGCGACGAGGACTGGACGGAAGCGGTCCTTCACTCGCTGCGCACGGCCGTACGGCGCCGGATGGTCGCCGACGTGCCGGTGGGCGTGCTCCTGTCGGGCGGGCTGGACTCCAGCCTCATCGTGGCGCTGCTGGCCGAGGAGGGGCAGTGCGACCTGGCCACGTTCAGCGTCGGCTTCGAGTCCGAGGGGGGCGAGGAGGGCGACGAGTTCCACTACTCCGACCTGGTGGCACGGCACTTCGGCACCGACCACCACCAGCTGATGGTTCCCTCCGACCGGGTCTCGCAGGCCCTCGAAGGCGCCGTCCTGGCCATGAGCGAGCCCATGACCAGCCACGACGTGGTGGCCTTCCACCTGCTGTCCGAGCAGGTGGCCAAGGAGGTCAAGGTCGTGCAGAGCGGCCAGGGCGCCGACGAGGTCTTCGCCGGCTACCACTGGTACCCGGCGATGGCGGACGTGCCCCGGCACCGCGCGGCCGACGCGTACGCCGAGACGTACTTCGACCGGCCGCACGCGGACCTCGCGCGCATGCTGGACCCCTCGGTGCTGCCCGGCCACGACGTCTGCGGCGACTTCGTGCGGGCGCACATGGCCGTGCCGGGCGCCGAGACCGCGCTGGACGCGGATCTGCGGCTGGACACCCACGTGATGATGGTCGACGACCCGGTCAAGCGGGTCGACAACATGACCATGGACTGGGGTCTGGAGGCCCGCGTGCCGTTCCTCGACCACGAACTGGTCGAGCTGGCCGCCGCCTGCCCGCCCGGGCTCAAGCTCGCGGACGGCGGCAAGGGCGTCCTGAAGGCGGCGGGCCGCAGAGTCCTGCCGCGGGAGGTCGTCGACCGGCCCAAGGGCTATTTCCCCGTCCCGGCGATCAAGCACATGGCCGCACCGGTGCTGCTCCGCGTCCGCGAGGCCTTCTCCGCCCCCGAGGCGCGGGCCCGCGGCCTGTTCCGCCAGAGTTACGTCGACGAGTTGCTCGCCGCGCCCGACGCCCACCGCACCAAGCGCGGGGCGAACGCGCTGTGGCAGGTTGCTTTGCTGGAGATATGGCTGCAGACCCACGGAATCCACTGACCGGCGAGCCCCCCGGGGCGCTCCCGCCCACGGCGGAACACGGAGTGGACCTACTCCGCACCGCCGGGGAGGGAAGCACCGCGGACGCGGAGTACGGGGCGGGTCCCGCGCGCACGCCGTCGTCGGGGTGGGCTCCACACCCGCGCGAAGGCCTCGCCGGGCAGTCGCCGACGGCGCCGGCCGTTCCCGGACAGGTGGCACGCGGCGGGGCGCAGGCCGCGCCCGAGGCCGTGCCGGTGCCGGACGCGGCGGTGCCGCTCGACGCGGTGCCGGGGGTGCTCGTCTCGCACGGATGCTGGTACCCCTCCGTCGACCCAGACGGGCGGAACGTCGCGTTCATCTGCGACCGGGGCGGGGTGCCACAGTTGTGGGCGGGCCCGGTCGACGGCGACGACGTGCATCTGCTGGACACCGAGCCGGATCCGGTGACCGAGGTCGCCTGGTCTCCCGACGGCCGGTGGATCGCGTACACCACCGCTCCGGGCGGCAGCGGGCACACACGCGTGTTGTGCGTACGCCCCGACGGCACCGGGCGGCGGGTCCTGGCGGGCGGCGAGCCGGGGAGTTCGGCGTACCTCGGCTGCTGGACGCGCGACGGTTCGGCGCTCGCCGTGACGGTCGCCGAGGCCCCCACGTACTTTCCGGCCCCGGCCGGGGTCGAGGCCCGCGCGGGTGCCGTCTCCTCCGGTTCACTCGTCCTCGGCGCCGCCACGACGGTCCATCCGGAAGGCTGGACCGCGCGCGACGGCCGCGCCACCCTCCTGGGCGCCCCTGTCCGGCCCGGGCCGCCGACGACTCGCGTCACCGCAGTCGACTCGGTCTCCGCCGCCGACGGCAGCACGGCCCCGGCCGAACCCACGCCCCGGACCCTGTCTGCGTACCTGGTCGACCCGGACGGCTCGGCCGCCCCCGCACTGGTCGCGAGCGAACCGGACGCCGCCACCCTGCGCGTGTGCGACATCAGCAGGGACGGGCGGCTGGCACTGGTGCGCCGGGGACCGCGGGCCCGGCGGGAGGCCCTGGTGGTGCGCACCCGGGATCTGCGGGTGACCTGCGCGCTGCCCGTGGCCGACGGTGACCCGTGGATCGGCGCGTTCGCGCCGGACGCCCGTACGGTGTGGCTGCGCAGCGACCACGACCGTGAGCACGCCGCCCTGTACGCGGTCGCCCTCGACCGGCGGGGACGTCGCCTCGGCCTGACGGTGGCCGCCCAACGCGACGGGAGCGGCCTCGAGTTGCTGGCCGTGGACCGCGACGGCCGCGGCGCCGTGCTGGCCTGGAACGTGCGCGGGGTCAGCGAGCTGGAGGTGGTCCCGGTGCCCGGGACGGCCCTCGGACCGTCCCGCGCCGTACCGCTCCCGCACGAGGTCGTCACCCGTGTGGCCGTCACCGCGGACCCTGACGCGCCCGTCGTGGCGCTGTCGGGATCGCTGCGCCGGCCGGGGGTCTGGTGGCTCCCGCAGGGCGCCGCGCTGCGTACCCCGTGGTCCTCGCGCGACGAGGACGTCGTCGCCCCCGGCGTCCACCGTCCCGTACGGCCGGTGCCGGTGCGTCCCGTCGCCCGGGACGGACTGGGCCTCGGCGGCTGGTACTACCGCGCGCCGGGCCGCTCACCGCGGGAGCCCGCGCCCTGCGTCCTGCATCTGCACGGCGGCCCGGAGGAGCAGGAGCGCCCGGTGTTCGACCCGCTCTACCACGAGCTGCTGGGCCGGGGACTGGACGTGTTCGCCCCCGACGTGCGCGGCTCGTCCGGTTACGGCCGTTCCTTCGTCGACGCGGATCTCGGCAGGGGCAGGTTCGCCGCGATCGAGGACGTCGCCGACTGCGCGGCGCACGTCCTCCTGGAGGGCCTGGCCGACCCGCTCCGGCTGGCCGTGATGGGCCACTCCTACGGCGGCTACCTGACGATGGCGTCCCTCGTGTGGCATCCGGAGCTGTTCCGCACCGGCGTCCCGGTGTGCGGGATGTCGGACTTCGCGACGTTCTTCGCGGGCACCGAGCCGTGGCTTGCCCGGTCGGCCGCGCACAAGTACGGGCATCCGGAACGCGACCGTGAGCTGCTGCGCGCGCTGTCCCCGATGAGCCGCGTCGACGCGCTGCGCGTCCCGGTGCTGGCCGTGCACGGCGAACACGACACCAACGTGCCGCCCGGCGAGTCCGAGCAGTTCGTACGAGCGGCCCGGGAACGCGGGGTGGAGGCGGAACTCCTCGTCCTGCGCGACGACGGCCACGACTTCCGGCGTGCGGACAACCGCCGTGCCTTCCGCAGGACCGCCGCCGACTGGATCCAGCGTCACCTGTCCGGCTGAACCGGGACGTTTCGGCATACGGCGACCGCGGCAACCCCTCTTCCTCGGGGCCTTGAGTCACGACGGGGAGTGAGATGCGATGCGGAAGCGCGGTAGGCACATACGGCGGCCCGGCGAACCCCTGCCGCTGGAGCTGTGCGACCTGTGCGGCGCGACCTTCCCGGAGGACGAGGCCGTACGCGGTTGGGTTCCCGACTCCTCCTGCGTCCATCCCACCAACGACTGGTTCGACGGCCTGCGCCGCGTCACCGCGTGCGGTGACGCGCACTTCGCGGCCGTCCAGGACGAGTACCGGCGCCGTGACTTCGTGGCGGAGGAACTGTGGGCCGCCAAGATCGTCCGTGCTTTCGGCGCCGGCACCCAGGTCACCACGCTGGAGGAACTCGGCCGCCGTACGGGGCTGCACGAGCCGGAGATCCGCCGTGCCGTCGCGTGGCACACCGCACGCCGGCGCCGGCAGACGCCGCCCTGAGCGCATGGCGGCAGGGACGGCAGGACGGCCACCGTGGCCAGGTCGAATCGAACGTCGTACGTCGCGCGGCAGGCCGGTGCCCCGGCCGGCGGTCTCCTCCGGGCACGGTTTCGGGCGCGCGCGGTCCGGGCACCCGTGCCAGGCTCGAGACGAGCACCGTAGTGCGGGCTTCACGCGGCAGCAGAAAGGCGGGCACGGCGTGGCGGTGGCTGACGGGCACGCATCGACCCGGCCGCCCGCGCGCGCCGAGCGGATGGTCCGCGCGGCCGACGAGCGATCGCCCTGCCTGCTGAGCTGAGCGAGGAGGTCCGGACATGACCGACGGCAACACGACGGCGCTGAACGCGACGGGCGGCGACCCGCCGGCGTCACGGAACCTGTGGTTCGGTCCGCTGCCGGACGTGGCGCAGGCGTCCGGATACTCCGACGCCCCGCCCCGGATGGGCTTCTTCACCGACACCTCCGTGTGCATCGGCTGCAAGGCCTGCGAGGTGGCGTGCAAGGAGTGGAACGCCGTGCCGGAGGACGGCCTCGAGCTGACCGGCATGTCCTACGACAACACCCAGGGGCTCGGCGCCGACACCTGGCGGCACGTGGCCTTCATCGAGCAGCGCAGGCCGCTGGGCGGCGGTCGGGAACCGGGGGCGGGCGGCGGCGGTTTCGACGCGTTCGAGGCGGCCCGGCAGCTCGGTTCCACGCCCTCCACCGCGCCGGACTCGCCCCCGGCCGGCGCGCCGGCCGACGCGATCTCCCCGGTGTCACCCGACGGGCGGACCGAGCTGCGCTGGCTGATGTCGTCCGACGTGTGCAAGCACTGCACCCACGCGGCCTGCCTCGACGTGTGTCCCACCGGTGCGCTGTTCCGCACCGAGTTCGGGACCGTCGTGGTCCAGCAGGACGTGTGCAACGGCTGCGGCTACTGCGTGCCCGCCTGCCCGTACGGGGTCATCGACCAGCGCAAGGAGGACGGCCGGGTCTGGAAGTGCACCCTGTGCTACGACCGGCTCGGCGTCGGCATGGAGCCGGCCTGCGCCAAGTCGTGCCCCACCGACTCCATCCAGTTCGGCCCGCTGGACGAGCTGCGTGAGCGGGCGGCCGCGCGGGTGGCGCAGCTCCACGCGGCCGGTGTCACCGACGCCCGGCTGTACGGGGAGAGCCCGGACGACGGGGTGGGCGGCGACGGCGCGTTCTTCCTGCTGCTCGACGAGCCCGAGGTGTACGGCCTGCCGCCCGACCCGGTGGTCACCACCCGGGATCTGCCCGCGATGTGGAAGCACGCGGCGACCGCGGCCGTGTCGCTCGCGGCTCTGGGCGTCGCCGCTTTCGTCAGGAGGCCACGGTGAGCGAGTCCGACGTCACCCGTGAGGGTGTGAAGGGGGCGCGGCCCGGCCGGGACGCCCCGGCCGACGGCGCGGCCGGGCACGGGCGGCACCGGCGTCGCCGCGGACGCGGCGAGCAGTCGATGGTCCCGGAGGCCCGGTTCTCCTCCTACTACGGCAAGCCGGTCCTGAAGAGGCCGACCTGGAAGTCCGTCGACATCGCCGGCTACCTCTTCCTCGGCGGTCTCGCAGGGGGGTCGTCGCTGCTGGCGGCGGGGGCGCAGGCCACGGGGCGGCCGGCGCTGGCCCGGACGGCGAAGCTGGGTGCGGCGGGCGCGATCTCCGCCTCGCTGGTGGCGCTCGTGCACGACCTCGGGCGGCCCGCCCGTTTCGTCAACATGCTGCGCGTCTTCAAGCCGACCTCGCCGATGAGCGTGGGCTCCTGGCTGCTGGCCGGGTACGCGCCGCTGACGGTGGTCGCCGCCGCCACCGATGTCGCCCGGCGCTACCGCCTGCTGGGCGCCGGTGCGACGGCGGGTGCCGCCGTGCTGGGTCCGGCGGTCGCCACCTACACCGCCGTACTGATCTCCGACACGGCGGTGCCGTCGTGGCACGAGGGCTACCGGGAGATGCCCTTCGTGTTCGCCGGTTCCGGCGCCAGTGCGGCCGCCGGGCTGGCGCTGGCCCTCGTGCCGGCGGAGCAGGCGGGGCCCGCGCACCGTATGGCGGTGCTGGCGGCCGGGCTGGAGATGGGCTCCTTCCAGCTGATGAAGCGCCGGATGGGCCTGGCCGCCGAGCCGTTCGAGCAGGGCGATGCCAGGCGTCTGCTGCGGGCGGCGGAGCTGCTCACGGCGGGCGGCACCGCGCTGGCGGCGGTCGCGGGGCGGCGCCGGGGTGGCCGCGCGCCGGCCGTGGCGGCCGGGCTGGCCCTGCTGTCCGGCTCCGCCGCGCTCAGGTTCGGCGTGTTCCACGCGGGGGTGGCCTCGGCGGAGGACCCCAAGTACACGGTCGTACCGCAACGGGAGCGCCTCCGGACCGCCGGCGCGGACTGACGGCATGGACTGACGGCCCGGCACGCGGCGGGCTGTTTCACGCCGTACGGACCGGGTACTTCGGTGCGGCGACCCGACCGGACCGGAAGGAGACCAGGCCCATGCCCAGCCGCAGTCAGGTGCAGCGCCTGCTGGCGGACGGCCTCGACTACGAGGAGGCCGGACACCGGCTGGGGGTGCCCGCCGGTCAGGCCTTCCTGATCGCCACGGGGTTGCCCGCCGACGGCGGCGACACCCTCACCACGGCCGAGCAGCACCGTGCCGGTATGCCCCAGGAGTCCACCCGGCACCTCGCCGACCCGCCCGCCGAGAACACCACCGGCAACGACGGGACGCGACGGTGGCTGCGGCGCAGGGCCGTCACCGACCGCTGGATGCGGCAGGCCGCCGAGCAGTGGAGCGCCCGTCCGAAGGGCGAGCGCGCACCCGGTGACGTGCACGAGCTGACAGCCGTGCTGACCCGTGACCACGACCGTGTCACCGGCCTGCTGAAGCAGTTGAAGGCGCTTCCCGGGGTGACGAAGGGCGGCACCGGGGCCGACCTGGCGCGCCGGGAGTCCGTGGTCGCCCTGATCGCGCAGGCGCTGGAGAGTCACGAACCGGCCGAACAGCGCCATCTGTGGCCGGCCGTGCGTGGGGCGCTCGGCGCCGGTGACCGGCTGGCCGCCCAGGCAGTCGATCAGGAGAACGAGGTCATCGGCACGCTGGCGGCCCTCCGGGGCACCTCCCCGGACAGCGAGGAGTTCGACGAGCTGACCGAACGGCTGGAGAGCCAGGTGCGCCGGCATGTGGCGTTCGAGGATGCCGTCTTCGCCCGGCTGCGGGAGAATCTTCCGCAGGAGGACCGCGAGCGACTGGGAGCCGACGTCGTCGGGACCTGGCAGAGCGCGCCGTCCGTGCCGCACCCGCACGGACGGCAGGACTGACGGCACCGAGCAGCAGCACCGGAAGGGATCCCTCTCATGGGTGTACGCACATGGATCGACTCCTGGCCGGTCTACCGCCAGCTCAAGGGCACCGATCCCCTGGGCCGCGGGGCGGCCGCCAGGAGCGGGCCCAGCGCACGGCTCACTCCGCGGGTCGCCTCCGCCGACCGGGTGGTGAAGTCGATCTGCCCGTACTGCGCCGTCGGCTGCGGCCAGAACGTCTACGTCGAGGACGAGCGGGTCACCCAGATCGAGGGCGACCCGGACTCCCCCATCTCCCGCGGCAGGCTCTGCCCCAAGGGCGCGGCCAGCCTTCAGCTCACCACCGGCAGCGCCCGTGAGCACTACGTGCTCCACCGGCGCCCGCACGGCACCCGGTGGGAACGGCTCGACCTCGACACGGCGATGGACATGATCGCCGACCGGGTGATCGAGGCCCGTCGCACCGGCTGGGAGTGGGAGGTCGACGACACCCGCACCCGGCGCACGATGGGCATCGCCAGCCTGGGCGGGGCGACGCTGGACAACGAAGAAAACTATCTGATCAAGAAACTCTTCACGGCGCTGGGCGCGATCCAGATCGAGAACCAGGCCCGTATTTGACACTCCTCCACCGTTCCCAGTCTGGGAACCTCGTTCGGCCGCGGCGGCGCGACCACCTTCCAGCAGGACCTGCAGAACTCGGACTGCATCGTCATCCAGGGCTCCAACATGGCCGAGTGCCATCCGGTCGGGTTCCAGTGGGTGATGGAGGCGAAGGCCCGGGGCGCGAAGCTGATCCACGTCGACCCGCGGTTCACCCGCACCAGCGCGCTGGCCGACGTGCACGTGCCGCTGCGCGCCGGCTCGGACATCGCCTTCCTCGGCGGGATCATCAACTACGTCCTGAGCAACGACAAGTACTTCCGTGACTACGTCGTGGCCTACACCAACGGGCCCGTGCTGCTGAGCGAGGACTTCCAGGACACCGAGGACCTCGACGGCGTCTTCTCCGGCCTCGACCCCGAGACCGGCAGCTACGACAACAGCACGTGGCAGTACCGGGGCAGCGAGGTGCAGGCGGCCTCCGGATCGCGCGACCAGGAGTACGAGAAGCGCTCCGGCGGCGCAGGGTCGCTGACCGAGGCCGCGCGCGGCGAGGCCCACGGGTCGGGCGGCGCGGCCATCGGCGTGGGCGAACCCGAGCGGGACGAGTCGATGACCGATCCGCGGTGCGTGTTCCAGGTGCTCAGGCGGCACTACGCCCGCTACACGCCCGACATGGTGGAAAGGATCTGCGGGGTGCCGCAGGACCTGTTCCGGCAGGTGTGCGAACTGGTCACGGAGAACTCCGGGCGGGACCGGACGACGGCGTTCGCGTACGCGGTGGGGTGGACCCAGCACACCGTGGGCGTGCAGTACATCCGCGCCGCCGCCGTGCTGCAGACCCTGCTCGGCAACATCGGCCGGCCGGGCGGCGGCATCATGGCCCTGCGCGGACACGCGTCGATCCAGGGGTCGACGGACATCCCCACCCTGTTCAACCTGCTGCCCGGGTACATCCCCATGCCGCACGCGCACAAGAACGAGGACCTGGACGCCTTCGTGAACGCCGAGGCGGCGCGCAACGGCTACTGGGGCAACATGCGCTCCTACCTGGTGAGCCTGCTCAAGGCGTACTGGGGTGAGGCGGCGACGCCCGACAACGACTTCTGCTTCGACTACCTGCCACGGCTCACGGGCTCCCACTCGACCTACGAGACGGTGATGGCCCAGGTGGACGGCGTCTGCAAGGGCTACTTCCTGCTGGGCGAGAACCCCGCGGTGGGCTCCGCCAACGCCAAGACGCAGCGGCTGGGCATGGCCAACCTGGACTGGCTGGTGGTTCGCGACTTCTCCCTCATCGAGTCGGCCACCTGGTGGAAGGACGGCCCGGAGATCGAGAGCGGGGAGATGCGCACGGAGGACATCCGCACCGAGGTGTTCTTCCTGCCGGCCGCCGCGCACACCGAGAAGGACGGCAGTTTCACCAACACCCAGCGGCTGCTGCAGTGGCACCACCAGGCCGTCGAACCGCCCGGCGAGGCGCGCAGCGACCTGTGGTTCACCTTCCACCTCGGCCGGATCATCCGGCGCAAGCTCGCCGGTTCGGCCGACCCGATGGACCGGCCGGTGCTCGACCTGACCTGGGACTACCCCACGAAGGGCGAGACCGCCGAGCCCGAGGCGGAGGCGGTGCTCGCCGAGATCAACGGGTTCGACGCCGAGGGCCGGCCGCTCGCGTCCTACGAGCAGCTGACCCCGGACGGTTCCACCGCGTGCGGCTGCTGGATCTACTGCGGTGTGTACGCCGACGGCGTCAACCAGGCCGCTCGCCGCAAGCCGGGCAAGGAGCAGAACTGGGTCGCCAACCAGTGGGGCTGGGCGTGGCCCGCCAACCGCCGGATCCTGTACAACCGGGCCTCGGCCGACCCCGACGGCAAGCCGTGGAGCGAGCGCAAGGCGCTGGTGTGGTGGGACGAGGACGAGGCCCAGTGGACCGGCCACGACATCGCCGACTTCGCCAAGGAGAAGTCGCCGCACCACCGGCCGCCGCCGGACGCGACCGGCCCCCAGGCCCTGTCGGGCATCGACCCCTTCGTGATGCAGGCCGACGGCAAGGCCTGGCTGTACGTGCCGTCCGGGCTCACGGACGGGCCGCTGCCGGCGCACTACGAGCCGCAGGAGTCCCCGTTCCCGAACCTCCTGTACGGGCAGCAGCGCAATCCGGCACGGTACGTGACGCAGTCGCGCCCGGACAACCGTTACGAGCCCAGTGCCGGCGAGCCGGGTTCGGAGGTGTTCCCGTTCGTGGCCACCACCTACCGGCTCACCGAGCACCACACGGCGGGCGGCATGTCGCGCTGGCTGCCGTACCTGGCGGAGCTGCAACCGGAGTTCTTCTGCGAGGTGTCGCCGGAGCTGGCCGCCGAGCGCGGTCTGGAGCGCACCGGCTGGGCGACGATCGTCAGTGCCCGGGCCGTTATCGAGGCACGGGTGCTGGTCACCGACCGGGTACCGCCGCTCACGGTGCACGGCCGCACCCTGCACCAGGTGGGTCTGCCCTACCACTGGGGCCCGAACGGCTACAGCACCGGCGACGCGGCCAACGAACTGCTGCACCTCTCCCTCGACCCCAACTCGCACATCCAGGAGGCCAAGGCGTTCGGCGTCGACATCCGCCCGGGCCGCCGCCCGAGGGGACCGGCCGCGGTGGAACTGGTCCGCTCCTACCAGGCGCGGGCGGGCATCGACGAGCACACCGGAACCCGGCCCTGACCGGCGGATCGTGCGGGGCTCACCTCAGGACGACGGAGTGGGCCCCGCGCGGGACGAGTTCACCGATCACCGGATGGCCGGGGATCTCGCCTGCGATCAGGAGACCGCCGGAGGTCTGGGCGTCTGCCAGCAGGAGGCGGGTGTCGGCGTCGGCGCCGCCGAAGTCCGTGAACGGCTCCACCCAGGCCAGATTGCGCCGTGTGCCGCCGCTGACGTAGCCGTCGCGTACGGCCTCGCGGGCGCCGTCCAGGTAGGGCACGGCAGCGGTGTCGATCACCGCCGTCACGTCCGAGGCGCGGGCGAGTTTGTGCAGATGGCCCAGGAGGCCGAAGCCCGTCACATCGGTGGCGCAGGAGGCCCCGGCGGCCAGGGCGGCGGCGCAGGCTTCCCGGTTGAGGGCCACCATGGTGGCCACGGCCTGCTCGAACCGCTCGCCGGTGGCCTTGTGGCGGTTGTTCAGTACGCCGAGGCCGAGCGGTTTGGTCAAGGTCAGGGGAAGACCGGGCCGGCCGGCGTCGTTGCGCAGCAGCCGGGCGGGATCGGCCAGGCCGGTGACGGCCATGCCGTACTTGGGTTCGGGGTCGTCGACGCTGTGCCCGCCGCCCACGTGGCAGCCGGCCTCGGCGGCGACCTCAAGGCCGCCGCGCAGCACCTCGCGGGCCAGCTCGAAGGGCAGCACGTCCCGCGGCCAGGCCAGCAGGTTGACCGCGAGGACGGGGCGGCCGCCCATCGCGTACACGTCCGACAGGGCGTTGGCCGCGGCGATGCGTCCCCAGTCGTAGGGGTCGTCGACGACGGGGGTGAAGAAGTCGGCGGTGGACACCACCGCCTGCGGGGCGCCGCCCCCCGCAGGCAGCGCCACGACGGCCGCGTCGTCCCCGGTGGCCAGTCCGACGAGCAGCGGGGTGTCCCCGGTGTCCGGCAGCACCGTGGCCAGGCCACCGAGCACGTCCTCCAGCTCACCCGGCGGAATCTTGCAGGCACAGCCGCCACCATGGGCGAACTGGGTGAGCCGTACGGGAATTTCATGGGTGGCGGTCACGCTGGGCTCCTGTCTCCTGTCTCGATGGTCCGGCGCCCTCCCGGTCCCTGTGGACCGGTCGGTGCGCCCGCGCCGTCCCCGCCGGCCTTCCGGTAGCCTGGCCGCCGGTGGAGGCGTGTGGGTGCCTGGTGGCCCTCCCGGTCTTCAAAACCGAGGTGTCCGAGGATCTCGGACAGGCGGGTTCGATTCCCGTCCGCCTCCGCTCTGCTCCGTGGCCGCTCGGCAGCGTCTGTGCTGGGCGTCGACTCGTTCCGTGTGGCCGTGGGTGTCGAGGTACTCCAGCAGGGGAACGGCGACTCTGCGCGTGGTGTCGAGGGCCTTGCGGGCCTCGCTGAGGGTGAAGGGCTGGGGCAGGCGGCAAAGTGCCGCGGTGGCCTCGGCGTCCGCTCCGGGGAGCAGAACGATTCCCTCGCCCACCCGCAGCAGGGCGCCGGCGGAGACCGCCGCGGCCAGGGCCTTGCGGTCGAGGCCCAGTGCGGTGAGGCGATCGGCCTCGGGGGCGCGGAACGGGGCCTTCTCCAGTTCGCGCCGAACCGCGTCGACGGCGGCGCGCACCGGTGGCGGCAGGGTGGGTCCGGCGCTGTCGGGCCGGTACAGGCGTCCGTCGCGGCGCAGCAGGCGCGGCTCGCCCGGTGTCGCGGCGAGGGCGTCCACCAGCGCCCGGTCGGGCAGGTCCAGCAGGCGCCGGGCCGCTTCGGCCGGCAGCCCCGGTTCCATGGGACGCAGGCGTGCGTGCTCCTCGACCGCGGCGGCCAGCCGCTCGCGCAGCCGGGCCCAGTGGGCCTCGTCGGCCAGCCAGTCCCCGGTGACCGGTTCGGCGGGCGGGGGGATGCCCATGGCCAGTAGGTTGGAGCGGCGGACCAGTCCGCGGCGCCGCAGCTCCGCCGCCCCGTCGGGGCGGCCCGTCAGGGTGGACAGTACGGCGGCCCTGGCCCTCCCGGCGCCCCGCCTGGTCAGGTCCGGCGGGCACACGTCGAGCACGGTCACCCCGCAGGGGCTGTGCCCGCCGCCGGGTTCGCGCAGGACGGCCCGGTCCCCGACGCGCAGGGGCAGCGGGGGGCGCAGGGTCAGCCGGGCAGTGTCCTCGCCGAGGGGGCGGACGTTCACCGCGACGGCCGCCGTGCCGATGTGCAGGGCGATGTTCCGGGGCAGGTCGCCGACCGGCTCGCCGGTGACACGGACGTCGATCCGGTCGGTGAACAGCCAGCGGTCCGGCGCCAACAGCACCTTCCCCCGCCGCAGTTGTCCGGCGAGCGGGCCGTGCACGTTGACCGCGACCCGCGCCACCCCGCTGACGGCCCTCCGGTCCTGTTGCAGGCACTGGAGCCCGCGCACCCTCAGCGGTTGCGCGACGGCCCCGCTCACCAGCCGGTCTCCGACGCGCAGGGTGCCCGCGCCGAGCGTGCCGGTCACGACGGTGCCGTGGCCGCGCACGGTGAAGGCGCGGTCGAGCCACAGCCGTACGTCGGCGTCGGCGGGCGGTACGGGCAGTGCGCGGGTTAGCAGGGCCAGTTCGGCGCGCAGTTCGTCCAGTCCGGCACCGGTCACCGCGCTCACCGCGACGGACGGCACGGTCCCGAGCGAGGTCCGGGCCAGCCGCTTGACGGCCTCGGCGCGCACCGGCTCGGGGTCGGCCAGGTCGCTGCGGGTCACGGCGAGCACGGCGTGCCGTACACCGAGGGCGTCGAGGATCGCGAGGTGCTCCTCGGACTGCGGCTGCCAGCCCTGGTCGGCGGCGACCACGAACAGCACGGCGGGCACCGGTCCCACTCCGGCCAGCATGGTCGCCACGAACCGCTCGTGGCCCGGTACGTCCACGAAGGCGAGGCGTTCACCCCCGGCGTCCGGCGGCGTCCACACGAAGCCGAGGTCGAGGGTGAGTCCCCGGCGCCGCTCCTCCTCGTAGCGGTCGGGTTCCATCCCGGTCAGGGCCCGCACCAGGGCGGACTTGCCGTGGTCGACATGCCCGGCGGTGGCCAGCACTCGCATGGCGTCGTACCTACCTTTCCGCCGCCGACCGCACGGCCCCGGTGAGGCGTTCGTCGTCTGCGGGCGGCACCGCGCGCAGGTCCAGCAGGCACCGTCCGGCCTCCAGGCGCCCCACCACGGGGACCTCCCCGGTGCGCAGGACGGCGGCGTACGACTCCGGCAGGGACAGCGCCGCGCTGGGCAGCGTCACGCCCGGCGCCCCGCCGCCGCCGACGGTGGCGGTCCCGGCGACGGCCCGGACGTCCTCGACCCCGGCGGCGCCCAGCTCGGCGGCGAGGTGTTCGGCCCGCCGCATGAGTGCGGCCTCGTCGGCGGTCAGGAACTCCGCCGTCGGGGTCCGCGGGCCCGTCAGGGTCGCCTCCAGCGCGGCCAGGGTGAGCTTGTCCACCCGCAGGGCGCGGGCCAGGGGGTGCCGGGTGAGGACGCGCAGGAGTTCCGCGTCGCCGAGGAGCAGCCCGCACTGGGGGCCGCCGAGCAGTTTGTCGCCGCTTGCCGTCACCAGTGCCGCGCCGGACCGCAACTGGGTCTCCGCGTCGGGCTCCTCGGGCAGCAGCGGATGGGGGGCGAGCAGTCCGGAGCCGATGTCGGCCACCACCGGCACGCCCAGTGCCGACAGATCGCGGATCCCGGCGGCCCGGGTGAAGCCCGTGATACGGAAGTTGGAGGGGTGGACCTTGAGGACGAACGCCGTGTCGGGGCCGATCGCGTCGGCGTAGTCCCGGACGGTCGTACGGTTCGTGGTGCCGACCTCGCGGAGCCGGGCCCCGGTGGAGACCAGGAGGTCCGGCAGCCGGAAGCCGTCCCCGATCTCGACCATCTCGCCTCGGCTGACGACGATCTCCCGGCCCGCGGCGAGCGCGGTGGCGGCGAGGACGAGCGCGGCGGCGCCGTTGTTGACGACGTGGGCCGCGGCGGCGGAGGGCACCCGGCCGCGCAGCGCGTCCAGGGCGGTGCGGCCCCGGCGGGCCCGGACGCCGGTGCGGAGGTCGAGTTCGACGTCCGTGGGTCCGGCGGCGTCCTGGACCGCCTGCCGGGCCGCCGCGGACAGCGACGCACGGCCGAGGTTGGTGTGCAGCAGGACGCCGGTCGCGTTGATCACCGGGCGCAGCCCGCCGGCCGACCGCGGCAGCAGCGCCACGGCGGTGTCCGCCACCTGTTCGGGGTCGATGGCGCCCTGGCGCGCCCGCTCCTGTGCCTGCCGGACCGCGGCCTTCACCGGGCCCTCTCCGAGCCGCGCCGCCGCGTCCGCCAGGCGCGCGTCCCGCAGGACGGCGTCCGTACGGGGAATCCGCCGCCGGGCATCGCCCACGGCACGGCCGTGACCGGTCGAGCCGTGACCGGTCGGGGCGGCGCCGCGGGCGTCCGTACCGGTCTCCTGGCCCGTTCGCTGTCCCGTGACCTGCTGCTCCACCTGGCCTCTCCGTCCGCAGACCGACCTTGCGGGTGTCAATGTCCGCCCATGGTCCCCCAGTGCCCGCGGTCGTCCGCATGACACGCCGTACGCCAGGTCGGCCTTCCGCACGTGCGCCGCCCGGCCGCGCCTCCGGGCGGCCGTTCGGGTACCCGGCCGCGACCGGACGAGGCCTCCGCCTCACTCGCCTGCCCGTCTTGTGACCTCCCGAGACGCCGACTGGCGAGACCCCGGTGGCCGGGGCCCCGTCATGGGGCGCCACACCGCGGCATGTCGAGGGGTGGCCCGGAGCGTGGCGGTCAGCCGCCCGTGTGGTCGGTGCGCAGCCGTACCTGCTCCTCCAGGCGGCGCAGGCTGCTGTCGAGGGCGTCGCGGGCGGCCCGCTCGCCCGGATCGTGGCGGTCGTCGAAGAACGACAGATGGACGGTCACCTCGCTGGCCCCGCTGCCGATGCCGGCGACCTGGAGCCAGCCCGCGTAGCCGCCCTGCTCCCGGGTGCCCCACTCGATCCGCATCTGGTCGCGTTCGGCGCGCAGCTGGGCGGCGGTGTCCCGGTCCGTCTGGTCCTCGTGCACCGTGACGGCGGGGGGCTGCTCCGCGTGCACGTGCAGTTCACCGGGCAGCCAGGCGTCGAACCGGCCGATGTCGGCGGCCTGGTCGAAGACGTGCTCGGGCAGAGCCGGCATCGTGCGTGAACGTTCGTACTCGGCCATGACGGCACCGTTCCTCCGCTCGGGGGTCGTATCACGGACGCGTGCCCCTTCTGCCGCGGCCGAAAAGCCCCCGCCGAGGAAACGGAAGCGGAACGTCAGGGCGGGGCGGGCCACAGCGCGCGCAGGACCGCCCAGGTGACGGAGACGAACGGGACGGCCACCACGGCGCCGACCACGCCCGCGACGATGCCGCCCGCGATGACGGAGACGCCGACGACGAGCGGGTGCAGGCGCACCGCCCAGCTCATGACCACCGGGTGCAGCACATGTCCTTCGAGCTGGCCGATGACGACGATGAGGGCGAGCACGGCCAGCGCGATGAGGGGGCCACGTGCCGCGAGGGCGACCACCGTGGCCACGGCCAGCGCGACCGGTGAGCCCACGAGCGGCACGAACGTGGCGAAGAACACCAGCAGCGACAGTGGCAGCGCGAGCGGTACGCGCAGCACCGACAGGGCGATTCCGACGAGGACGGCGTTGGTGGCCGCCACGATGATGATGCCGCGTGTGTACCCGGCGAACGTCCGCCAGGCGGCGTACCCGGCCCGGTCCCACATCGGCCGGGCCCGGCCGGGCAGGAGCTGGTCGCGTGCCCACCGCCAGAGCTTCTCGCCGGAGTGGATGAAGAAGACGGAGGAGAAGACCGCGAGGGCGGCGCCGGTGACCAGTTCGACGAGCCTGCCGAAGCCGCTGAGCGCGCGGCTGAGGAGCCCGGCGCGGTGGGCGGACAGGTAGGCCAGGACCTG
The DNA here is from genome assembly GCF_044743035.1 of Streptomyces sp. NPDC087787. Classification (NCBI taxonomy): domain Bacteria; kingdom Bacillati; phylum Actinomycetota; class Actinomycetes; order Kitasatosporales; family Streptomycetaceae; genus Streptomyces; species Streptomyces sp. NPDC087787. Next base: position 246,521 of record NZ_JBIUVQ010000008.1, read on the forward strand.
CTTCTGCAGGTCGGTCAGTTTGCCCCGGCTGAGCCGGAACGGCGGGCGCTGGAGCCACTCCTCGATCCGGTGGATGCCGCCGCCGAACTCGCCCGCGAGCTTCGCCGACTCCCCCGCCACCGCGTTGCCGACGAACGCCAGCAGGGCGGACAGGCACAGGATGCTGCCCACCAGGGCGACGGCGACGCAGAGTGCCCGGGGCAGGAAGCGGTTCAGCAGGTCGGTGAGGGGGCGCAGGATCGTGGTGATGACCAGGCCGAGGAACAGGGCCACGGCGATGAGCTGGAAGCGGCCGAGGACGGTGAAGACACCGTAGACGACGATGCCGACGAGGATGAGGCGCCAGGCGTAGGCGGCGGCGACCCGCAGCCAGGGAACGGTGCCCTCGGCCTTCCGGGCCGCCGGGGCGGTCCGGGCGTGCGGCGGGAGGCGTACGGAGTGCGCCGGGCGGCTGCCGGGCGTCCGTCCGGCCGGCCGGTGCCCGCGGCCCGGCCCGCCCGCCGGAGCGCCCGCAGCAGCCACCGCGCCTCCCCTTCGTCCCGGGCCCTCTTGAACCTCTTGAGCCTCCTGAGCCCTCTTGAGCACCGTAAGGTCCGGCCGGGCGGGGGCCGGGGTGCAGTTCGGCCGGGTGGGCGGTCTTCGGGGGCATCAGAGGGAACGGGTGCCGTACGGCGCACGGTGCCGCGCGGGTGGGCCGGAGCGGTCCGGCCTGTCAGGGCGTCGTCTCCGCCAGCAGTTCGGGGCCGTTGTTGCGCACGTTGTTGACGGCTGGGGAGACGGGCCTGGCGCCGAGCCTGCCGCCCGCCGGGGGACTCAGCAGCGCCCGCAGTTCGCCGGCGTTGCGATGGCGGGGGTCGAGCCAGGCGTCGTAGTGGTCCGGGGTGAGGGCCAGCGGCATCCGGGGGTGGACGCGGCCGGCCTCGTCGGTGGCCTCGGTGGTGATGACGGTGCACGTGGTCAGCCAGGCGGCAGGGTCGTCGTCCCGCGCCACGTGCGGGTCGCGCCAGTACGCGTACAGGCCGGCGAGCGCCATCAGCTCGCCGTCCTCGGGACTGATGTAGTACGGCTGCTTGCGGGTCCTGCCGGTGTCCGGGGACTTGATCTGCTGCCATTCGTAGAAGCCGTCGGCCGGCAGCAGGCAGCGGTGCCTGACGAAGGCGCGGCGGAAGGCCGGCTTCTCGTGCACGGTCTCCACTCGGGCGTTGATCATCCGGGCGCCGGCCCTCACGTTCTTCGCCCAGGACGGGACCAGCCCCCAGCGCAGCGGCCGCAGCTCCCTTCGGACGGCGGCCGGGGTGCCGTCCCCGCGCGGGGCCCGTTCGAGAACGGCCCACACCTCGTCGGTCGGGGCGACGTTCCAGTTCGGCGCGAGCGCCTCCTCGGGGCGCCACTCGGTGACCCGGAAGTGCCGGACCAGGTCCTGCGGACCTCGGGTGGAGACGTAGCGACCGCACATGGGGCCAGGGTGCCACGGTGGCACCGCGGGGAGCGGGAGCGCCTCACGCCCGCCGGTGGGGTCAGCCCTCCGGGGCCGGCAGGGTCACCTCGAAGCGGCAGCCGCCCGGGATGTTGCGTACGGCGGCCCGGCCCTGGTGCGCCTCGACGATGCAGCGGACGATGGCCAGGCCCAGGCCGGCTCCCGCGGGCGGTGTGCGGGAGTGGGTGCCGCGCCAGCCGGTGTCGAAGACGCGCGCGAGGTCCGCCTCGGGGATGCCGCCGCAGCTGTCCTCGACGGACAGCACGACACCGCCGGGCGCGCGTTCGGCGGCGACCGCGACCGTGCCGTCGGCGGGGGTGCGGCGGATCGCGTTGACCAGCAGATTGCCCAGCACGCGGTTCATCTCCTCCGCGTCCACCTCGACCGGCACCGGCTCGACGTGGCCGGCCACGAGACGGACGCCGAGTCCCTTCGCCAGCGGATCCGCCCCGGCGAGCGCGTCGCCGACCAGGTCGTACACGGAGATCCGGGAGCGGGTGAGGGCGAGGGAGCCGGCGTGGATGCGGGACAGCTCGAACAGGTCGCCCACCATGGCGTCGAGGTGCTCCACCTCGGCGCGGATCTGCCGCAGGTAGCGGTCCGGGTCGGCGGCCACCCCGTCCTCCAGCGCCTCGGACATGGCACGCAGTCCGGCGAGCGGGGTGCGCAGGTCGTGGGAGATCCAGGCGACGAGTTCCCGGCGGGAGGACTCCAGGGCACGCTCCCGCTCCCGGGACTCGGCGAGCCGGGCACCGGTGGCCGCCAACTCGCTGCTCAGATAATCCAGTTCGGCGGTCGCCGGGCCGTGGGGCGCGGCGAAGCCGCCACCCTCGCCGAGCGTGCGGGCCGCTCGGGCGAGCTCGCGGCTGCGGGCCACGACCCAGCGGCCCAGGAGCAGCGCGGTGGCCAGGGACACCACCGCCGCCATCGCCACGACGGTGGTGACGACGGACAGGTCGTGCGCGGACAGGAACATCGCCTGGGCCACGGCCAGGGTGCCGGCCAGCATCGCGCCCACCGCCACGGCGGCGACCACGGCGAGGGAGGCCGTCAGCGAGCGCCGCCGGATCAGCCGCAGCGCGCCCGCCCCGGCCAGTCCGGCCACGGCGGCGCCGAGGAAGGCGTACAGGGCGATGAACAGGGGCTCGCGCACCGTCAACTCCCCTCGTGTCCGGTGGGGTCGAAGCGGTAGCCCACGCCCCACACGGTCTGGATGAGGCGGGGCCGGGCCGGGTCGTCCTCGATCTTGCCGCGCAGCCGCCGGACGTGGACGGTGACCGTGGACAGGTCGCCGAAGTCCCAACCCCACACCTCCCGCATCAGGTCCTCGCGGCTGAACACCCTGCCGGGGTGGCGCAGGAAGAAGGCGAGCAGGTCGAACTCTCGCAGGGTGAGCGCGAGTTCGGTGCCGTTCCTGGTGGCGCGGCGCCCTGCCGGGTCCATGGCGAGTCCGGCGGCGGCGAGCGGCGGCGGCACGGTCGCGGGCCGGGTGCGCCTCAGCACCGACTCCACCCGCAGGACGAGTTCGCGGGGGCTGAACGGCTTGGTGACGTAGTCGTCGGCACCGACCTCGAGGCCCAGGATGCGGTCCTCCTCGTCGCCGCGGGCCGTGAGCATGATGACCGGCACCGGGCCCCGCCCGCGTATCCGGCGGCACACCTCCAGGCCGTCCATGCCGGGCAGCATCAGGTCGAGTACGACCAGGTCCGGCCAGTGGGCGGCGGCGCGGGCGAGCGCGGTCGGCCCGTCCCCCGCACGGTCGACGACGTGGCCCGCGCGGTCCAGGTAGCCGGAGACGATCTCGGCGACCGTGGCGTCGTCCTCGACGACCAGCACCCGCGCCGCCCCGGCCGGCGTCGGCCCGCCGGACCCGGCGTCCCTGGATTCGTACGACTCCTGCATGCCTCCAGCCTGGCACCGCGCCTGCGCCCGCGCCGCCCACCAGGGGGCCCTCCCCGGCCTCCGGCGTCCGGAAGTGAGGCAGCTCACGGGAAGGTCACGAATACGTATCGGACATTCCACACTTCAATCTTCACACCGGGTACACACGTTCGCTAAGTTGACGAGCAGGCCGCACGATTGCCTCCGGCGAGTCGCGTCGGATCGTGCGACCTCCGCCGAGTCCGGTACGCCCCCGCAGCGACCGGAGCCGGGGAACCGACCAACCTCGGGGTGAAGCGGTCCAACTGTCCCTCGGGACAAGGGCCGCGGGGCACGCCTTCCGCAGAACGTCCGCCCGATGCCGAGAGCAGAACCGGTAGGCGGCCCATGGGAGGGGTGCGTCCTTCTTGACGCCGGAACGACCGAGCGACGACAGGCCGAGCCGCGCCGAGGTCCAGCAGCGGATCAGCAGCCTCTACGACCAGGCGGAGAACGCCACGGGGAACTTCAACGCCACGCGCGCGATGAGCAACAGCGCTCGTACGCGGCGGGGTTCGGCTGCCTGGGGCGGTTCCGGGGGCTCCGATCCGGCGGTGGACCGGATGGCCCGGAAGTGGTTCGACGTGGGGCGTGCCCAGTTGGGTCCGACCAGGCCGGCGGTCCTGCCGCCGGACCGTATGCCGAAACCGGCCGGCTCCCCTGCCGCGGCGCCGGGCAGGCGTCCGGCGGATGTCCGCGAGGGACTGGCGCTCGACGCGGGCAGGGCACCCCGGCCGGAGCTGCCCGCCGGCCCGGCGGCCTCGGCCCCCGAACTGCCGGCCGCGGCACGGGCCACCCCGGAGCTGCCCGCCGCCTTGCCCGTGGCGGAACTGACCGCCCGCCCCATGCAACCGCCACCGCCCACCGGCACCACGACACCGACGCCCACCACCGGAACCATGGGTGCGCTTCCCGACGGGGCCATGCAGCCGCCCACCGGCCCCATGGGCGCGCTTCCCGACGGCACGCAGCTGGGCACCGGCACCTTGGGCGCGCTCACCAACCGCTCCATGCAGCCGCCCGCCACCGGCAGCCTGGGCCCGCTCCCGAACGCAACCACCGGCGCACCCCCCGCAGCAACCATGGAAGCCGCGACGACCGGCACCATGGCAGTACTCCCCAACCGCACCATGCAGCCGCCCACCGGCACCATGGGCGCGCTCCCCGACGGCACCATGCAGCCGACCACAGGCACCATGAGTGCACTCACCGACCGCTCCATGCAACCGCCCGCCACCGGCAGCCTGGGCCCGCTCCCGAACGCAACCACCGGCGCGCCCCCCGCAGCAACCATGGAAGCCGCGACGACCGGCACCATGGCAGTACTCCCCAACCGCACCATGCAGCCGCCCCCGACCGGCAGCCTGGGGGTGCTCCCGAGCGCAACCGGCGGCGCGCCCGCCACAGGAACCATGGGGGTGCTCCCCAACGGGGCCATGGAGCCGCCCACCGGCGCCATGGGGGCACTGTCCGACCGCGCCATGCAGCCACCGCCCACCGGCAGCCTGGGCCCGCTGCCGAACGGAACCATCGGCGCACCCCCCGCAGGGACCATCGAAGCGCCGAGCACCGGCACCCTGGGGGTGCTCCCCGACCGCGCCATGCAGCCGCCGCCCACTGGAGCCATGCAGGCTCCTGTGGCCGGCACCATGCAGGCGGCGCCCTTTGCCGGCGGCCTGGACGCGCTCTCCGGTGGGGCCGTGGAGGCTGCCGCCGGGAGCCCGGGTGCTGCGGCCCCGCCCACCGGCCCCGTCGCGCCGTTTGCGGGCGGGGCCGGGCCGGGGCGTCGTTGGCAAGGCGCCGCGGTGCAGCGGCCCGCCAAGGAGCGGATGCGGAGCAAGCTCGCCCAGGCCGGCGAGATGCTGGCCCGGCACGCCGTGCCCGGGGAGCCCGTGCCTCAGCCGGAGGCGGCGCAGTGGCAGCAGCATGCCACGGGACTCTTCGACACGACCCCGCCACTGGACGGCAACTCGCTCTTCGACGCCAGCCAGGCGGGGGTCCCGTCCGCTCCGGGCTCCCCGGGAGCGGCGGGTGAGGCCGGAGCCGCCCCCGGCTCCGCGGTAGCCGAGAGCCCGGCCTCGGCCTACGGGCGGAAGGCCGCCAAGGCACTGGCCTTCGCCCGCGCGCAGATCGGCAAGCCGTGCGTGTGGGGAGCCACCGGTCCGGGCTCCTACGACTGCTCGAGCCTCGCCCAGGCCGCCTGGCGGGCCGCGGACGTGGCCCTGCCCCGCACCACCCACGAACAGGTCGGCTCCGGCGCGGCGATCGAGCTCGCCGCACTGGAGCCGGGGGATCTGATCTTCTTCTACGGCGAGGTCAGCCACGTGGGCCTGTACGCGGGCAACGGCACCATGATCCACGCCCCGAGTCCGGGTGCGTCGATACGCGAGGAGTCGATCTTCTTCGCGGGCCCGCAGGCCATCCACAGCGCGATACGGCCGGCCTGAGCCGTCACGGGCGGGGGCCCGGGTGACCGCCACGGCGTCACCCGGGCCCCCCGCCCGCCGTTCACACGTCCTTGCGGCCCACCCCGGCGTACACCCAGAACTGGGACGGGTCCTCCGGGACCTCTTCCTCCCGGTCGGGGCGCCACAGCGGAACATGGACCAGCCCCGGCTCCGCCAGGTCGAAGCCGTCGAAGAGGGACTCGATCTCGTCGTGGGAGCGTGCCGTGACCGGCGAGGTGGCCCGGTCCCGGTACAGCTGCCCGACCGCCGCCGCCGTGTCCGGACGGTCCTCGTCCGTGGCGTGGGTCAGGGCCAGCCAGCTGCCCGCGGGCAGTGCGTCCCGGAAGGCGGCCACGATCCCGCCGGGGTCCTCCTGCGGGGTGACGAAGTGCAGGATCGTGATCATCAGTACGGCGACGGGCTCGTTGAAGTCGATGAGCTTGCTCACCTGCGGCGCGGAGAGTATCCCCGCGGGATCGCGGATGTCGGCGGCCACGATCGCCGCGTCCGGGTTGTCGGCGAGCAGCGCCTCGCTGTGCGCGACCGCGACCGGGTCGTTGTCGACGTACGCCACCCTGGCACCGGGACTGGCGGCCTGGGCGACCTCGTGCACATTGCCCTGGGTGGGGATCCCGGAGCCGAGGTCGATGAACTGGCGTACCCCGGCGTCCACCAGGAACCGTACGGCGCGGCCCAGGAAGGCGCGGTTGGCGCGGGCCAGGGTGCGCACCTGGGGATCGATCGCCGTGAAGGCGGCCACCGCCTCCCGGTCTATGGCGAAGTTGTGCTCGCCGCCCAGCATGGCGTCGTACATCCGGGCCACGCTGGCCTTGCCCGGATCGACACCCCGGGGCAGCCCCTCTCCGTCCCGCATCCGCCAACTCCCCTACTATTAAACGACATTGACTGTGCATCATATAGTTGCCAGTGGCATACCACGCCGTACCGCCCGACCGGTCCGACCGGCCCGTCCGTCCCCGCCCCACCGGACCTCCGGCCCACCGGCCCCACCCGGAAGGCACACGATCCTGCGGAACACAGAACGCGGCCACCCCGAAGACCCACCCCCCACAGCGCCGCTCCGCCGCCGTTCGTACTTCTCCCCCGCGGCCGACGCCATCGGCTCGGAGCTGGACCTGCACCTGACCGGCCGTCATGTCGTGCACGCGCTCGCGCCGGGTTTCTGCGACGCGGCCTCGGTGTACCTGCTCCAGCGCTGGTTGCTGGAGGAGAACGCGCGCACGGCGGCCGACCCGCCGCAGATCGAGGCGCGCCGGCTCGCCCTGCGCATAGGGTCGGACAGCTCGGAGGACTGGGAGCATCTGCTGCCGGTCGGGGAGGTGCTGGTCTTCCCGCGCCACACGCCGTACGCGCGTGCCGTGGCGACCGGGCAGACCCAGTTGCTCGACGGCGTCGACCGGCACACCTTCGAGCGGCTGCGCGGCACCGACCCGGACGACGCGGGCGTGGACGCTCTGCTGCACAGCGCCGGGTTCCTCATCGTCCCGCTGCGGCTGCGCGGCGCGGCGGTCGGTTTCATCGCCTGCACACGCGGTCCCGGCAAGGAGCCCTTCACGCGCGGCGAGGCGGTGGCGGTGGAGTCGCTCGGCGCCCGGGCCTGTGTCGCCCTCGACAACGCCCGCCGCTACGAACGCGAGCGCCGCACGGCGCTGGCCATCCGCCGCAGTCTCCTCCCGGAGACCGGACAGACCTTCGAGAGCTGCCGGGTCGCGCACGGCTACCGGCCGGCCGGGCAGGACAACGTCATCGGCGGCGACTGGTACGACGTGCTGCCCCGGGGGGACGGGCGGCTGGCCATGATCGTGGGCGACGCCATGGGACACGGACCGGAGTCCGCCGTGGCCATGATCCAGCTGCGGACCGCCGTCCGTGCCCTCGCGGCGCTCGACATCCCGCCGGCCGAGCTCATGGACCGGCTGGACGCCGTCGCCGGCACCACGCCCGGGGCCTCCTTCGCCACCTGCATCTACGCTGAGTGGGACGCGGAACTGCACACCTGCACGTTCGTCGGCGCCGGCCATCCACCGCCCCTGATCCGCGGCCCCGGCCGCCCGGCGGCGCCGGTGGCGCTCGCCTCCGCCGGTCTCCCCCTGGGGCTGGCCACGGGCCCCTACGAGCCGACCGTGCTGCACCTGTCCGAGCCGACCCTGCTGCTGCTCTACAGCGACGGCCTGGTGGAGTCCCGTACCCATGACATCGACCAGGGCATCGCGCGCCTCGCCCACGCCCTGGACGCCGGGGCCGACGACGTGACGGACGCCGGGCACCCGGACGCGCTGCCGTCGCTGTGCCGGCGGCTGCTGGCCGACGCCGCTCACGACGGCGCCGACGACGTGACGGACGACCGGACGCTGCTGCTCGCCGAGCTGACCCCCGGGAAGAACTGACGGAGGCCCGGGAGGGCGCCCTGGGCTGCTTGTCGCATGAGCGGAGGCGGCCGTTCGAGCGATGTCCTCACCTGATGTGGTGAGGGAGTGCGGCATGAGGCGTACGCGGGCGGTGTGAGCGCCGTTTGCTCCGGCATGGAGAGCACTTCTGGGGCCGTGCCGCGCTCGCTCGGCCACCTCCCCGCGGAACGGCCCTACGCGGAACTGACCGGCGGGCCTTCGGACCCGGCACCGGCCCACTCGCCGCCCCACGCCTCGGCGCCACCGCGCGTCAGCGGGCGGCGCGCGCCCGAACCGTCCCCGGTCCAGTGGGCGTCCTTCGCGGACGCCGGTTCGCCGGCCCCGGCCGTCGCGTCCGCTGGGCGGGAGCCCGGTTCGCCGTTGCTGCGGCCCTGGGGCGTCGGCTCCGGGGAGAGGCCGCCGGAAGCGGCGGCGCGGGTGGTTCCCGCGGTTCCGGCCGTGCCCGTGCCGCGTGGGCTGCCGGGTCCGTGAGCCCGGACGGAGAGGGGGCCGGGCCGTTCCCCGGGGCCCGGCCCGGACCGCGCGGGGCACCGCTTGCTCACGGCTCGGTGACGGCGGGATCACGATGGTGGGCGTGGGCGTTGCCCGGTCCCGCGGGTGTCGTTGAGCGCGGCATGGAAGCGTGGGAGGACGGCGAATGCCCCTGGTGCCGCTCGTTGCTCGGCTCCGGCCGGGCCCTGACCGGTCCGGACGCCGGGCTCCGCATCGGCCGCCTCTGGCACCGGACCGACGACTGGCCCGCATGGTGGGAACGCGCACGACCGATCATGCTGCCGCTGGCGGCCCTCACCGTGGCGGCCGCCCTCATGATGGCCCTGTCCTGACCCCCGCCCGCGGAGTCGGGCGGGGTGTCGGTCGACCGGCCCGGCTCAGGTCTTGCTCAGAAAGGACTTGAATGGCTGGTGGATCGCTCGACGTGCTGACATGATCTCGACAGCTGCCGGCCGGACGGCACACGCAAGGTCATCATCCACATGCCGCATCATGTCGGCCGGCTGCCTCGGAGAGCTGATATGTCCTGCCGAACCCGTACGGCGGTGAGCATCGCCTGCGCCACGGTACTTCTATCCGTCTCCGCGTGCAGCGCGGACCCCGCGCACACGGCGCTGCCCCCGCAGCCCCAGGACTCGACGACGCCGGTCCCGGCAACGGACGGCACCGTGCCCGGCACCACGCGGCCCTCCCCGCTGAAGCCGCCGGAGCCGGAACCCGGCGCGTCACTCGCGGGCCGCCAGAAGGTGACCGCGGGGAACGCCGTCGTTCCGTACGACAAGGGCAGGAAAGGTGACGCCCTCACCGTCGCGGTGAGCTGCCAGGGCAAGGGAAGGATCACGGTGGCGGTGCGGCCCGTGCACGTCTCGTTCCCCCTGGAGTGCGATGCCGGCCAGGTCAGCACCGTCTCCAACGAGTTCGCCGTGTCCGGGGTGGAGCGCGGTGGAGTCGTGACGATCGAGGCGCCCCAGGCCGTGCGCTGGTCGTTGACCGTGGGCCGTGGCGCACCGACGGAAGCGGATGCGCGGGGTGACGACTGAACCTCTCCCGTCACGCCGGGGCTTCTTCAGGTGCGGAAGCCGATGTGGACGTGGTCGTGGTGGGTGGCGTCGCTGAAGAACTGGTTCGGGGTGCGGCCACCGGAGAGCAGTACGGGACCGCCGACGTTGTAGGAGCCGGCGGCCGCCGCGTCGCGCATGAAGCGTTCGACGAGGGAGCGGGGGGTGGCCGGGTCCACGACCGCGTGGCCGTCGATCTGCCAGACGTCGAAGGCGCGCCCGCGCGGGTGGTCGCTGGGCCGGCTGGTGCCGAAGACGTCCAGTGGATGCCCCGAACGGACCACACTGACGTACATCCGGTAGGTGTCCGCCAGACGCAGCATCGCGGTGGGCACGCTGTCGTGGATCCGGCCGCTCCTCAGGTCGGCCTCCGCCGCGGGCGGCAGCACGATCCGGGAGTCGGCCGACGTACGCCGCACCCCGGCCGGCGGCGAGGCCTCCGGCGGGCCCGGCCGGGCCGGGTGCAGCGCGGTGACCGTCCATCCGGTCCTGGACCGCGCGAGCCGTACGTCGACCGTCGTGCCGCCCGGACGGACGGCGCCGCCGTGCCGCGTCCACTGCCGGCACACCACCAGCACGCTCGCCGAGTCGGCGAGGATCCCGCCGTACTGGGCGTTCACCACCTGCAGGACGGCCTCGTCGGCAAACGGCAGCAGCGCACCCGCCTGCGCCGCGAGACCCGTCGGCAGGCCCTGGGCGGCAACCCTGGCACGGGCCGCGGACGCGCCGCCCCTGCCGCTGGGCCAGTCGCCGATCGCCGCGACCAGATCCACGGCCCGACGCTTCACCTCCGGATGGACCTCGGCCGGACCGGGGCGCCAGAGGGTGGTGTGCGGGAGGACCGCCCCGGTGTGCGTGGGGGACGGTGACGTGGAGGGGGCCGGCTTCGGCTCCGGGGCGGCGCCCGTGCGGCCCGCCGGGCCGAGCAGCGCGCCCGCCATGCCCAGCAGTACGGCCCTGCGCCCCACCGGGCGCGCCGCGCCTTCCCGCCCATCGGTCATGCCCTCCAGTGTCCGCCCGCACCGCACAACGGCCCAAGCGGCGGCGTCAGCCCCTGCCCCGCCCCCGCCGGGCGGGGCTCAGCGGGCGCCCGGCGCGGTGCGCGCCGGCCCTCTCCCGTCCGCGCCGGGCGACGGCCGGTGAAGGCGGCCGGCAGCGGGCCCCTCAGAGGCCGGGGCGCAGGCGGGCTGCGACTGCGGTGACGTCGTCGTCCGTCCGGGCGGCGTCCGGGGCCGGGACGCACAGGAATTCGCCGAGGATGCCGTCCAGGAGTTCGCCGGCTCCCGCGCCCGGCCCCGGGCGCAGGCCGGAGAGCCGGGCGAGCGAGGTGTCGATGTCCTCGCCGCGCCGCGCGATCAGTCCGTAGGTGAACACGACCAGCGTGTCGTCGGGCGCGAGGGGCAGCCTCGTCGCCTCGTGGGCGGCGAGCCCGCTGCCGGGGCCGGTGCCGATCGGGGGACCCACCCGCAGCGGGACCGGCCCGGCTGTGCCGTCGGCGTGGAAGACGACCGGCGGCAGGTGTCCCGCGCTCGCCAGCTGGGCCGTGCCGTCCGCCGGGTCCAGCAGGGCCAGCAGGCAGGCCGCCGGGCGGCGACCGCTCTCCGCGGACATCATGGCGTCCAGCCGGCGCAGGATGCCGTGCGGCGCCAGGTCGGTGGAGGCGACGCACCGCAGCGTGGAGCGGTAGGCGTTCATGTCGACCGCCGCGTCCAGGCCGTGGCCCATGACCTCACCGACGACCAGCAGGACGCGGCCGGAGTGCAGGTGCAGGGTCTCGCACCAGTCGCCCCCGACGCGCCCGCCCGTGCCGCAGGGCACGTGACGCACCGCCAGCTCCACCTCGGGGTGCGTACGCTCCGGGTCGGCCGGCAGCACCTTCCGCAGGTCCCACACCCGCGGGCCGGCCTCGCGCTGCTCCTCCGAGTGCCGCATGTGCGCGGCGGCCAGCCGCGCCGCGTAATGGACGGCCGCGGTCTCGTCGTCGGCGAAAGGCCGGTCGGCCCGCAGGGCGAGGGCGACGCCGTAGACCCGGTCCCAGGCGAGCAGCGGCACCGACAGGGTCACCAGGGCCGCGCCGCCGTGGCTGGACGAGGCCGTGATCGGGTGGCCCGCGTCAAGGGCGCGGACGGACACCCGGTCGCGCGGGGCCTTCTCCAGGCTGTCGAGCAGGTCGCGCCGCCCGGCCACGGCGGCGGAGTGCAGGGACTCGCCCGTCTCACGGCGGCCCTCCTGCGGGCCGTAGAGATCGACGGTCGCCGAGTCGCACAGCTCCTCGACCAGGAAGGCGGCGAGTTCGGCCGCCGTCCTGCGGTCGTCGAGGGTCGTACCGATCGCGGCGACCGCCCGCCGGGCCAGTGCGAAGCGGTCCGTCGCGGCGCTCCCGGGGCCCGACACCAACTCGCCTTCCACCACGACCCCTTTCTGCCGTTCTGCCGGATTCATCCCAGCACTGCGGGCGGGCGTCGGAGGGTAGCGACCCGCGGGCCGGGTCCGCCGGCGAGGATTCTTCACCGGGCGAGCACCGGCGTGCGCGGCAGGGCTGGGACGAGAGGGGGCGGGCTTCTGGACACCCCCTCACCCCCGGCTTCACGAAGCCCTAACATCATGGCCGACAACACCCTGACCAGGGCCGGATGTTCACGAGAAGTGAGGGCAGTGTGGCAGAGACCGAGGGACCGGCGGTGCCCGAGCGCCTGCTGATCACCCGTACCACGGCCGACGACGGCAGCTGTGTCGTGGCCCTCGCCGGAGAGGTCGACCTCGACAGCAGCGCACATCTGCGCGACGCGCTGCTGTCCTGTCCCGGGTCCGCGCCCGGCACGGTGGTCGACCTCGGCGACGTGACCTTCATGGACTCCAGCGGAATCAACGCCCTCATCACCGCCCACCAGGCCGCGCAGGCGGGCGGCACCCGACTGCGTCTGGCCGCACCGCAGGAGGCGGTGCTGCGGGTGCTCCAACTCGTCGGCGTGGACACGCTCATACCCTGCTACCCCACCCTGGAGGCGGCCCTGGCCTCCCGCTGACCCGGAGGGCCGGTCACTCCGGCGGGCCGTACAACTGCCGTGCGTCGGGGCGGGGGGCCGGCCGGTGCCGCGCCGCCGGGCCCTCGGCGAAGGCGCGCAGCAGGTTCTCCGTGGTGCGGGTGACGAAGGCCCGGGTGCGGGCGTCCATGCCGTGGTCGCGGCCGCCCTCGGGGGTGCCGGCCATCAGTGCCTCCACCCAGCGCATGGTGCCGGTGGCGAAGAGGCCCGCCCCGCTCGGCACCGTGCAGTACGCCGAGTCGCTGTGGCTGCGGTTGCCGGCGCACACCAGTGGCGAGTGCGCGGTGATCTCCAGCGGTGCGGGGACGGGCGAGCCGGGGGTGACCCTGTCGTACTCCACTCCGACCAGGTGGTCGAAGCTCTCGCCGGGGTGTGCTCCCGTTCCCTCGTACAGCCAGTGGTCCGCCGCGCGCACGACGTACGGGGCGTCCACCGGATAGCCCTCGTAGAGGACCCCGGTGAGGGACGACTCGGGGTCGGCGTCCGGGGCCTGCCGGAAGTCGGTGGTGACCTGGGCGGGACGGGACGGGTAGCAGGGGTCGTCCCGGTAGGAGGACTTGTAGCAGACGACGGTGCGCCCGGCCCCCGCGCCGTTCCCCTCCAGGCGGATCCGGCGGAAGCAGGTGTTGGCGCCGAGGAAGGCCACGTTGGAGCCCGCGTCGCGGGCCTCGGCGACGTGCCGGCGCTGCTCGGGCGTCCAGTATTCGTCGTGGCCCAGGCAGACGAGCGCGGTGGCGCCGCGCAGCACGCCGGGGTCGTGGTGCAGGTCGGTGCCGGTGGTGTACGCCAGAGGTATGCCGAGGCGTTCGGCGAGGACCACGGCCGCCCACTCGTACACCAGGAACTTCTCGGCGCCGTCGGCGTCGTAGGGCCGGTCGAAGCTGACGGCGAGGGAGCGGGTCGCGTACGCGCCAAAGGCGCCGTCGTACAGGCTGGAGCCGCCCCACCTGTTGTACGCCTGCCAGGTCGCCGGGGCGTGCAGGAGTACGGTGCGGCCGGCGCCGTGCGTGGAGCGCACGATCAGCGGGACGTACCGCTGATGGCCGTTGTCGGCGTCGAGGCGCAGCAGGTAGGCGCCTTCGGGCCAGCCCTCGGTGCTGAAGGCCAGGGTGCGGGGCCAGTCGGCACGTACGGTGCGGGTCGCCGGCAGCGTCCGGGCGGCGGGCTGCGCGCGTCCGCGCACGGGGCGGGAGCACCAGACGAGGCGGGCGTGGCTGCCGCCGTACCAGCCGACGCGGAAGGCCGAGACGCGGAAGGACGACGCCGTGGTCGACACGTGCAGGCCGCACTCCTGGCCCGGCGTGACGCTGATGCGGTCGGTGTATCCGGCCACCGCGTCGGGCGGGCCCGTGGAGCCGATCCGCCAGTCCCGGGTGCCCGGGCGGTCCCGGTCGGCCTCCGGGCGGCGGCTGTCGGTGCCGGCGGACGGCCGGTTCGCGGACGTGTGGTCGCAGGCGACGGCCGCCGCGCCCAGTCCGGCCCCGGCGCACAGACAGAGGAAACGCCTGCGGGCGGGGCCGTGCGCAAAGCCCCTCCCCGCGTGCCCCGTGTGTCCCGCGTGCTCCTGTGCGTGGTGCGGCCTCACATCGCCTCCCTGGGGCTGAACGAGCCCTCCCCGCGGATTCGGCGTGCCTTCGAAACGAAGGTAGCGGCCGCGGCGGGGGTCCGCACGGGCGCGACGACTACCGGATGCGGACCTCTGGGTGCACCTTCGGCACAGGCGTACGGGCATGCCTACGGGGCCGTCGGGCGGTGCCGGCCGCGACGGCCCCGTGAGCGGTGTTCCGCGCGCCGCCGGTGCGGCGCGCGGACCTCAGCCGGTCTGGCCGCGCCCGGTCACGGTGTCCCGGATCCGGTCGACCAGGCCGGCGCCGGGCGCGAGGAGCTTGTTCAGGGGCGGCGTGTCCGGAGCGGCGGGGTGGGGACGGGTCGGGGCGGTCTTCTTGGCCGAGCGCACCTTCTCGCCGAGCTGTTCCAGTTCCTCGGGCTTGGTGGAGTCCCGCAGCAGCGGGAAGAGGTTCTGTTCCTCGTCGGTGACGTGCTCGCGGATCTCCCGCATCAGACGGCCGACGAGCTCGTCGAACCGGGGGTCGTCCGCGGCCAGGCCCTCCAGGTCCTTCATGGTCCGCTCGGCCTCGGCGTGGTCCTGGACCTCGCGGTCGGCGATCGCGTCGCCGTCGCGGACGTAGTGACGCACCGCCGGGTACAGGTGCATCTCCTCGGCCACGGAATGGCGGACCAGTTCGATGGTGGCCTGGTCGGCCAGGTCCTTGCGCCGCGAGTTCCCCATGGGGAGGGCCTCCATCTGCGCGAAGATCTCCTCCACTTCGCGGTGGTCTGTGGTCAGTTCCTGAATGACGTCTCCGCCGTGTCCCATGGCCGGGCTCCTTGCTGCTGGACCTTGGAGGTCGTACCGCTGGACCGCCACCGGGTTCCCCGGCCAGGCGACGGCACACCACCGAGTGCCTCCGGGACGCATGAGCCGATTGTCCTGGCGTGGGCCGGGAACCCGGGGAACGCCGCATACGTACCGCTCACCCCTGGAGAGGACCATGAGTCTGCTGCGCGTGGCCGGTCGGCCTCTGCTCGCCTCCATGTTCGTCGTCGGAGGCATCGGCTCCTTCCGCAGTCCCGAGGAGCTGGCGCCGATCGCCGAACCCGTCGTACGGCCCATCACCGACCGAGTGGCGGTGCTGCCGGACCGTACCGAGCAGGTCGTACGGCTCAGCGGCGGCGTCCAGGTCGTGGCGGGCGTGCTCCTCGGCCTGGGGTGGTTCCCGCGGCTGTCGGCCGCGGCCCTGGCCGGGACCCTCATACCCACCACCATCGCCGGGCACCGCTTCTGGGAGGCGGAGGACGACGCGAGCCGCGTCCAGCAGCGCATCCACTTCCTGAAGAACCTGTCCATGCTGGGCGGCCTGCTGATCGCGGCCGACGACACCGGCAGCGCGCCGTCCCTGCTGTGGCGCGGCCGTCACGCGGCCCACGAGCTGCAGCGCGAGGCGCGGCTGGTGCGCCGCTCGGTACGGGCGACGGCACGCCCGGCCGCCGCGGTCGGCGGCCTGCGCGCCAAGCTGCCCGCCCGCAACGGCGGATGAACAACGGAGAGGACACCATGCGCGAGCACGCCCACGCCGGTACCCGTCTCCCGGTGTTCACCGGGCAGTCCGGTCACGAACTGCTCGGGATCTACCTCAACGACCACCTGGCGGGCGCCACCGCGGGCACGGAGCGCTCCCGCCACCTGGCCATGGCGACCCGCGGCTCGGAGATCGGCGACGCGATGGCCCCGATCGCGGCCGAGATCGCCGAGGACCGCAGGAGCCTGCTGGAGATCATGCGTCGGCTCCAGATCCCCGTACGGCGCTACAAGGTGTACGCCGGCCGCCTCGGCGAACGGGCCGCGCGGCTGAAGAGCAACGGCGGACTGGTGCGGCGTTCTCCGCTGAGCACCCTGCTGGAGCTGGAGCTGCTCCAGCTTGGCATCCGGGGAAAGGCCTGTGCGTGGGAGGTGCTGCGCGGACTCGCCGACCGGGACACGCGCCTGGATCCGCGGCGGCTGGACGACCTCTTCGAGCGGGCCGGGCAGCAGCAGCGCGTCGTCGAGGACCTGCGCAGGCTCCAGGCCGCGGAGGTGTTCCGGGACCGCTGAACCACCGCCCGGGGAGGCACTGGCCGAACTGGAGCGCGTCAGGCGGCAGGCGATGGCGGCGACCCTCGCCGCGCTCGAACAGCGCGGCGAGGGTCCTGCGCTCCCCGCACCCCGTCGACCGGCGCCGCTGCGTGGTCGCCGGCACCGCCGCCGGACGCGACATGCCGGCCGCGCGGCACACCGAGTCCGTCGGCCGGCTCGCCGACACCATGGCCGCGGCGATGGCCCTGGTCTCCGCGGTCGCCTCGGCGCGGCGCGGCCGTCACCGGCTGCCCGTGGTGGGGGCCCGGCGGCCGGCTCCGCTGTCCGGGAACACGCCGGCGGGACCCCCACTCGACGAGTGGGGGTCCCGCTGGGATCGTTCATGCCGTCCGACGGCGCTCCCGGATTCGTCCGGCGAGGATTCGGTCCGAGGGCGCTCGGGTCGCCGTTCTCGCCGGCCGGCGTCAGTCCTTGAAGATGTCCTTCGTCTTCTCCTTGGCCTGGCGGGCGTCGCCCTTGGCCTTCTCGGCCTGTCCCTCGGCGGTCATCCTCTCGTTGCCCACCGTGCGGCCGATCGTCTCCTTGGCCTTGCCCTTCATCTGTTCCTTCTTGGCCTTGCCCTTCTGGTCACCAGCCACAGTCGCTCACTCCCAGCGGAATCGGTGTCGGTGTCACCATGCGGGTGCTCGGCGGGGCGGCGGCCAAACCTCCCGATCACGCCAGCGATCACGACGAGTGACCAGCGGCGTCAGCCGTGGCCCGCACCGGTGTGCTCGGCGCTGACCCGGCGCGGACCGCGCCGGCCGCGGGGGTGCCGGTAGCGGCGGAAGTCGAGGACGGCGAGCGCCAGGGCCCCCAGCAGGGCCACAAGGGCGCAGCCGACGGCGAAGGCCACGGCCTCGCGGTAGTCCTTCCCGTTCTCCGCGAGCACCATGTAGAACAGGCCCGGCAGGGCGGCCGTGCCCACCGCTCCCCCGAGCCGCTGTCCGGTCTGCAGTGCGCCGCCCGCGGCCCCGGCCATCCGCACCGGTACGTCACTCAACGCCATCGTCACGTTCGGGGAGATGACGCAGCCGCTGCCCACGCCGCCCACGAACAGGGCGGGCGCGGCCCACCACGCCATGACGTCCGGCGGAGCCGATCGCAGGATCAGCGCGGTGGCCGCGAGCCCGAGGACGACCGTGACCAGCCCCCAGACGGTCAGCAGCCGTCCGAACCGCTCCACCAGCCGGCCCGCGACCACCGCCGCGGCCGCCGAACCGATCGCGAACGGGGTCACCGCGAGACCCGAGGCCAATGGTGCGTAACCGAGGCCGTCCTGGAAGAACAGGGCGAACACCAGCCACACCCCGCTGAACCCCACGAAGTACAGCGTGCCCAGCGCCGTGCCGGCCGCGTAGCCGCGGGTGCAGGTCAGGAGCCGTGGATCCAGCAGCGGCCCGCCGTCGCGCGCCGCGACCCGCCGCTCCCAGCGGGCGAAGGCCACCAGGAGCACCAGGCCCACCACGAAAAGCCACCACAGGCGGCGCACTCCCCCGCTGTCGGCGAATACGAGGGGCAGCATCAGGCCCAGCACCCCGGCGCCCAGCAGGATCACGCCGGGCAGGTCCAGGTGTTCCCGGCGGCCCCGCGCCACGCGGGGCAGCAGGCGGAGGCCGAGCAGCAGCGCGAGCGCCCCGATCGGCACGTTGACGTAGAAGATCCAGCGCCAGCCCTGGGTGCCGTGGGCCAGCGCCAGGATCAGGCCTCCGGTGACGGGGCCCACCGCGCTGGAGATGCCCACCGTGGCGCCGAGGAATCCGAAGGCGCGGCCTCGCTCGGCCCCTCGGAACATCTGCTGGATCAGCGCCGAGTTCTGCGGGGCGAGGCAGCCCGCGCAGGCGCCCTGCGCGATCCGGGCCACGACGAGCCAGGTGATCGTGGGCGCGGCGCCCGCTCCGGCGCTGCAGATCACGAAGCCGGCCAGGGCCCACAGGAAGATCTTGCGCCGTCCCACCGCGTCGCCCAGCCGGCCCGCCGGGACCAGGGCGAGGGCGAACGACAGGGCGTAGCCGGAGACGACCCACTGCACGGAGGCTGGCGAGGCCGTCAGGTCCCGCTGCATCGACGGCAGCGCCACGGCCACGATCGTCACGTCGAGCAGGCTCATGAACCCGGTGGCGAGCGTGACCCACAGGGCCTTCCACCGCCTCGGGTCGAGTCCGGCCGTATCGTCGGCGCGTGCGCCCGCCCGCGCGTTCTTGTTCACGGAGGCTCCTCGTTCACGAAGGCTCCTTCCGGTTGCCGCCGAAGCACGCGCCGACGGTCAATGCCGGCACGCGCCCCGCCTGGACGGTCGTCTTCCGCACGTGCCGCGGCTCGGCGGCCGCTTTCCGCACGCGCTCCAGCCCGGGCGGTCGACAGCTGCACCGCCCCGGCCCGGCCAACCATGTCCACGCCCACCCGAGACCGACGGTCGAATCGCACACGCGTCCCCCGCACGGCGCGACACATCCGCGCCCGCCCGCGACCGGCGGACGGTATCCACACGCGTACCCGCCCAGCGAACGACAACCGCGCCCGCCCGCGACCGGCGAGCGACATCCACACACGCACCCACCCGGCGGGCGAGAACCGCGCGTGCCCGAGACCGACGATCAGCAACCACACGCGCACCCACCCAGCGGGCCACATCCGCGCCCGCCCGCGACCGGCGATCAACAACCACACGGGCACCCGCCCGGGAGGGCGACATCCGCGCGTGCCGCCGTCCGGCGGGCGGCTTGCGCGTGCCGCGGTCGTGTTCCCGGCCACTCACCGTCGACACGCTCCCGCACCACCCCGCCACCGACGCGCGGCGAGGTGGGTCAGCCGCCCCGCCGCGCGCGGCGAAGGTGGGTCAGCCGCCGCGTTTGCGGTGCGGGTCCGGTTGCGAGCGGTGGCCCCACATCCGCGACAGTTCCTGTTCGCGCACCCCCGCCGCCGCCCGTTCCTGGCCGTGCAGCACGCCCCAGGTGAAGCCGGGCTCGCCGGCCGCGTGGGCCGCGACGGCCAGACGGCGCAGGGCGTCCCTGGCCACCACCGCGTCGTGATGGTCGCCCCCGGCCTTCTGCACGGTCTTGGCCCGTCGGCGCAGGCGCCCAGCGGCCTTGCCCAGTGCCGGGCGGGCCGCCTCGGCGGCGTAGCGGACCCGTTTGGCCGCCTTGCGGGCGTGGTGGATCGCCGCGTCGCGTTCGGCGCCGGGTGGCAGGCTGAGCGCGCGTTCCATACGGCGGTGCAGCTGGCCGTCCTCCTTCCGCAGGGCCTTGGCCATGACCTTGCGGGGTTTGCCCGCGGCGGCCTTCGCTCGCAGCGGCGGTTCGGCGACCAGCCCGTGCAGCGAGTCGAGCAGGGCCCGGTAGCGGGGCGAGGCCAGCGCTTCGAGAGTGCGGCGGCGTGTCTGCGCCCGACGTGACACGTCCCACGCGCGCAGTCGCGCGGTGACCGGGCCGAGGACCAGTTCGCCGGGCAGTTCCCCCACGGCCGCGGTGAGCCGCTCGGCGAGCACCTCGTGATCGCGTTCCGCCCCCAGCTCGCCGCCCAGCCACCTCAGGTCAGCGCGGACGGGGTCGGTGACCGAGCGGTCCAGGACGGAACGCCAGGTGCGCAGGCAGCCGCGCAGCCGGCGGCAGGCGACCCGCATCCGGTGCACCGCGTCGGGCCTGCCCCGCCGTACCGCCGGATCCAGGTCGGTCAGGGCCGTGACCAGGCCGCGCACGTACGCGAGGACGTGTTCGCCGGTCGAACCCGGCGCGGGGTCCGGCCGCGGATCCGGGGAGAGGTCCGGGGGCGAGCCCGTACCGGTCAGGGCCCGGGCCACCTCGGACCGGGCCCCGGTCCGGCCGGCGCCCTTGTCGCGCAGCGCCTTCTCGACGGCGTCCCGGAGTACGCGGTCGCCGTCCTCGGCGAGTTCGACGTCCAGTTCCGTCCACAGGGTGTTTTCGCCCTGTCCGAGCAGGGACTGCGCCCGTACCGTGTCGAGATTCAGCTCGGCCACGACGGCGCCGGCTCCGCTCAGCAGGTGGCGCACGGACCGGGTCGTGCGGATGCGGGCCACCGGCCGCAACGGGTCCCCGCGGGTCCGGGACAGGGTCAGGTCGCGCAGTTCGTCCGGAACCTCGTCGGACAGGGGGACCTCCACGTCCTCATGGGTGTCGCCGGGCAGTGGCAGTTCGAGGTGCCAGCCGGCGTCCGTGTCGCCGGTGCTGCGGCGCAGCGTCGCCCGGGTGCGGGTCAGGCGCAGGTCGTCGGTGTCGTAGTAGACGGCGTCGAGGTCCCGCACACCGCCGTCGACGAGGTGGGCGCCCGGATCCACCGGGGTGAGATCGGGCAGCCAGGACGCGTCGTCCGCGACGGGCGCCGCGTAGGTGTGTTCTGTCACGCGCTTCGACTGGGCCATACAGTGCCCGTTGACGCGATCCGCGGGATCAAACCCGTGGCCCGCCCCGGGAGACGTACGAGAGTCCTCCCGTCCCGCCGGTTCGGGGCGGCGAACGGCGTGACGCGTATGGCATGTGCCGGGCAGGGGTTTGAACTGCTGCCGTTTGACAGTGGTTGGACGTGTTCTGGTGTGTATGAGTGAGGGTGGTGTGCGTGAAGGCGCGCGGCCGGGGGCGGCGACCGGGAGTTCTGGTTTCGAATGCGTGACCGTTGACCGGGGCTGCTCGTTGGGTGCGGTGACGGTTGCGGTCTCGGGCGGGGGTGAGGGTGTGGGTGGGCTGCGTGAGGTGGCGGCGTCGTTCGTGGTGCCCGGCCCGTCCGGGGTGGCCATCCGGGGCAGTCTCAAGGGTCTGACCGGGCAGGACGAGGCGGTGCTGCGCCAGGTCGGCGCTCTGCTCGGCGCGCTGGCCTCCGGCGATCTGAAGGCCCGCTGTGCGGCGGGGCTGGAGCACGACGGTGAGCAGTGGGCGTGGCGGAAGCGGGCGTTGACCGGCCAGTCGTCCTCGCGGTGGGCGGGCAGCATCACCAAGGCCACGCACAGGTCGGCTGACCACTCGCAAGGAGCCGGTCCGGCGCCCTTCGCCCCGCCCTCCCGCCCCGGCCCGACGGGCGCGTCGGCGCGAGAAGGGGAAATATTGAGTGTGAGGTTTGCGTACCGGGGTAGACGCTGCGAGGTCCGCCTTGATCAACAAGACGGACGCGTACCGAAGGTGTTCCGGCTGAGAGGGAGGGCCGCACGATGGCGGTGACCACAGAGGCGAAGGCGACTCGGGCTCGTACGGAGCTGCCGGAGGTGGCCGACCCCTCAAAGGTCGCGCCCACCGACGCGCGGGCCCTGTCACGGCTGTTCTTCGAACGGCTGACGACGCTGGAGGAGGGCACGCCCGAGCACCAGTACGCGCGCAACACGCTGATCGAGATGAACATGTCCCTGGTCCGCTACGCGGCCGGCCGCTTCCGCAGCCGGGGCCCGCAGGAGATGGAGGACATCGTCCAGGTCGGCATGATCGGTCTGATCAAGGCGATCGACCGGTTCGAGCTGGCCCGCGAGGTGGAGTTCACGTCCTTCGCCGTGCCGTACATCGTCGGTGAGATCAAGCGCTTCTTCCGCGACACCTCCTGGGCCGTGCACGTCCCGCGCCGGTTGCAGGAGGCCCGCGTCGAGCTGGCCAAGGCCACCGAGGAGCTCGGCAGCCGGCTGGGCCGCAAGCCCACGACCACGGAGCTCGCGGAACTGATGAACCTGCCCGAGCCGGAGGTCGTCGACGCGATGGTGGCGTCCAACGGCTACACCTCCGCCTCCCTGGACGCCGCCGTCAGCGGCAGCGAGGAGGGCGAGAACGTCCTCGCCGACTTCATCGGCGCCGAGGACACCGGCATGGAGCTCGTGGAGGACCTCCACAGCCTGGCTCCGCTGCTCGCCGAACTCGACGAGCGGGACCGGCTGATCATCCACATGCGGTTCGTCGAGGAACTCACCCAGGCACAGATCGGGGAGCGTCTGGGCATCTCCCAGATGCATGTCTCCCGCCTGCTCAACCGGCTGCTGGGGCGGCTGCGGCAGGGGCTGCTGAGCACCCGCTGAGCAGCGCCCCGTTCGGGGTCCTTCACATCCTGTGCGCCAGCCGGGCGAGCCCGCGCAGCACGCGGCTGCGCCCCTGGTCCGGGACCGTCCACAGCGTCTGCCCGCGCACTCCCCAGCGCTCCAGCAGGACGTTGGCGGCCAGGAAGCCGCTGGTGGCGGCCCGTTCCATGAGCGCGACCGGCAGATCCGTACGGACCGTGTCACCGGCGAGCACCAGGTAGGGGTCGGCCGTGCGCACGGTGGGCCGGTCACGGTATCCGCCCACCGGGAACAGCGGGCAGTCCGCCCGCCACTCGTGCCGTTCGTCCACGACGCGCGCGGCCCGCGTCTCGGGGTACACCTGGTGCAACTGCCGTACGAGACAGTCCCGTTGGGCGTGCGGGTCGGCGTCCTCGGGCAGGGCGTAGGCGTGCAGTTCGACCACGGATCCGCCGGTCCGCGCGGCCCAGCGGGCGGCCTCGCCCTCCCAGCGCTCCAGCACACTGACGTTGTCGAGCGTGCCGTATCCGCTCGTGCCCAGGAAGCCCGGACGGTCGCGGGCCACCGGGCGGTCCAGCCAGAGGCGGGAGACCAGGAAGGGCGGCGCGGTGCTCAGGCGGCCGATTCCCGCGCGCCACGCGGGGTCGCCGAGCCGCGCGGAGTCCGCCACCAGGCGTCGCAGCCCCGCGACGTCGAGGGCCAGCACCACGGCGTCGTGGTGGCGCGGCCCGTCCGGCAGGGTCACGGTGAATCCGCCGTGCGGAGCCGGTACGACGCTGTGCACGGGTGCCGACGTGCGCAGATCGGCACCGTGCAGCCGCAGGTAGCGGGCCAGGGGGTCCCACAGGGCGGCCGGGAACGGCTCGGCCGGGACGTCGAAGAGGAGTCCCTCCGCGGAGCCCAGGAAGTAGATGTGGAACATGAGCACCATCTCGGCGGCCGACAGCTTTCGCGGGTCGGCGAAGAAGCTCCGGGAGAAGACCTCGAAGGCGAGGTGACGCGCGGCCTCGGGGAAGCGGATCGACTCCAGGAGGTCGTGGGCGCTGACGTGGTCGAGGCGGTCGTACACGTCGGGTACGCGCACGTCGAGCAGCGGCAGCGCGGCGGCCGGGCGCATCCGGGTCAGCTCGCGCGGCGGGAAGGACGGGCTCAGGGCCGCGAAGCCGAGGGCGCTCCAGGGCGGGGTCCGCAGCACGTGCCGGAAGCCGTCGCGCATCCCGGACCGGTGCCACAGGGGGTAGTCCGGCAGGCCGTTCAGCCGTTCCAGGCCCGGATCGGTCCGGCGCAGCAGCCCGCGCAGGTTGTAGTACTGGCGGAAGAAGGCGTGGAATCCCCTGCCCATCGTCACGGTCGTACCGTCCCGCAGCGTGGTGGACCACCCCGCGAGGCGTCCGCCGAGGACCGGTTCGCGCTCGTACAGGGTGACCCGCACTCCGCGCTCCGCCAGCGCGGTAGCCGCGGCCAGCCCGGCGACACCGCCCCCGACGACGGCCGTCGCGGGGGCCGGCCCGGTGATCCGCGGTGCGCCCGGGGCCGGCAGCAGTACCCGGGCGCGCCGGTCCCGGCCACGGCGGGCACGGACCGTCCGCCTCCGCGGCGAGGCCGGTGCGCGGCCGCCGGGGACAGCTGCCGCGGCGCGCGGGCCGCAACCGCCGGGGTCGTCGATCGCGGTGCTCGGGGCTGGGTCGTGCGGCGCGGGCATGCGGTCTCCGTGGGTCGTGGGGTGCGGCGCGGGGAGGTGTCGGGCACGGCCAAGGCGGTCAGGAGTCGGGGAAGGGCCGACGGGGCAGGCGGGGCAGTTCGAGTGCGGAGCGCAGCATGGGCAGGACGGGGGTGCGCAGGCCGATCGCCAGGTCCTCGTGGAGCCCGGTCCGGCCGTCGAGGAAGCGCAGCAGCCGCCGTGCCGGAACCCGCCGGAACAGCTCTGCGAAGAAGGCCGCCCCGTCGACGCGGCCACTGTCGAGGGCGTGCAGCAGGACGGCGTCCATGACCCGTGAGCGGGCCCGGTGCGCGGGCGGCGGCAGGGGATGGCGTCCCGCGTGCAGCGCGGCGGCCACGGAGCGCGTCTGGCGCTGCACCGCGGCGAACGTGAACCCGGTCGACGGGCGGGTCGCCCCGGAGGCCGCGCCGATGCGGAAGACCGACGGCCCGCTCTGCCGGGCGAACACGGCGTCCGTCATGGGGATCACCCCTGATTCGGTGCCGGTGACCTCGAAGCGGCCGAGCCGCAGCACGTTCCCCGTGTAGCGGCGCAGCGCGGCCTCGTACGCCTCGCGTGGCAGGACCCGGCCGGAGAACTCGGTGTACTCGACGAGCGCGTGCCGCCGCCCGGTGGGCAGGACGTACCCGAACGACAGCCCGTGCGCCGGCTGTGGTGTGCGGAAGTCCATGAACTCCACGGCGTCCGGGTCGAAGACCGGCCGGTCGTGGCGCACGAACCAGCCGTGGAAGTGCTGGAGCAGCGTGGTCCGGGCCGCCGGGAGGCTGTCCGGGGGACGCGAGTCGAACACCCAGCGCGCCCGCACGGCCACCGGTCGCCCGTCGGCGGTACGGGCGCGCACCTCGGCGCCGCCGTGAGCCGGCTCGACGGTCTCGACCGCGGCCGTCAGCCACCGCGTGTCCGGGCCGGCGGCCGTCCCGTGGGCGACGAACGTCTCGAAGTCGTCCGACCGGAGCATCTTGTAGCGCAGTGGGGCGATGTCCCGTTCGGTGGCGTGCCCGTCGGCTCCGTGGACGCGCAGCCGCCGCCAGGACGTGGTGAGGGCCGCGTCGTACGGGCCGTCCTCGGTCTCCCAGTAGCACCAGGTGCGGTGGGGCGGGCGCAGCGGGCCCGGCGGCGCCTCCAGGAGGACGACGGTCACGGGGCGTGTCCCGGCGGGGCGCCGGGCCAGCCAGTGGGCCAGGGACAGGCCCGCGGCTCCCGCTCCGACGATGGCGACGTCCGTCTCCAGCACGGTTCAGGGCTCCTTCCCGCCGCGCCCGTACGGACTCGGGCGTCACCCGAAGCATTCCGGCTGTTGCGGGCGTCCGGACGCAGCGCGCGCGGCGTGTCGGCGGGCGCGGCGGGCCCGGCGGGCCCGGTGGGGTGGTTCCCCGGCGACCTGCCCCCCGTTCGGCGCATCCGGCGACGCCGCCGCCGAGGAATGACTCAGACGAACCGTGCTTCGCCGAACCGTGCTTCGGCCACGCGAGAGGAATGGATCATGCGCTCCACTCGGACGAGTCATGCGCTCCACTCGGACGAAGGGACACCGAGCGGGAGAACCGCCACCGGTGCCCCGTCGGGTCGTACGGCCCCTCCCGGGGCCGGCGGCGGCGACGGGCGCGGGGTGAGCGGCCGATGACCAGGACCCTCACCGGGCGCACCGATCACGTGGTGGTCGTCGGTGCCGGGCTGTCCGGGCTGTCGGCCGCACTGCATCTGCTGGGCGCGGGCCGCCGGGTCACCGTCGTCGAACGGGACCCGCTGCCCGGCGGGCGGGCCGGCCGGCTGGTGCGGGGCGGCTACCTCATCGACACCGGCCCGACCGTGCTGACCATGCCCGACATCGCCGAGGAGGCGTTCGCCGCGGTCGGCGAGCGGCTCGGCGACCGGGTGGAACTGATGCCGCTGCATCCGGCGTACCGGGCGAGGTTCGCCGACGGCGCCGTGCTCGACGTGCACACCGAGGCGGCCGCGATGGAGGCGGAGGTGGAGCGCTTCGCGGGCGGCGCGGAGGCGGCGGGGTACCGGCGGCTGCGCCGCTGGCTCGAACAGCTCCACCGGGTGCAGCGGCGCCGGTTCATCGACGCCAACTTCGACTCGCCGCTGCAACTGGTCAACGCCGATCTGGTCCGGCTGGCCGCCCTGGGCGGCTTCGGGCGGCTCGACGCGCGCATCGGCCGGTACCTGCGGGACGAACGGCTGCGACGGGTCTTCTCCTTCCAGTCGCTGTACGCGGGGGTCGCACCGCACCGGGCCCTCGCCGCGTACGCGGTGATCGCCTACATGGACACCGTCGCCGGGGTGTACTTCCCGCGCGGCGGCATGCACGCGCTGCCTCGGGCCATGGCGGACGCCGCCGCCCACGCGGGCGCCGACCTGCGGTTCGGCCGGGCGGTCACCCGGCTGGAACGGTCCGGCGACCGGATCACCGCGGTCGTGACGGCCGACGAGCGCATCCCGTGCGACGCCGTCGTCCTCACGCCGGACCTGCCGGCCGCCTACCGCCTGCTCGGGCGCACGCCGCGTCGCCCGGTGCCGGTGACGCATGCGCCGTCCGCGGTGGTCCTGCACGCCGGATGCGATCGCACCTGGCCCCAACTGGCGCACCACACCCTGTCGTTCGGGCGGGCGTGGCGGCGCACCTTCCACGAACTGACCCGGACCGGAGAGCTCATGAGCGACCCCTCCCTGCTGATCACCCGCCCCACGGCCACCGATCCCGGGCTGGCCCCGCCGGGCCGCCATCTCCACTACGTCCTGGCGCCCTGCCCCAACACGGCCCTGGGGCCCTCCGCCGCGCAGTGGAGCGACCTCGCGCCGCGCTACCGTGACGCACTGCTCACCGAGCTGGAACGCAGGGGCCTCGCGGGCATCGGGTCCGCGATCGAGCGGCAGTGCCTGGTCACCCCCGCCGACTGGCAGGCTCTGGGCCATGCCGCGGGCACGCCTTTCTCCGCCGCCCACACCTTCGCGCAGACCGGTCCCTTCCGGCCCCGCAACCTGGTGCGCGGCACGGAGAACGCGGTGCTGGCCGGGTGCGGCACCACGCCCGGCGTCGGCGTGCCGACCGTCCTGCTGTCCGGCAAGCTGGCGGCGGCCCGTGTCACCGGAGGGGCGGCGGCCCGGCCGGGGACGCGCGGACACGCGCGCACGGCGACCCGTGGAACGCGCTCATGACCGGACGCGAGCTGGACGCGGCGGGCATCACCGATCCGGCGCTGCGTCACGCGTACACACTGTGCCGTCGGCTGAACGCCCGTCACGGCAGGACGTACTTCCTCGCCACCCGGCTCCTGACCGCCGAGCGGCGGCCGGCGGTGCACGCCCTGTACGGTTTCGCACGGTGGGCGGACGACATCGTCGACTCGCTCGACCCGGCGGTGAGCGCGAGTTCGCGGGCCGCGGTGCTCGCCCGGCTCCAGGAGGAACTGGAGTTGGCTCTGCGCGAGGGCCGCAGCGGCGAGCCGACGGTGCGGGCCGTGGCCGACACCGCGCGCCGGTACCGGATCGACCACCGCCACTTCACCGACTTCATGGCCTCGATGCGCAGCGATCTGGAGGTCACGGACTACGCGACCTACGCCGACCTGCACGCCTACATGCACGGCTCGGCCG
This sequence comes from Streptomyces sp. NPDC087787, assembly GCF_044743035.1. NCBI lineage: Bacteria > Bacillati > Actinomycetota > Actinomycetes > Kitasatosporales > Streptomycetaceae > Streptomyces > Streptomyces sp. NPDC087787. The sequence continues at coordinate 274,364 of NZ_JBIUVQ010000008.1, forward strand.
CGGTGATCGGGCTGCAGATGCTGCCAGTGCTCGGGACGGTGGTGCCGCGCGAGGAGGCGGCCCCGCACGCCGCCGCGCTCGGCGTCGCCTTCCAGCTCACCAACTTCCTGCGGGACGTGGGCGAGGACCTGGACCGCGACCGGGTCTACCTGCCCGCCGACCTGCTGGCAGCCCACGGGGTCGACCGGGAGCTGCTGCGCTGGAGCCGGGACCGGGGCCGCGCCGACCGGCGCATCGTGGCGGCGCTGCGCGCCTTCGAGGACCTCACCCGGCGGGTGTACCGCCGGGCCGCGCCGGGCATCGCCATGCTCGACCCGGTGTCCCGGCCCTGCATCCGGACCGCGTTCGTGCTGTACGCGGGCATTCTCGACGCGGTCGCCGACGCCGGGTACAGCACGGTGCAGCGGCGGGCCGTGGTGGCGCGGAGGCGCCGTGCGGTGGTCGCCGCGGACGGCCTCGTCCGTGTGGCCGCGGCCCGCCTCGCCGAGCGACGCCGCGGCCCCGTCCGTACGGAACGGCCCCTTTCCGAACCCCTCACCACACCGTCCGCGCCTTCCGCACCGCTACAGCAGGAGGTCGTGTGAGGTCCCGGCCTTCCGGCCGCCTCCTGCGGGTGCGGCGGCGTCCCGTTCCCTGGCAGGACCAGCGCCCGACCTGGATGGACGCACGCCCCGCCGTCATCGCGCAGGCGCTGAAGCGGGCGCAGGCCCGCCCGTCGGGCAACTGGTACGTCGTCGGGGCCGTCCGTGACGTGCGCGGCGAGCGCCCCCTCGCCGGGACCGTCGGAGGCCGGGAGGTCGTCGTCTGGCGCGGCGCGGGGGGCCGGCTGGTGGCCGGTCCCGGAATCTGCCCGCACCTGGGGGCACCGCTGGCGGACAGCGCGGTCCGGTGCGGCACGCTGATCTGTCACTGGCACGGACTCGCCCTGGACGGGACACCGTTCGCCGGCTGGGAGCCGCTGCCGGTGTACGACGACGGGGTGCTGGTCTGGGTGCGCCTGGACGACGCCGGCGGTGAGCCGGCCACGGCCGCGCCGTTCGTTCCCCGGCGGCCCGCCGGTTCCGCCGCGCTGTCGGCCGTCTACGTGGGCGTGGGCGCCTGCGAGCCCGAGGACGTGGTCGCCAACCGGCTGGACCCCTGGCACGGGGCCTGGTTCCACCCGTACTCGTTCGTGGACCTCAGGGTGGTCGCGCCGGGGGGCGGGGCCGCGCGCCGTGACGGGACGGAGGGCGACGACGGTTTCACCGTGGACGTGTCCTTCAAGGTGGCGGGGCGCCTGGTCGTGCCCGTACGGGCGGAGTTCACCGCCCCCGAGCCGCGCACGGTGGTCATGCGCATCACCGAGGGCGAGGGGCGGGGCTCGGTGGTGGAGACACACGCCACGCCGCTCGGCCCCGACTCGTGGGGCCGGCCGCGTACCGCCGTGGTGGAGGCGGTGATCGCCACCTCCGACCGCCCGGGCTTCGCCGCGGCCCGCCGCGCGGCACCGCTGCTGCGACCGCTGATCCGCGCGGCCGCAGGACGCCTGTGGCGCGACGACCTCGCCTACGCGGAACGCCGCTGGAGCCTGCGCTCCACGAACCGATTCCCGGGCTGACGGCTCCCTAGGACCCGGCCGCGTGCCCGGGTGGGGCCGGCCGGTCGGCGGCCGGGGCGGCCCGGCGGCCGTCGCCCAGGAGGGTCTGCTGGGCGTGCGGGACCACGTGGATGAGGCGCAGGACGCCCCACAGGATCGCCCCGGCGCCGATCAGTTCGGGGAGCAGCCACCAGCCCGTGCGGATCTGTTCGTCGAAGAGCATGACGCCCAGCAGGAGGCTCACCGTCGCGTCGCCGATCGTCAGCGCCGGCTGGGAGGCGGCCAGGGAGCCGGCCTGGAGGGCGTTCTCCAGCAGCAACAGGGCGCCGACCCCGGTGAGCGCGAACCCGTACGTCTGCCAGGTGGTGAGGAAGGCCGCGAAGCCGGAGGCGTCAAGGGTGCCGGCCGCCGACTTCAGCAGGGCGGCGGTCAGGGCGTTGCCGATGGCGGCGGCCGCGGCCAGCACGGCGGCACGGAACAGGGCGGGACGTCCTGGCCGGGCGAGGACCACCGCCGTGCCCATCGCCCCGAGGCAGACCGCCAGGGCCGGGATCCACCCCGTCATGGACGCCTGGTCCCGGGCCCCGGAGGGTGCGGCCGATACCAGGACCAGCGTGAGCCCGCCGACCGTGCCCGCCACGCCCCACCAGCCCGCCCGCGGCAGCCCCCGGTGCATCAGGGGCGCGGCGATGAGCAGGGCGAACGGCAGTTCCAGGATGAACAGGGGCTGCACGAGCGCCATCGGCCCGTTCACCAGGGCGAGAGCCTGGAACAGAGCCGCTCCCATCACCCCGCCGATGCCCGCCAGCCAGGCGGGGCGGCGCGCCAGGGCGAGCAGCAGGCGCAGGCCGCCGCCGCGCGCGACCGTGGAGGCCGCCTTGCGCTGGAAGGCCGTGCCCATGGCGTTGCTGGCGGCCCCCATCACGGCGAAGCACGCGGCCAACCCGATCACACGTCCACCATGCCCGACCGGCGCCGTGCCGTCCTGCGGTCGGACAGGCCATACATCGGGCTTATGAGCCCATAGACGGGACCCGCGTACCAAGTTAGGTTTGCCTTAGTTTAGGGTTGCCGACGAGTCGAACATCCTCGCTCGAAGGGAACCTGATCATGCCCCGCCCCCTGCGGGTAGCCATCGTCGGAGCCGGCCCCGCCGGGATCTACGCCGCCGATGCCCTCCTCAAGTCCGACGTGGCCACCGAGCCGGGCGTGTCCATCGACCTCTTCGAGCGCATGCCGGCCCCGTTCGGCCTGATCCGCTACGGGGTCGCACCCGACCACCCCCGCATCAAGGGCATCGTCACGGCCCTCCATCAGGTGCTCGACAAGCCGCAGATCCGGCTCTTCGGCAACGTCGACTACCCGGGCGACATCAGCCTGGACGATCTGCGCGCCTTCTACGACGCCGTGATCTTCTCGACCGGCGCGACGGCCGACCGGGCGCTGCCCATACCCGGTATCGAGCTGGACGGCTCGTACGGCGCGGCCGACTTCGTCTCCTGGTACGACGGGCACCCGGACGTGCCGCGCACCTGGCCGCTGACGGCGCGGAAGGTCGCCGTGCTCGGGGTCGGCAACGTCGCCCTGGACGTGGCCCGCATCCTGGCCAAGACTGCCGACGAGCTGCTGCCGACCGAGATCCCGCCGAACGTGCACGAGGGCCTGAAGGCCAACGAGGCCGTGGAGATCCACGTGTTCGGCCGCCGGGGCCCCGCACAGGCCAAGTTCAGCCCGATGGAGCTGCGGGAGCTGGACCACTCCCCCACGATCGAGGTCGTCGTCGATCCCGAGGACATCGACTACGACGAGGGCTCCATCGCGACCCGGCGCGGCAACAAGCAGGCCGACATGGTCGCCAAGACGCTGGAGAACTGGGCGATCCGCGACGTCGGCGACCGGCCGCACAAGCTGTTCCTGCACTTCTTCGAGTCCCCGTCCGAGATCCTCGGCGAGGACGGCCGGGTCGTCGGCCTGCGCACCGAGCGCACGGAACTCGACGGCACCGGCAACGTCAAGGGCACCGGCACCTTCAAGGACTGGGACGTCACGGCCGTCTACCGCGCCGTGGGCTACCTCTCCGACAAGCTGCCCAAGCTGCCCTGGGACCTGGAGTCGGGCACGGTCCCGGACGAGGGCGGCCGGATCATCGCCGAGTCCGGCCAGCACGTGCAGTCCCTGTACGTCACCGGCTGGATCCGGCGCGGCCCCGTGGGCCTCATCGGCCACACCAAGGGCGACGCCAACGAGACGGTCGCCAACCTGCTGGACGACTTCGCGAACGGGCGCATGCACACCCCCGCCGCGCCCGCCCCGGAGGCCGTCGACGCCTTCCTCGCCGAGCGGAAGGTCCGCTTCACCACCTGGGAGGGCTGGCATGGCCTGGACGCCGCCGAGAAGGCCCTGGGCGAGCCGCAGGGCCGCGAGCGCGTGAAGATCGTCGAACGCGAGGACATGCTCCGGGCGAGCGGCGCATAGTCCCGCGGGCCCGCGCGGATTCCGGGCCCGCGCGGATTTCGGCACGAGACGAGCCGTGACCCCTCGCGGGGCACGGCTCGTCCCGCTGTGCGGGAAACAGGTGCGCGCGGACGCACGCACCGCCCCGCCGGGTCGCCTAGCGGTTCCCGCACACGTTCCCGGCGGCGGGGTTGAGCAGGCCGACCAGGTTGAGCGAGTTGCCGCACACGTTGAAGCCGAGGTCGAGGGGGACCTGGATGACGTTGCCGGAGAGCACCCCGGGGCTGTTGCTCGCCGTACCGGTCGCGCCGGCGTCGGCCGCGGCGGTTCCCGCGCACGTCATCAGGGCCGCACCAGCCAGGGCGGCGGCAGCCGTCATTCTGATCCTCATGGAGAACTCCTGTCGCTCGAAGAACACGGGCGTTCCCACGGTGAGGGTCCCGGGCCCCGCAGAACACCGTTTCACCGCCGAATGCAGTAGGACTGTCAGCCTCACAGGGCGCGGCCTGCTCCGAACGCAGGAAGGCGATCAGGTCGGTCCCGACAAAGTCACGGTGCTCCGGCGCCCGCGTCAACGCCGTGCCGTCGCTCGCCGGGGACTCGTCGTGAGTGTCCGCGGGCCACCGCGCGGACGGGCTGACCACGGAGAACACCCCGCCACGTCCCGCGCACGGCCGTGGGCGGGCGGTGCCACCGCCGCGGCGGTGCGCGTATGGACCCCGCGCGACCGGGCATGATCCGGCTTGGCGATACTGAACGCACACGCCGTCTCCGCTCTCAGATTGGCTCATGTCGAACTCTCCCTCCCCCCGTCCCGCGACACCGCCCACGGTGTGGCCGGCCCGCGGCCGCCACACCGGGCCCGCCGCGGAGGACGTCGTACGGCGCCACCTCAAGCAGCTCAAGGCCGACGGCGTCATCTTCGACCACCTCGAACCGGAGGACGCCGGCCCCGGCGGCGAGAAGGTCTTCGAGGCCCGCTGGCTGGTGCCCGGCGAGGTGACCGTACGGGCCCGGCTCACGCTGTCGCCCCTCACCAGCTCCGGATCGGGACAGGCCGGACAGGAGTACGAGTGGGTGCTGATGGCGGAGGCGGAGCAGCCGTGGGATCCACGGTGGCCCTCCCCCGCCGCCATGTTCTGGCCGCAGGGACCCGACGCCGGCTGGCAGTACGAGGCCGTCACCGGGCTGCGGCTCGGCGAGGTCACCCCCCTCCCGGAAGACGACAAGGACCTCCGGCGGATCCTGCGGCACGCGGCGCGGGACACCTGGGCGCTGCACGTCGTCGTCCACGAGGCCATGACGCCCGACGAGCGCGGCCGCGCGGCGGTGGTGCGGGCGCTGCCCGAGGGGCTGCGGCACCGGGTGGTGGAGCACCGGGCCGCGCCGCACCGGTTCCGGGCCGTGAACTGGGTGCTGGACGACTTCGGCGTCCGGATGCCCCGCGGCGGCGCCGTGGTCCTGCCCGGCAGTCCCGCGCCGCCCGGCTACGACGTGGCCGACTTCTCGGTGCGCAGCGTCTTCCTCGACGGCACGGAACCGGCCGAACTCCTCGGCGCCGTCAACCGTTTCGCCGCGCTGCCCAGGCCCCTGCCGGACGGCGCCGACCGGGCGCTCACCGCGCTGCGCGAGGACTGGCAGCTGCTGACCTTCGAGGAGGAACTCACCCGGGCGCGCGAGCTCGTCACCATGTACTCCGAGGCCCTGGAGGCGATGATCAAGTCCCGGGACCTGTACAAGGAGGCCGCCGAGCGCGCCCACGAGGCCCTCGCCGTGTACCGGGAGGCGGAGACCGGGGGCGTACTGCCCGCCGGGAAGCAGGCCCGCACGGCCTCGGGCTCCCCCTTCCAGCAACTGGCGCGCGGACTCGGGCGCCTGAAGGGCACCGCCCTGTCGCTGCGTCCGGGCAGTGCCCAGGACCGGCGGCCGAAGGCCGGTGCGGCCCCGTCCGACGACGGTGGCGCGGCTCCGGCCGGCGGGGACGCCGGCACGTCCCCGCCGGCCGGAGGCTCGGATCCGCGGACCGGGGACTGAACCCGGTTCGCGGCGGTAAGGGTGCCCGGACCCGCCGGGTGAGGCGGTCCGGACGCTCGATCCGCGCTGCGGCACGTCCGGGAGGCCGCCCGGACGCGCCGCGGCGGGGCGGCTCCCTCTCGGGCGGCGCCGTCCGTCGGGCCCTGGGCGTCCGCTTTTGAACGGGCCCTTCCCGGCACCGGGCAACTGACCTACGGAGCAGGCGGATTGACGGCCCGGGAGCCCAGTCCGGCCGGCCGGGGCGGCGGATGCCGCTCCGCCGCCTGCACCATCAGCAGCAGCGAGAGCGCGGCCAGACTGGCCAACGACGCGCACACCGCGGTCAGTCCTGCGCTCAGCGGTGGTGCCACCGTGATCGCCAGGGCTCGGGAGGCCTGTGCCGGGGCGAACCTGCCCTCGACGTAGCCGACCGCGGCCGGCACCGCCGGGACGACCGCTCCCGCCACCAGGGCCGCCACACCGGCGCGCAGGGCCAGCAGCAGGGCCAGCAGCCCGCACAGCCCCGACACGATGAGGGCCAGGAAGCAGACGAACAGGGGAACGCCCTGCCAGCGCAGTGGGAAGTAGGCCGCGCCGCACACCGCGAGGGCCGCCGCGGCGATCCAGCTGGGCCAGAAGGCGGCCCGCCCGGCCCGCTCCCCCGGCTCCCGCGCGGCCTCCGGCTCCCGCGGCGGAGCCGCGCACGGCTCGGCAGCCGGCACGTCGTGCGGTGCTCCGCGCGGTTCGTCGGGCCGATCCACGGCCAGTCGCCCGATCAGCTCCACGAGTTCCTCGACCGTGCGGCTCGCGGCGGCCGCGCGGATCGCCGTCCGGCCGCAGTGCGGCAGGTGCGGCGGTCGGTGCAGCAGCGCCACCAGCCGGGTGACATCCGCCACGCACCGGCCGCCGACCGCGGCGCAAATCGTGTCGTCGGCGCTGTCGGCCGGCCGCGGCGGCCGGGTCAGCTCCGCGACCAGACTGGCGACGTCCTCCACGGGCCGGTCGAGGGCGACCGCGCGCAGCGCGTGCCGCACGGCCTCGGCGTGCTCGGGCGACCCCTCCAGGAGGGTGACGAGCCGGAGGACCTCCTCAAGGGGGCGGTCGTCGACCGCGGCCCGGACGAGGCCGCCGACGGGATCACCGGCCGCGCCCTCGCCGCCTTCCACCATGCCGCCGGGCGGCCGGGACCACTGGATCTCGTCGGTGAAGTCGATGACGGCCTGGTTCGACTGGGATGGTGAAGAGCGGGTGGTCATGCTGGGCTCCATGGCAGGGGTGCGGCCGCCTCTGCGCCCCCGAAGCGCGACACGCCTTTACCCCGCCATTACACGGGAGCCGCCGCCCGGCGCGCCACCGGGACGACGCACCGGGGTGACGTCGGGTCATGGAAGTGCGGAAACGTGGGCATCCGACAGGAGAAGGCGCCGCGAGCGGCACGACAGGAAGGGCCCCAACCGTGGACTCCACCGCGAAGGTGCTGCTCATGACCGCCGTCATCACGGTCGTCGTACTGGCTCTGGCCGCCGTGCTGGCCGTGGCCGTCGTCCTGCTCAGGCGTCTGGTGCGCACCCGGCGGGAGCTGCGCCGCGCCGGCCTTCCGACCGGGCCGCGCTGGGTCTTCTGGGGTGCGGTCGTCTATCTCGTCCTGCCCACGGACCTGTTGCCCGACCCGGTGTACCTCGACGACATCGGCGTGCTGCTCCTGGCCCTGCGTTCGCTGCACGCCGCCGGCGGTGACCGGCTGCCCGCTCCGGTCCGCCGACCCGGACTTTTCCGGCACCGAGGGAATCCGGACGCCAAAAACTACGCTCCGTAAGGAAACCATTCACCCGTTCGATTCGTATAAGTCTCGGGAACCCGAAACGAAGTCAGCGGGCCAAGCGACGCCACAAGCAGCAACACCGCTTGGTCGCGGCTGCACCGACAGGGGAGAGACGATGCAACCGTTCGCGCTCAACTACGCTCGTCCGGCAGTGGAACTGGACGCCACCACGCCGTACGCCTACGACTCCGGGCTGCAGTTGAACGTTCTCATGGACGGACGGATCGCCGCATCCGACCACGCGCTGCTGAGGGAGCTGGGCACCACGACCTCCACGGCGGGCTCCAAGACGCACTTCGACGACTGAAGACGGCCGCGGAGATGACCGTACTGATCCTCACCGGCGAGGAGGACGTGACGGCGGACATGGTGGTCATGCACCTGAACGCCTCCTCGACCCCGGTGGTCCGGCTGGATCCGGCCGATCTGACCACGGGCGCCGCCCTGTCGGGCGAGTGGGCCCACGGCTCCTTCGACGGCCATCTGTCGGTGGCCGGACGGCTGGTCAGCGTGAGTCGCCTGCGCTCGGTCTGGGTGCGCAGACCGGGAGTTCCGGCCGCCCGGGCGGGCCGGCCGTCCGCGTGGCTGTCCGAGGAGGCCGCACAGGCCCTGTACGGAATGCTGCGCGGCTGCGGAGCCCGCTGGATGAACCATCCGGACGCCGCCGAGCGTGCCCGGCACAAGCCCTGGCAGCTGCGCCTCGCCCAGCGCAGCGGCCTGCCGGTGCCGGCCACGCTCATCACCACGTTCCCGCGTGCCGCACGGGAGTTCGCCGAGCGTTTCCCGGACCTGGTGGTGAAACCGATCTCCGGTGCGCATCCGCAGGAGCCGCCGAGGGCGGTGCCGACCAGCCGGGTCGCCCCGGACGCCGACTTCGGCGCGGTGGCCTACGGACCGACCCTGCTGCAGAGCAGGATCGCCAAGCGCGCCGACATCCGGCTGACCGCGGTCGGCGAGACACTGCTGGCCGCCCGCAAGACGACCCCGGCGGACGCCGACCCCGAGGAGGTGGACGTCCGGTTCGCCAGGTCCAAGACGCCCTGGCGGCCGGCCGAGGTTCCGCCGCCCGTGGCCGCGTCGGTGCGCACCTATCTGCGGCAGGCCGAACTGGCCTACGGCGCCTTCGACTTCGCCGAGGACGCCGACGGCACCTGGTGGTTCCTGGAGTGCAACCAGTCCGGCCAGTTCGGGTTCGTCGAGGTGGAGACCGGCCAGCCGATCGCCCGCACCATCGCCAAGTGGCTCGGCCGTCCCGGCCCACGCGCACACGAGTACGCCAACGGCAGGCGTACGGCGGCTCCTTGACGGCACGCAGTGCCAGGAGAACGCCCGCTCGCACGCCTGCCGCGGGGTCAACCACGTTGCGGGCAACCAGGTTTGGACGGCCGGATTCAGACCGCCAGGGACAGGGCGCCGTCCTCTTCGACGTCGGTGCTCATGCCCGCGTCCGCTGCTCGCCCCCGGGCGAGCAGCAGGGCGTCCGCCTTGCCGATGGCCTCGTGGATGCCGGTGGCCCCCATCATGACGCACAAGGTGTAGCTGACGTCCTCCAGTTCCCGGGCCGTCTCGGCCCGCTCCCTCTCCGCCTGAGCGATCTTCAGCGATGCGTACCGAGTCAGCAACGTCCTGACGACCTTCGGGTCCGGAACCAGCACGGAGCGCCCCTCTCTTCGATTTTTGCTCCGTATGCCCGCGGCACGCCGTGCCATGCACGACGACCAGCCGCAAACATATGTTTGACCGAATTCAGTCGATTTCCGGCGGCAGGGCCACCGCTCGCCACCGGGGCGCCGCCGGTCTACCGGCCGCGGCTCCCCGTTCCGCGCCGCACCGCGGCGCGGCGCTCCCCGGCGGTCATGCCACCCCAGACGCCGTCGTACTCGCTGTTGCGCAGGGCCCAGGCCCGGCACTCGCCCAGCACGGGGCACCGGTGGCACACCGCTCGGGCCTGTTCTATCTGACGCACGGACGGACCGCTCTCCCCGAGCGGGAAGAACAGCTCGGGGTCCTCGAAACGGCACGCTCCTCGCTCGCGCCAGTTCTCGATCGTTCGGACAACGCTCACCGGTACCTCCGCTGAACACTCGGCCGGACATGTCCGGGCAGCTCCCGTCTGCGGCAGCAGGGCGCCGCACGACCCGGCAGAGGTATCCGCAATATAGGTGCTTTTCGGCCCCATGGCCACGATTGGGTGAGCGGCACGCAGGAGACACACAGGAGAACACTCCGCCGTGAGGCCCTCGGGGCGGACATCCTGCGGTCATGGACCCACTCGACGGGTGATTCTTCGCGCTGGTGGCCGAATTCGTGCAGTGAGTCCGCGCGATCAGGGCCGGCCGGAGGCCCTGGGGTCCGGGCGGTCAGGGCCGGCCGAGGATTCCGGGGCCGGGCGGTCGGGGCCGCCCGGCGGTCCCCGGATCCGGGTTCACTCGGCGAGCGCCTCGGCGAGCTCCGCCGCGGCCTCGGCGATGTCACGGTCGCGGTCGGTCAGCAGCGCAGGCAGCGCGCCGCTCCGGGACCGTACGGCCTGCCGCGCCCTGCGCTCCCACACCACCGGGTTCTCAGGATGGTTGAGGAGCTTGGGGTAGACAGCGGCGACGCTCTCCCACTGCCGGGCGTCGGCGATGCTCCTGAGCAGCTGGATGATCCGCGCACGGCAGGTCACACCCGGAAGCTGGGCGAGCTCCCACAGGAAGGGAACGGTGGCGGCAGTGGCCTGTTCCACCACGAAGCCGTACTGGCAGATCCGTCCGCGCAGCTCGTCCAGCGCCGCACCGGCCGTCCGGGCGTCGCCCGAGGCCACCCGGCGGAGCAACAGGGGGATGTCGGCTGCGGGGCCGGTGGAGTCCCTGATGTCGCTCCAGGGCACCTGCCCCAGGCCCGACAACGGGATCGCGCGGTCGGTGCGCTGAGCGCCGGGCTGCTCCATCGGTACGGTGCGCATGGCGTCGTCCTTTCCGGCGGCGGTCGTAAGAGGGGAAGGGCGGTTCAGTGGGGTGAACGCGTCGACAGCCTCACCCAGACCGACTTGCCGGCCGGGGGTCTCGGGGTCCAGCCCCAGTCCTCGGCCAGGGCGTCGACCAGGCGCAGGCCCCGGCCGTGCTCCAGCAGGCCGAAGCCCGCCGGGGTGCGGCGTATGGGGCGGCCGGCGCAGGGGTCGGAGACGGTGATGACCAGCTGTGCGGCGTCGACAGCGAGTCCGAGCCACACGGCCGTGTCACCGGGCGGGGCGTACGGCACCGCGTGCGTCGCCGCGTTGGCGGAGAGTTCGGTGACGACGAGGGCGGCGTCGTCGGCGCAGTGGTCGAGCGACCATCTGACCAAGGTCTCGCGCGTGAAGGCGCGGGCCCGGGCGAATCCCTCCCGGCCGCAGTCGATCCGAAGTGCCGCGGCCGCGATCGCGCCGGGGGTCCCCTCCGCCCACGGCGCGATCACGGCGGCCGCGCTCGGCACTTCGAGCACACGGCTCACTGGTGAGGGCACGTCATCTCCCTGATGCGACGTCACCGAACGGCGTCCACAAGGGGTTGACGCCCCCGCTATTATCCACGCTGACAGCGTCCGCGTGCAATTGCACGCGAAATTTCTCGTGAAAGTGCGAGCGGACGTGCGAACGTGAACAGCAAGGAGACCGCGGTGGCACCAGTGCGGAACGGAGTGCGGGCCAGTTCGCTGGACGCCCGCTGGATCAAGAGCCGGCACAGCAACGCCGAAGGCAACTGCGTGGAGGTCGCCGCTCTGGTCGGCGGCGACATCGCACTGCGCAACTCCCGTGACCCCGACGGCCCCGCGCTGGTCTACACCCCCGCCGAGGTGGCCGCGTTCCTGGCCGGCGCCAAGGACGGCGAGTTCGACCATCTGCTGTGAACGGGGCCGTCCGGCCAAGAAGCGGAGGGAACGTGCCGACTTCCCCCGGCGGCTGCCCTCCGCAGCCGTACGGTGCGGTACGGTGACTTCTCAGTCTGCCGGTCTACTGGGAGCCAGGATGTCCGCCGAGCCACATCGCATCTCCCGCCTCGAACCCTATCTGGACCGGACCGAGCCTGCCCCGACTCTGCTGAAGATGCTGGTCGGCGTCCAGTTGGCGGGCTTCCGCGAGGACGCCGGGATGTCCCAGGAGCAGTCGGCGCGCGAACTCGGGTTCAGCGCCGCGAAGCTCTCGCGCATCGAGTCGGGCAAGGGACGCCGCCCTCCGGCCGAGGGCGACGTCCGCGCCCTGCTGAAGCTGTACGGCACCGACGAGTACGAGTCCTCGGTCCTGCTCAGGCTGCTGCGGCGGGCGGGCGAGCCCGGCTGGTGGCAGCGCTACGACAAGCGGCTGATGCCCGAGTGGTTCGACCGGCTGGTCGGCCTCCAGGAGGCGGCCGCCGCGATCCGCACCTTCGAGATCCAGTACGTGCCCGGGCTGCTCCAGACCGCGGCGTACACCCGGGCAGTGGTGGAGCGCGGGCTGCCGACCGCCTCGGCGAACGAAGTGCAGCGGCGCATCGAACTGCGCACGCGGCGGGCCGAGTTGCTGCTGCGGCAGGACGCGCCTCAGCTGTGGGCGGTCATCGACGAATCGGTCCTGCTGCGCGTTCTGGGCAGCCGCGAGGTCATGCGCGAGCAGCTCGGCCACCTCGTCACCATGGCACAACGTCCCAATGTGACCGTGCAGATCGTCCCGCTGGACGTGACCAACGCGTCGGCACCCGCGATCCCGATCACGTACCTCCGCTTCGGCGGCCTGGACCTGCCGGACGTCGTCTACCTGGAGCACATCAGAAGCGCCAACTTCCTCGAGGACCGCGACGAGACGGAGGAGTACCGGATCGCCCTGGACCGGCTGGCGGACGAGGCGCTCACGCCGCAGGAGTCCCTGGCGCTGCTGCGCAAGACGGCCAACGACCGCTACGCTTCCGCGTCCTAGCTTCTTCGCCCACCGGCCCGGAGACGGCAGCCGAGGCCACGCGAAGGCCGGATGAGACGAACGCCCCGCCCAACACCCGATGTCCGGGTCCTGGACGGGGCGTTGCCGTATGCGGTCAGCGGATCACGCCTATGCCGCCGAACTCCACCCATTCATGGGTGAGCTGACGGGGCGCCACCTCGGTGTCCGGCCGCCAGGTGGACACCTCGACCAGACCCGGCTCGAGCAGCTCCAGGCCCTCGAACCATTCGGCGACGTCCTTCTCCTGGCGCACCCGGCCCCAGTGGCCCTGCGTGGCCTTGTCCATGAAGTCCGTGACGAAGGCCCGCACTTCGGGGTCCTCGCTGACGAGCTGGCACATGAGCATGATGCTGCCGGGCACGAGCCGTTCCCGCACGCGCTCCACCACGGCGAGCGGGCCGTCGGTGTCACTGTCCGGGATGCAGTGGAACACCGAGTTGAACAGCACGGCCACCGGCTGCGAGAAATCGATCAGGCGCCGGGTCTCGGGGTGCGAGAAGATCTCGTCGGTCTGCCGCAAGTCGGCGTGTATGACCGCGGTGCGCTCGTCCTGCTGCAGCAGGGCCCGGCCGTGGACCAGCACCATGGGGTCGTTGTCGACGTAGACCACGTGCGACTCGGGGTCGACGCGCTGGGCGACCTGGTGCACGTTGTTCTGGGTGGGCAGACCGGAGCCGTGGTCGAGGAACTGCCGGATCCCGTGTTCCTCGGCGAGGGTGCGGACGGCCCGTTGCAAGAAGCGCCTGTTGTTGAGGGCGAGCCGGCGGGTGCTGGGGACGACCTTGTCGAGTTCCTCGCACGCGGACCGGTCGGCCGCGTAGTTGTCCTTGCCACCCAGGTAGTGGTCGTACATACGCGCAGCCGTCGGAACGTTCTCGTCGATGTTCGTCGACAGCTGGTTCTCCGCAGGCATCAGTCCCCCAGATTCGCCGATTCCACCGCGCCAACTGGGCCGGTTGGACGGAGAGTACATCGTAGGGAACCGGCATCTTCCCAAACCAGTCCACGGTCGGAACACGGCCCGCGACGGCATCACGGTCTGTCCCGATCCTCACGAATTCTTCACCGGGCGGCACCCATCAACCGCGCGGTACGGAGCACCCGGATGCTCTGTCGGACAAGGGGGTGTCATGGTCTTCGTCGCCGTACTGCTGCTACCGCTCGTGTCCGTGCTGCTGGTGGTCATGGACCACGTGGAGCAGCGCATGCTGGATCCGGCTCCGGCGCGGGGCCGCCATGCCGGGCGTCGCGGACATCTGCGGCTGCTCCCGGGTGGCCGCCGCGGCTCCGGGCCCGAGGCCGGCCCGGTCGCGTCCGCGTCGGGCCCGACCGCCTCCGGCGAGCGGCGACGGGCCGCCTGAGCCGGCGTGCCTCCCGGCCCGCGTGCGCACGCGGGTGTGCGCCGGGCGTGCGTCCGCCGGGCCCGTTCCCTGCCCGCTTTCGCCGGTGGGCTTGCTCGGGTACCCGGGTCCTGTGACACGCTCGGTGACGACCGGCCCGTACGGCCGGTCGTCACTCTGTCCGGCACAGTGGAGAGGCACCGGTATGCGCATCGGACTGCTCGGCACCGGCCCCTGGGCACGGATGGTCCACGCCCCCTCCCTGAGCGCCCACGGCGAGCTGGACTTCGCCGGCGTGTGGGGGCGCCGTACGGCCGCCGCGAAGGATCTCGCCGAACGACACGGCACCCACGCCTTCGACGATCTCGACGCCCTGCTGGCGGAGGTGGACGCGGTCGCCGTCGCGCTGCCCCCGCACATCCAGGCCGACCTCGCGGTGCGGGCCGCGCGGGCGCACTGCCATCTGCTGCTCGACAAGCCGCTCGCCGCGACGGTGGAACAGGGCCGCGCGGTGGTCGGGGCCGTACGGAAGACCGGTGTGGCCTCGGTGGTCTTCTTCACCACCCGCTTCCAGCCCGAACCGGCGGCCTGGATCGCCGAGCAGGCCGCCCGGGGGGACTGGTTCACGGCGCGGGCGCAGTGGCTGGGCGCGGTGTTCACCGGCGACAGCCCGTTCGCCGACTCGCCGTGGCGGCGGGAGAAGGGCGCGCTGTGGGACGTCGGCCCGCACGCGCTGTCGGTACTGCTGCCGGTCCTCGGCGACGTACGGCGCGTGACGGCCGCCGCGCACGGTCCGGGGGACACGGTGCACGCGGTCCTCGACCACGTCGGCGGCGCGTCCAGCACCCTCACCCTGAGCCTGACCGCTCCCCCGGCGGCGGCCGGGGCGACCGTGGAACTGCGCGGCGAGGCCGGTGTGACGCTGCTTCCGGAGGCCTCCGAGGACGCGTCCGCCGCCTGCACGCGCGCGGCGGACGCGCTGCTCACCGCCGCCCGCACCGGCCGACCCCATCCGTGCGACGCCGCGTTCGGCCTCCGGGTCACCGAGATACTCGCGGCGGCGGAGACGGAGCTGACGCACGATGCGGACTGACCGGCCCGGCAGCGCGGCCGCGCTGCCCCCGCCCGCCGGAGGGTGACTGACAGCGGCCGGAGAGGGGCAGGTCAGCCCACGTCCCACAGGAACCGGTGGGTGTGGATGCCGAAGTACGGGAACGACTGGACCTGCCGTACCCCCTCGATGGGACGGACCACGTCGTTGACGAAGTCCAGCAGGTCCCGCGGGCCGGGCGCTACGACCTCGGCGAACAGGTCGAAGCCGCCGGAGGTCAGTACCGAGTAGACCACCTCGGGGCGGCCGGACAGTTCGTCGGCGACCGCCCGCGGGTCGCCGTCCACGCCGATGCCCAGCAGGGCCATGGCCTGTCCGCCCATGGCCATCGGATCGGTCACGCCGACCACCTGGACAGCCCTGGAGTCCAGCAGGCGCTGGAGCCGCTGGCGGGCGGCGGACGCGGACAGACCGACCTTGGGGCCCAGGTCCGCGTACGCGATCCTTCCGTCGGTCTGCAACTCGCGCAGGATGGCCCGGTCGATCTCGTCCACGTGTGTCGCTCTCCCTCTCCCGGCCGGCTCGCCCCAGCGTAGGCCCTGCCGTCAGCCGAGCAGTTCGGCCAGGGCGGCGGCGAAGAGCTCGGTGTGCGCGTCGACGTCCTGCTCGGTGGTGTCGGGGCACATCAGCGCCATGTCGTGGAACGGGGTGAGCAGGATGCCCCGGCGCGCCCTCAGAATGCTGACCGCTGGACACTCCCGTCGCCGCACGGCCGGCGTCCGCCTTGCCGACGAGGTCGGCGGGCCGTTCCCTGGACGTATGCGTCCCTGCGTGGCCGTCGCCGGGTGCGGTGCCGGGGGCGGAACCTTTCCGTCAGGTGAGCGTGCTTCCGGCCAGGCGGGGGGCGGTCGTGAGGTGCGGGGGCCCGGTCGGGGTCGTGGAGGCGTGCACGCGGGGCGTGCGATCGGCGGGCGACCTGCCCGGCCGCATGCGGAAGGACGGTGCGATGGATCCTGACATCCGGACCAGGGCCGCGATCGAGGAACACTGGCGGGCATCGGAACGTGGGGACACCGAGGCCGAGCACGCCATCTACGCCGCGGACGCCGTCCTCGACTATCCCCAGTCGGGTGAACGGTTCCGGGGCCGCGCGACGATCTCGGCGCAACGTGGCGGGCACCCCGCCAGTCGCCACTTCACCATCCACCGGATCATGGGCGGCGGAAATCTGTGGGTGAGCGAGTGCGTCATCACGTACGACGGGGTGCCGACCTACTCGGTGAGCATCATGGAATTCGCCGAGGGGCACGTGGTGCACGAGACCCAGTACTTCGCGGACGCCTTCGACGCCCCGGAATGGCGGACGGCGCTCGCGGAACCGATGCCGGGCAGGAACATAGCCAGGGCCTGACCGGCAGGGCGGATAACCGGTGGCCCCGGGGTGAGCGGGTCCAGCACAGTTGGGCCATGGCGATCTCTGGACCCCGGTTCGTACCTGGCCTCGAGTTGTCGGAGGTCCTGTACGAGGAGGCGGTGAAGCCGATCCTCCGGGATGCGTTTCCAGGGCTGCGTTACGCGGCTGCTCGGATCGGCAGCGGCTCCGAGGTGCTCGGTTTCGACACACCGCGGTCGGCGGATCACGAGTGGGGCCCGCGGCTGGAGATCTTCGTGACAGCCGAGGACCGGGCTCAGCACGGTGGTGCGATCCGTCGCACCCTGGCCGAAAGGCTGCCGAAGGACGTTCGGGGCTGGCCCACCCACTTCGAGGAGAGCGACGATCCGCTGGATCCGGTCGGGCGCATGCAGTCGGCCGACGGCCCGGTGAACCATCGCGTCGACGTGCACGACGTGGACGGATGGCTGGCCGAGCAACTCGGAGTGCGTCCGGCCGGTGCAGAGCCGACCACTGGTGAATGGCTGGCGATGCCGCAGCAGAGGCTCGCCGAGACCACTGGTGGAGCGGTGTTCCATGACGGGCTCGGTACTCTCACCGACGCCCGGCGGCGGCTGGCGTGGTATCCAGGCCAGGTGTGGCGGTATCTGCTGGCTTGCCAGTGGCAGCGCGTCTCGCGGGAAGAAGCGTTCGTGGGTCGCTGCGCGGAGGTCGGTGACGACATCGGTTCGGCCGTCGTGGCAGCTCGTCTGGTGCGTGATCTGATGCGCCTTTGTCTGCTGCTGGAGCGCCGCTACGCCCCCTACGGCAAGTGGCTCGGCAGTGCCTTCGGCCGGCTGCCCGCGGCGGAGCCGCTCAAGCCGGCTCTCCGTGGTGCGCTGGCGGCGACGGACCACCGAACCCGGGAGGCGCGTCTGTGCGACGCGTATGAGATTGTCGCTGCCCTGCAGAACGCATCGGGGCTCAACGCGCCGGTGGACCCGAGGCGGCGGCCCTACCACTCGCGTCCCTTCCAGGTTCTGCGCGCCGAGCGTTTCGCGCGGGCACTCGCGGAGACGGTCACGGACCCGGACCTTCGGACGTCGGCGCTCGTGGGAGGCGTGGACCAGTGGGCGGACAGCACTGATCTGATCGACCAGCCCCAAGCCATACGGGCCACAGCGCATGCTCTCGGACGAGAGGCAGCAGGTCCGTGACAGGCACCGCCCAAGCGCGGTGGTGCCTACAGGTCTGCCGGGCGGCTGAACCCGTAGGCGCGCTCGACCTTGGCCACGTGGAGTGAGAACGAGGCATACCAGTGCTCGCGTCCGCGCGCACGGGCCAGGGCGTGCTCCGCGTGATCCCGCCAAGCGGCGATCGAGTCCTCGTCCTTCCAGTACGACACCGTGATCCCCAGGCCGTCCGCACCGCGAGCGGAATCGACGCCGAGGAACCCCGGCTGGTCGGCAGCCAGTTTCATCAGCCGCTCGTCCGCCTCCGCGTAGCCGTTGTCGCCGGCGGTCCGCACGGCGGTGAACACCACGGCGTAGTAGGGCGGGGCGGGCAGCGACGCGGGCGCAGGATCGGTCACGGAGGTCCTCCAGCAGACGACACCGGCAGTAGCGCCTCGAACGATCTCGCGCACCCGCCTGACCTCGCAACCCTGCCAACCGGTTGCCCACCCACGCTCCCGGTCGGCCTGCCTGACGGCTGAATGCGCCTCGGCCGTGGTGGCGAACGTGTCGGGACGGGCCGCCGCGGGCCACCCTTGCTAACGTGCGCTTCGCGCAAAAGGCCCCCAAAAGCCCGATTCGCACCCATTGGCGGTCGAGAGGACACGGACCATGAACGACTTTTCCCGTCGCGGACTGCTCAAGGCGACGGCCGTCGCCGGTGCCGGCGCGATCGCCGTGCCGGGCGTCACGGCCGCCGAGGCTTCCGGTGCGAGTGCCGGGACCGAGGCGCACGGGGCGAAGTGCCGGCCGGCGAAGCTGACCGGCCGCGTCGTCCGCCCCCACGATCCCGGGTACACGGACGCGCGCCTCGGCTGGGACCAGCTCTTCTCTCACTATCCGCTGGTGATCGTCTTCGCTCGGAACACCCAGGACGTGGTCAACGCCCTGACGTGGGCGCGGCAGAACGACGTCGCGCTGCGGATCCGGAGCGGCCGCCACAGCCTTGAGGGCTGGTCGAACGTCGACAGCGGCCTCGTGATCGACATCAGCGAGCTGAAGTCGGTCCACATCGACAGAGCCGCTCGTGTCGCGACGGTCGGCTCGGGACTCAACCAGCTGGAAGCGGTGACCACGCTCGCGAAGCAGAACTTCACGGTGACGACCGGCACCGAAGGCAGCGTGGGCCTGTCCGGCGCGACGCTCGGCGGCGGCCTCGGCTTCCTCACCCGCTGGATCGGCATGGCCTGCGACAGCCTGATCGGCGCCGAGGTCGTCGTCGCGGAAGGCGACGAGTGCGCCAAGGTGATCAAGGCCGATCTGAACCACCACTCGGATCTGCTCTGGGCGCTGCGCGGAGCGGGCAACGGCAACTTCGGAATCGTCACCTCCCTCACCTACAAAGTGGCCCCGCTGAAGAGCGTCACGTATGTGCAGGCCACCTGGGACGGACGCAACGACCTGCGCTACCTGCGCAGGATCTTCGAGGCTTACCAGCGCACCGCGCCCTACACCGACAACCGCCTCGGCACCCAGCTCGAACTTCACCGGAACCAGATCCTGCTGTTCGCGGTCCTCGCGGAAGGAACACTCGCGGAGGCGAAAAAGCTGCTGGCCCCGATCCTGTCGATCGACAGCCCCAAGGTTTCGACGCAGGTAGGAAACTGGGGCGACGTGTATGCGGGATTCCAGACCCCGATCGAGGCCGAACCCGCGAACTGGAAGTTCTACTCGCAGTTCACCAAGAAGCCGTTCCCGGCCAAGGCGATCGACGTGATCTCCTCGTTCGTGAAGGACGCCCCCACGGACGACAGCAACTACTTCGTTCAGGCCTTCGGGGGCGCGGTCAGGAAGAGTCCCCGCGGCGGCACGGCGTTCCCGCACCGCGACGCGCTCTTCTACGCCGAGCCCGGCGCCGGCTGGGGCAAGCGCAGCGACCAGCCGGGCGTCTGCGACCCGCTCACCCCGCAGGCGCAGGCTTGGATCGCCGAATTCAGCAAGGCACTGCGCCCCTACGTGGACGGCGCCTACGTCAACGTGCCGAACATCGGCATGCAGGACTGGGAGACCGCTTACTGGGGATCCAACTTCGGCCGGCTGCGCAGGATCAAGGCGGATTACGACCCCCGCAACGTCTTCCAGTACGACCAGAGCATCCCGCCCGCGTCCCGCTGACCGAGCACGGTCCGAGTCCTCATTGCCATCGCCCAGCGAAGCTCCGGAGGCCCAAGGCCACCTGGCTGCCGCTCCGAACGTCCGGAGCTTCGCTGCATCCGTACTGGGGAGCACGCGCATCGTCACATGTGGTGAGTCCGGCCTCAGCGGACCGTGGCGCCCCAGGCTTCCGCGTAGGCGGCGTACACCGTCCCTTCGTACCCCCAGAGCCGCCCTTGGAGAGGAAGATCTGGAAATTCAGCAAGGGCTTGACAGCGGTGCAGGTGCGCTTGGTGCTGTTGCGCATGGTCAGCGTGAAGTCGTGCGCCTCACCCCGAGTGAAGGTTGCCTTTTCTCCCAGTCCGCTGAAGGTCGCGGCGGGCGTCCGCAGGGTGGTGGTCTTCGCGTCGGCGCCGTTGAGCGGCGCTGTGACCTGTGCGTGGGCGGCCGGCGGCACGGGACCGGTCCCCCGTTCCGGTCCCGTGCCCGCGGCTCGTCGAACCTACGTGTAGCGGGCAGCCGTTGGGTATCGCGCCGATGCCCCTTCGGGCCGGTGGAGGGCTCACCCGTGCACAAGTGAGTCCCAAATGCCCGCCTTACTCCGCGCCGAGGGCGGGTGGTTCGAGGTCGCCCAGTGCCAGATGGGCCAGGACGACCTCGTACAGGTCGCTGCCGGCGGCGAGGAGCTGGCGTTCCAGGACAGGCTCCACACCGCGCACGTGCTCGCGGACGGTCTGCGCGTGCACGCCGAGCAGTTGCGCGGCGCGCTCGGCGTTGCCGCCGGCCGTGATCCATGTGCGCAGGGTGCCGCGCAGGTCCCGCGCGTCCGCCGCCAGCCGGCCGAGGAGTTCGCTTGCCCAGGTGCGCAGCGCCGGTCCGGTCAGCAGGTCGGCGAAGCGTACCGGGCCCGTCGGCGGCGCCGGGCCCACGGCCGGCTGGTGGTCCAGGCCGGCCTGGGTGTTCAGGGCGAGGTGGACGGCGGCCCGGGCGGCCAGGCTGCCGAAGTCCGCGCCGACCAGCCCCTCCACCCGCTCCATACGGGCCCGTACCGTGTTGCGGCTCACCCCGAGGACCTTCGCGGCACTCACCGCGGTGAACTCCAGGCCCAGCCGGGTGGTGGCGAGCAGTTCGGCGCGCGTGTGGTGCGCCAGCGTGTCCAGCGGTCGCAGCAGCCGGGTGGACCAGGCGCGCAGCGCCTCGGGATCCATCAGGCGTTCGGGGTGGCTGCGCTCGGCGTACACGGCGGCCCCCTCCGGGCGGAACCGGGCGACCGCGAGGGCGCTCACGGCCTGCCCGTACGCGGTGGCGGTCCGGGCCAGGCTGTGCCGGGTGCTGCCGCCGAGGAACGTGCGCGGCCGCGTGCCGACCAGCGAGCGCAGGTGGCGGCCGTCGGTCTCGACAGGCGCGACCACGATCACGTGCTCGTCCACCGCCGGGCAGAGCACCACCAGCGCCCGCTCCCCGGTGGCGTCCAGGCACTCGGCGGCCAGCCGGTCGCGTTCGGCGCGGTGGGCCTCGACGACGTAGACCCAGGCGGCGTCCGTGTCGAGCAGTCCGGGCCACAGGCCCGCGGCCACCCGGCGGGCCGAGACCGTGTCCTCCACCATCAGCAGTTGCAGGATCGCCAGCCGCAGAGCCGCCGTCGCCTTCTCGAGCCGGTACCCGGCCACGGCCGACTCGTGGGCGCGCAGCAGCAGTTCGAGCACCCCGGCGGTGCGGGTGACCATCTCGGCGGCCTGCCGGTCGAAGGGCTCGGCGCGGGAGACGGCCAGGACCCGGGCCCGGGCCGACTGCGGATGCGGGCCTCCGACCCGCACCAGGCGGACATGGTGT
Source organism: Streptomyces sp. NPDC087787 (assembly GCF_044743035.1). Classification (NCBI taxonomy): domain Bacteria; kingdom Bacillati; phylum Actinomycetota; class Actinomycetes; order Kitasatosporales; family Streptomycetaceae; genus Streptomyces; species Streptomyces sp. NPDC087787. The sequence goes on from NZ_JBIUVQ010000008.1 coordinate 296,081, forward strand.
CCGCGGTCCTCCAACGCGGCGGAGGCGAACCGGCCGGAGGCGACGTCCGCGACCACGTTCCCGTCCAGGGGCACCGGTTCCCCTGCCAGCAGGGTGCCTGTGCCGTCCAGCAGGCAGCCGGTTCCCCGCACGGACGCGGCGAGCCAGGCGACGACCTTGCGCACGTCCCGCCCGGTCGGCCGCAGTTGGTCGAGGAGTCCCTCGGCCCAGGACGCCCGGTCGGCCCGTCCGTGCGCTCCGGCGGTCCCGTCGGTCCCGTCCTCTCGCCCGGCCATGTCGGCCCTCTCCTCATCCGTCGCATGTCCGTGGCCTTGACCTCGGTGTTTCCGGTCGGCGACGCTACCAGGCAGTATCCCTCCGGTCCGGACCAGGACACCGCGCGGTCGGGCAAGCACGCGGAAAGGCGGCTTCGCCGGAGGTTCACGGGGGGGGATGGTGAACACCGGCGAAGCCGCACGCCCGAGGCCGGGGGGACAGCTCCCGAGCGGTTCCAGAACCCTGCTTCCCCCGGATCCAGGAAGTACGCCTGTGAATTCCAGGCGCGAGTGAGTGACCACGGCACGGGCGAGTGCCGCGGTGGCCGCACAGCGGCTCCGCGGCGCGTACCAGCCGTGGGCAGGCCCCTGCGCAGCCGTGCGGGCGGTTCGGCTTAAGCTCGGCGGATGGCGAAGTATTTCGACGTGCACCCCGACAATCCGCAGCCGCGCGCGATCCGTCAGATCGCGGACAGCGTGCGTGACGGCGCGCTGATCGCGTATCCGACCGACTCGTGCTACGCCCTGGGCTGCCGGCTGGGCAGCCGGGACGGTATCGAGCGGATCCGGACGATCCGGCACCTGGACGACCGGCACCACTTCACCCTGGTGTGCCAGGACTTCGCGCAGCTCGGCCAGTTCGTGCGGATCGACAACGACGTCTTCCGGGCCATCAAGGCGTCCACGCCCGGCAGTTACACCTTCATCCTCCCCGCCACGCGGGAGGTGCCGCGCATGTTGCAGCATCCCAAGAAGAAGACGGTCGGGGTGCGCATCCCCGACCACGTCGTCACCCAGGCCCTGCTCACGGAGCTCGGCGAGCCGCTGCTGTCCAGCACGCTGCTGCTGCCCGACGAGGAGGAGCCGTTGACGCAGGGCTGGGAGATCAAGGACCGGCTCGACCACGTGCTGGACGCGGTGGTCGACTCCGGCGACTGCGGCACCGAACCGACCACGGTCATCGACTTCTCCGGTGGCGAGGCGGAGATCGTACGGCAGGGCGCGGGCGACATCACGCGGTTCGAATAGGGAGCGCCGGGCGCTGAGCGGGCGGCCCGTGGCTGCGGGCGTCCGCCGCCGCGGGGTCCCCGTGGACGCCCGTACAACATGCCGCTGATTGACATGCACGCACCCTGAACGCAATTCTGAGAGCGCTCTCACTTCAGGTACGGACCAATCAACTCCGTATCCCCCAACCCCCCACGGAGGTGGAGCATGCTCAGCAGACTCAAGGTGCTCGCGTCGGCAGGGGCCGCCACGGCCCTGGTCGGCGCTCTGCTCGGATTCGGTCTCCCCACGACGGCCGACGCGGCGGTGCCCGACACGATCCCGCTGGAGGTGAAAAACGACTCCGGCCGCGGCGAGCAGCTGTACGTCTACGACATCGGCACGTCCCTCGCGACCGGCCGGCAGGGCTGGGCCGACGCGGACGGCGTCTTCCACCCGTGGCCGGAGGGCGGGAACCCGCCGACGCCCGCGCCCGACGCCTCGATCCCCGGTCCGGCCGCCGGGCAGTCGGCGACCATCCGGATCCCCAAGTTCTCCGGCCGGATCTACTTCTCCTACGGCCTGAAGCTCGACTTCAGGCTGACCACGGGCGGACTGGTCCAGCCCGCGGTGCAGAACCCGGGCGACCCCAACCACGACATCCTCTTCAACTGGTCCGAGTACACGCTGAACGACGCCGGGCTGTGGCTCAACAGCACTCAGGTGGACATGTTCTCGGCGCCGTACTCGGTGGGTGTCCGGCGCGCCGACGGAGGCACCGTCACCACCGGCCGCCTCAAGCCGGGCGGCTACCACGCCGTGTTCGACGCCCTGCGCGCGCGGTCCGGCTGGGGCGGCCTGATCCAGACCCGGTCCGACGGCACCGTGCTGCGAGCGCTCGCGCCCGGGCACGGCATGGAGAACGGCGACCTGCCGGGCGACGTGATGGACGACTACGTCAACCGGGTGTGGCAGAAGTACGCCGGCACCACGCTCACCGTCACCCCCTTCGGGGACCAGCCCGACATCCGGTACCACGGCCGGGTCTCGGGGGACGTCATGAACTTCACCGACGCCTCGGGCACGGTCGTCACCAGCTTCCGGAAGCCGGACGCCGACAGCGTCTTCGGCTGCCACAAGCTGCTGGACGCGCCGAACGACACTGTGCGCGGCCCCATCTCCCGCACCCTGTGCGCGGCGTTCAACCGTTCCACCCTCCTGGTGAACTCCGAGCAGCCGGACACCTCGGCGGCGAACTTCTACCAGGACGCGGTGACCAACCACTACGCGCGCGTCATCCATGACCGGATGGCCGACTCCAAGGCCTACGCGTTCGCCTTCGACGACGTCGGCAACCAGGAGTCCCTGGTCCACGACGGCGATCCGCAGCAGGCCTATCTCACCCTCGATCCCCTGGACTAGAAGAGGAGTTGACCACGGAGGGGCCAGGCGAGCGGTCGGCCGGGCCCCTCTCGTACGCCGGGCATGATCGTTGTTACGGTGCACCGCGTGTCTGACTCCTCACGCGATACCGTCGAAGGCGCCGGCTGGACGGGCGCCGAACCCGGCTCCTACCGGCAGTTACTGCCCCCCAGGGTAAGGAAGTTGTCCTGGCTCGACCCACGTGTCCTGTGGGCCGCCCGCAACGGGGTGGTCGCCTCCTGGTTCGGGGACCCGACCGGCCGTACCCGGTCCCGGTGGGTGGCGCAGCGTGCGGCGGCCGGCGCCCCGGCGGACAAGGTGATACGACGGCCGGAGGGCGACGACTTCTCCTTCCTGGTCATCGGGGACACCGGCGCGGGCGACGACTCGCAGTACGCCGTCGTACCCGGCCTGCTGAAGGCGGGTCAGGGCACGGCGTTCGCCGTGATCGCCAGTGACGTGATCTACCCGGTCGGGAGCACCGACGACTACGGCACCAAGTTCTTCCGCCCGTACCAGGACTATCCGGCCCCGATCTACGCGATACCGGGGAACCACGACTGGTACGAGGACCTCGGCGGATTCATGCGCGTCTTCTGCGACGACGCCCCGCCGCTGTCGCCCGAACCGGAACCCCGGCCGCTGAGCCGCGCCTGGTGGCGTGCGCTGCTGTGGCACCGGCCGCGTCCGGTGGACGAACAGCGCCTCACCGAGGCAAGGAAGTTGCGGTCGCAGCCGGGTCAACAGGCCGTCCAGCCGGGCCCGTACTGGGCGATCGACGCGGGTCCGCTGCGGATCGTCGGCATCGACACCGGTCTGCTCGGCACGATCGACGCCGAACAGGGCGCCTGGCTGCGGGAGGTGTCACGGGGGCCCCGCCCGAAGATCCTCCTCACCGGATCACCGCTGTACGTGGACGGCAAGCACCATCCCTGCCCCATCGACGGCGGCGGCACCGTCGACGACATCGTGCGCGACCCGGCCCACCGCTATGTGGCCGCGATCGGCGGCGACATCCACAACTACCAGCGCTACCCGGTCGACGTGGACGGCCGCACCCTGCAGTACGTCGTCTCCGGCGGCGGGGGCGCGTTCATGCACGCCACCCACACCATCCCGCGCGTCTCGGTGGCGAACGTCACCGAGTCCGGCTTCCGCTGCTATCCGCTGCGCGGCGACTCCCTGGCCTTCTACAGCAAGGTGTACGCCCGCCGGCTGCGGCTGCGCCGCCTCCTCACGCTCAGCGAGGCCGAGGCGATGGCCGTCGTCGCCGAACGGCTCGGCGTCCCGTCCGTCCGCTCCGGGGGCGAGCGCGTACGGGTCAGCCGGCGCGTCCGGCTGGTGGCGAGCCTGCTCGGTGCCGGGCGCCGCCCGGAGCGCCGGGCCCGCTTCCGCCTTCCGGTGCGCAGCCTCTACACCCAGCTGTTCTCGCCGGGTTCGGCCACGTTCAGCCCGCCGTTCTTCAAGTCGTTCCTGCGGCTCGACGTCACCGGGGAGGCGGTCCGGCTGCGCTGCTTCGCGGCGACCGGCGGGCGGGCCCAGGAGATCGACCCGCCCGTCGAGGACGAGGTCGTCATCCCCCTGCACTGACCGGAGCCGCACCGGCCGTGCGCGGGCCGGTCACCGGCGGGCCGCGTCACCAGCGGCCCGGCTCGCTGCCGGTCACCGGCTCGGACGGTGTGCCGTCCACTCCGACCGGTACGTCACCGGCGAGCATCACCCGGTGCATGATCCGTGGGTGGCCGAGGTGGGCGCTGTCGCCTGGCGCCAGGTGGATGGTGGCCCGGTTGTCCCAGAAGGCCACGCTGCCCGGCTCCCAGCGGAACCGGACCGTGTACTCGGGCCGGACGGCCTGCGCGAGCAGCATCTCCAGGATCGCCGCGCTCTCCGCCCGGGAGAGTCCCTCGATCTGCTCGACGTAGTAGCCGTTGACGAACAGCACCCGCTCACCGGTCTCGGGGTGGACGCGCACCAGCGGGTGCACGGTGGCGATCTGATGGCCCATCAGGTGACGGACGTACGCGTCGTCCCCGGGCCGCGGCTGGTAGCCGACCCCGAGCCGGTGCTCGGCGCGCAGCCCGTCGACGAAGGCGCGCACCGGCGCCGACAGCCCGGCGTACGCGGCGGCCAGGTTGGCCCAGGTGGTGTCGCCGCCGTACGGCGGTACGGTCTCGGCGCGCAGGATCGTCGCGGCCGGTGGGTCGACGCGGGCGCCGTGATCGCAGTGCCAGCCGCGCAGCAGCGTGTGCCGGCGCCGCCGAAGCCACTCCTCGTGGTCCATGCCGAACCGCCCGCCCAGCTCCAGCCGGTCCGCGGTGGTCTCCACCTCGGGCACGTCGGGCGGTGAGGCGCCGCCGCGCCGCCGCAGGACCACCGGCTCACCGAAGCGGCGGGCGAGGGCCACGTGGGAGGCGTGGTCCAGCCGCTGCCCGCGGAAGAACACCACCTTCCAGCGCAGCACCGCCGCGCGGATCCCGGCGGCCACGGTGTCGTCGAACTCCCCGGCCAGATCCACTCCGCCGATCTCGGCCCCGATGTACCCGGCGACGGGCCTGACCTCGATCCCGCCGGTCCGCCGCCCGCCCGCTGTGCCCGTGTCCGTCGTCATCCCCGCGCTCCGAAATGGTCGTCGTGACGGTCTGTGCCGATCGTGTCAGCGTTTCCCGTCCCCGGCGACAGCGCCTCCCCTCCCCCGTCGGCGACGTGCCCGCCCGCAGACTGCCGCCGGGGACCCTTTCAGGGGAAATTGCCGGGCGGCGCGCGTGGCGGCGGGCCGGTTCGTCGACATCTCTGCCGTGACCCTGCCGCTGATCCCGCCCATGCTCGCCACGCCGGGTTCGCTTCCGCCGGCCGCCCAGGACGCGCGGTGGGCGTACGAGACGAAGCAGGACGGCCAGCGCGTGGTGGCCTATCTGCCCGGTGACGGCGGACTCCTGCTGCGGGCCCGTTCCGGCGAGGACATCACCGCCGCCTACCCCGAACTGCGGCCCCTCGGCCGGGTGCTCGGCGCCACACCGGCGATCCTGGACGGGGAGGTGCTGGCGCTGGACGAGCGGGGCCGGGCGAGCTTCCAGCTGCTCCAGGGGCGCATGGGGCTGGCGCACGCCCCCGGCCGGGCCGCGCGCCGGGCCGCACGGATCCCGGTCCACCTCGTCCTGTTCGACGTGATGCACCTGGGCGCGCGCCCGCTGCTCAGGCTGCCCTACCTCCGGCGCCGCGAGCGGTTGGAAGGCCTCGGCCTGACGGGTCCCTACTGGTCGACGCCCTCGGCGGTCGTCGGCCACGGCGCCGAGGCACTGGCCGCCACCCGCGAGCACGGCCTCGAGGGCCTGGTCTGCAAGCGGCTGGACTCGGTGTACGAGCCGGGGGTGCGCTCCCGGGCCTGGATCAAGATCCGCAACATGCGCAGCGAGGACGTCCTCGTGGGCGGCTGGCTGCCCGGCAAGGGCCGGCTGACGGGCCTGCCGGGCGCCGTCCTGATGGGCCGGTTCGCGGGCGGGCGGCTGCGCTGCGTCGGCAGTGTGGGCACCGGCTGGAGCGAGGCGGAGCGGTCCGAGCTCGCCGCGCTGCTGGCGGTCCTGGCGACCGATGTGTGCCCCTTCGACCCCGTACCGGCGGTGCGCGGGGCCCACTGGGTGCTGCCGCGCCTGGTCGGCGAGGTCCGCTACAGCGTGCGTACCCGGGCGGGGATGCTGCGCCAGCCCTCCTGGCTGCGGCTGCGCCCCGACCTCACACCGGAGGAGGCCGCGGTGGTGGATCCGCCCGAGGATCGGGACACGTGACGGCACGTCAACTTCCGTACCCCGGACTGTCCTGAACCGCCCGGGCCGCCCGCACCGAGGTCTAGGGTGTCCCGCATGTCCGTCCCCGAACTGATCCGTATCGTCTCCCGTGACTCCCCCATGGCGCTCGCGCAGGTGGAACGCGTCCGCGCCGAACTGGCCGCCGCGCACCCCGGTGTGCGCACCGAGGTGGTCCCGGTGCGCACCACCGGTGACAAGTGGCTGGGCGATCTGTCCGCGGTCGAGGGCAAGGGCGCCTTCACCAAGGAGGTCGACGCCGCGCTGCTGGCCGGCGAGGCGGACCTCGCGGTGCACTGCCTGAAGGACGTACCCGCCGACCGGCCGCTGCCGGCCGGCACGACGTTCGCCGCGTTCCTGAAGCGTGACGACGTCCGCGACGCCCTCGTCCACCCGGGCGGGCTCACTCTGGACCGGCTTCCGGCCCGCACCCGCGTCGGCACGTCCGCGGTGCGCCGTGTCGCCCAGCTCGCGGCGACCCACCCGCACCTCAGGTGCGTGCCTTTCCGCGGCAACGCCAACCGGCGGCTGCAGAAGCTGGCCGCGGGCGAGGCGGACGCGCTCCTGCTCGCCGCGTCCGGCCTGGAGCGCATCGGGCGCGCGGACGTCATCAGCGAGGTGCTGTCCCCGGAGGCGATGATGCCGCCGATCGGCGCGGGCATCCTCGCCCTGCAGTGCCGGGAGGGCGACGGCGAGCTCATCGAGGCGGTCGGGCCGCTCGGCGACCCCGGCACCCATCGCGCGGCCACCGCGGAACGCATGTTCCTGCATGTGCTCCAGGGGCACTGCAACAGCCCGATCGCCGGGTACGCGCACGTCGACCGGGGCGGGGAACTCTCGCTGCGGGCCTGTGTGTTCACCCCCGACGGCAAGATCCGGCTGAACGCCCACGAGTGGGCGGGCCGGCTGGACGCGGCCACCCTCGGCACGTCGGTCGCCGTCGCCCTCCTCCGCCAGGGCGCCCGGGAGATCATCGACGGGATCCCGCACTGAGGACGCGGGGGCGGCGCGGCAAGGAGCGGACCCGGCGGGGCACGACGAAGGCGCTCCGGGAATACGGCGGGGCAGCGGAGTGCGGCGCGGCGGAGGTCTCCGAGGGTACGGCGAGGGCGGCGGGTCAGCCCGCGGTGCCCGGTCCTGCCTGGTCGCGCAGGAAGGTGCTGATCTGGTGGGCCAGCCCGCCCTGCCCGGCGGTGGCGTGCGTGCCGGTTCCGGCGGACTCCTCGTGCCCGTCCACGCGGCCGGTCCACAGCGCGCGGGAGGTCCACTCCTCGTCGACCCGCAGCTGGATCTGCGCGTCGATCTGGGACAGGGCGGCCTCCGGCCCCGCCGCGTACAGGACCGCGGTGACCCGGCGCAGCGGATAGACGTCGTAGCCCTCGATGAACTGCGAGTTGCGCCAGTCGACGAACGCGCCCTCGCCGTCGGGGCCGAGCCGCACGTCGATCTGCCCGTCCTCCAGGTGGACGCCGAAACGCCGCGTGCCGCGGTTCTCCACGGTGACGCGGAGGCGGAAGTACGTGAGCCCCTCGGCGGCGTCGTCGCGCCCCCGCGGCGGCTCGGACCGCTCCAGTCGGTGGACGCGGACTCGCAGACCGGCATGCTCCTCGTACTCCTGCCAGTCACCGACCACGTTCGGCTCGTACACAATGCACCTCTCGACTTCAGAGCTGCTTCCTATCCGCGCGCTCAGCGCACTGTCAAATGTGCGGAATGCGCCGTGGCCGGGGAATTCACCGTCTTTGATCGCTGATCAAGCCGTGGGCAGCGGGAATTCGCCGACGGGCCGCCGAGGCGGTCCGCCGGGCGTGCCGCACATCACTCCGACGGGCGGCACCGTGGGCGGTCCGCCGGGCGCCGTCAGCGGGCCAGCCGGCCGAGCAGGGCGGAGGCCGCGGCGATGCCGAGCGCGGCGGCCACCACGAGGACGGCGAAGTCGGCGGCCAGGTGCGCGGGGGTGCCGAGCAGCAGCCCGCGCAGGGCGTCGACCTGGTAGCTCAGCGGGTTGACCTTGCTGACCGCCTGGAGCCAGCCGGGCATGACGGCGACCGGGTACAGGGCGTTGGAGCCGAAGAACAGCGGCATCGTGATCGCCTGCCCGATGCCCATCAGCCGGTCGCGGCTGAGCACGATGCCGGCGATGGTCATCGACAGGCAGGAGAAGAACGCCGAGCCGAGGACGACGGCCGCGGCGACACCGAGCAGCCGCAGCGGGTTCCAGGTCAGCGCCACGCCGAGCAGGGCGGCGATGACGATCACGACGATCGCCTGGATCAGCGCCTTCACCCCGGCGGCGAACGCCTTGCCGGTGACCAGGGCGGAGCGCGGGGTCGGAGTGACCAGGAGCTTGTTGAGGACGCCCGCGTCGCGCTCCCAGATGATCTGGATGCCGTAGAAGATCGCGATGAACATGGCGGACTGGGCGATGATGCCCGGGGCCATGAAGTCGATGTACGGGATGCCGCCGGTGGGGATCGCCCGGATGCGGGTGAAGGTCTGACCGAAGATCAGCAGCCACAGGGCGGGCTGCACCGCGCGCGTGTAGAGCTCGGTACGGTCGTGGCGGAGCTTCTGGAGTTCCACCGCGCACATGGCGACGACCCGGGAGGGCAGCAGCCGCCAGCCGGCGCGGGGTTGCGGCGGCCGCAGCAGCAGGCCGATGTCGTCGGCGCGGACGGCGTCAGCCGACGCGGTGCGCGGTGCGGCGGGTGCTTCGGACATCGCGGAAGTCTCCTGAGGTGTCGTCGAGGCCGCTGCCGGCCACGTCGCGGAAGACGTCCTCCAGCGTGGGCAGCGGGTCCGTGGCCGGGGCGCCCTGGGCGCGGCGGCGCTCGCCGAGCCCTTCGCGCAGCTCGGCCGGGGTGCCGAGGGCCCGGATGCGGCCGCGGTGCATCAGGGCGACCCGGTCGCAGTAGGTGTCGGCCTCGTCCATGTAGTGGGTGGTCACCAGGACCGTCATGCCGGTGGCGGCGCGGACGGCGCCGATGTGCTCCCACACCCCGGTGCGGGCGATGGGGTCGAGCCCGATCGTCGGCTCGTCGAGGATCAGCAGGCGGGGTGAGCTGACCAGGGCCTGGGCGAGTTCGAGGCGGCGGACCATGCCGCCGGAGTAGGTGTTCGCCAGGCGGTCGGCGGCGTCGGCCAGACCGACCGCGCCCAGCGCCTGGGCGACCCGGTCGGCGCGTTCGCGGCGCGGGACGTCGAAGACGCGGGCGAACAGGGTCACGTTCTCCCGGCCGGTGAGGGCGGCGTCGGCGGACAGTTGCTGCGGGACGTAGCCCAGCATGCGGCGCACCGGCATGCGCTCGGTGGCGGCGTCGTGGCCGAAGACGCGGACCATGCCGGAGGGGACCGGCAGGAGGGTGGTGATGCAGCGGATCGCCGTGGTCTTCCCGGCGCCGTTGGGGCCGAGCAGGCCGAACACCTCGCCGGGACGCACGGACAGGTCCACGCCGTCGACGGCGTGGGTGTCGCCGAAGGCGTAGGCGAGCCGGGTGCAGGCGACCGCGTCCGCGGCGGGCTCGGCGGCAGCGTTCCGGGTCATGGGCGGTCGGCCTCCTCGCGCAGGTTCTCGGTCAGTCTGCGCAGGGCGGGGATCGCCTCGCGCAGCGCGTCCCGGTCCTTCTCGTCGAGCCGGTCCACCAGATGGCGTACGAGGGCGGCGCGGCGTTCCCGCCAGTCGCGCAGGCGGGCTCCGGCGGCCTCCGTCAGCAGCAGGCGCGCGGCCCGCCGGTCGGCGGGGTGCGTCTCACGGATCAACTGACCGTCCCTGACGAGCTGGTTGACCAGTGTCGAGACGGAGTTGCCCGCCAGGTGCAACTCCTTGGCGGCCTCCGAGACTCCTATGCCGGGGCGGCTCTCGACCAGACGCAGCAGCTCGATCTCGGCGCCGCGGGGACGGGTCACGGTCATCCCGTCGCGCAGCCGGCGGCGAATCAGCCGCTGGACGCCGACGAGGGCGTCGGCCAGCTCTTCGGGGAAGGTCTCCGGTGTCACGTCTGCGACATTACCTCTGTGGCAGAGGTAAAACCCCAAGAGCCGGTCAAGGATGCCGCGGGACACGGCGGCGGGCGAGCACGGAGGCGGGTCCGGCACGGCGCTGAACCGCCGGGCCGGACCCGCATTCGCGCCGCCATGGAAATGCGCGCATTTCCTCCGGTGGCGATTCCCCGGAATCTGGACAACAATTGAGATTCGTGCGGTCGCATAATGTCACCGCATTCCCGGAACAGTTACGAAATCGCCGACTTCGGGAATCCCGAGTCCAGTGCTTCGGACAGGAGGCACGTCCGTGGGAGCCGGCGCGCCGGGCCCCGATGTTCATCCCCGTAGGTCCGAGCCCCGCCCCTCCCAAGGTGTCCGTCCATCCAGCACCTGCTGAGGGAGGCGCAGCGCATGCGTACCACCGGCAGAACGAAGACCCATCCGCATGACGACGCCCCCGACACGGCCGAGGCGTTCGAGCGGCTCTCCCGTATGCCCGAGGGCGCCGACCGCAAGGCGCTGAGGGACGAGCTGGTCCAGGTGTGGCTGCCCATGGCCGAGCGGATCGCCGTGCGGTTCCGCGGGCGCGGCGAGGCCCTTGAGGATCTGTACCAGGTCGCCGCGCTGGGTCTGGTCAAGGCCGTCGACCACTACGATCCGGCACGCGGCTACGCGTTCGAGGCGTACGCCGTGCCGACGGTCACCGGGGAGATCAAGCGGCACTTCCGCGACCACATGTGGACGCTGCACGTGCCGCGCCGGGTCCAGGATCTGCGCAACCGGGTACGGCGCGCCACGAAGGAGCTGGCGCAGACCACACCCGGCCGGACGCCGACCGTGGCCGAGATCGCCGAATACGCACACCTGAGCGTGAGCGACGTGCACACCGGGATGGAGGCCCTGGACTGCTTCGCCGCGTTGTCCCTGGAAGCGGAGGTCCCCGGTACGGACGGCTACGCGCTCGGCGACGGGCTGGGTGAGGCCGACGCCCGGTTCGACCTGGTCGTGGACCGGGTGGCGGTCAGGCCCTGCCTGGAGGCGCTGCCCGAACGCGAGCGGACCATCCTGTACCTCAGGTTCTTCCGGGGCATGACGCAGAGCCGGATCGCGCAGCAGCTGGGCATCTCGCAGATGCATGTCTCGCGCCTGCTCAGCGGGTGTTTCGCCCAGCTGCGCGAGGAACTGCTCACCGAAGCCGGGTGAACGGCGCGGCGCCGCGGCGCCCGTGGGGCGGCCGTCACGTGCCGCGCCGTTTCGGCGGCGCGCGGCGGGTACTCGGCAGGCGTCTTCCGCGCGCCGGTCGGACACTGGTGTCAGGCTGGTGGAAACCGGTCTGACTCGACCAGGACGGGCCATGAACCACGACAGGACACCTTCCGGCAGTTCCCCCGACGTCGTCTCCACGCACTCGGTGTGCGGCGCGCCCTGCTGGGTGAGCCTGACCAGCCGCGATCTCCAGGCAACGGAGGATTTCTACCGGGCGGTGCTGGGCTGGGAGTGGCGGCCGGCCAGACTCGGCGACCACTTCCGCATCGCGCTCGCGGACGGCGCCCCGGTCGCGGGGATCGGCGCGGTGGCGGCCATGTGGCAGATGGCGGTCGCCTGGACGCCGTACTTCGCGGTGCCCAGCGCGGACCAGGCCGTCGCACGGGTGCAGGAGCGCGGCGGCACGGCCGCGGTCGGGCCGATCTCCTTCCCGCCGGGGCGGGCGGCGCTGCTGGCGGACCGGGACGGGGCGACCTTCGGGATCTGGGAGGGTGACCTCTTCACGGACTGGGAGACCTGGCGCAAGGCCGCGCCGGCCTTCATCCGGCTGCACACGCGCGACGCCTTCGACGCGGCCATCTTCTACGGCGAGGTGCTGGACTGGGCCTCACGGCGGCCCGGCTGCTGCGAGGTCCGCTACGAGGGCGACGAGGTGGTGCTGCGCAGCCACGGCGAGGTCGTGGCGCGCATCGAGTCCGGCGCGCTGGAGGCGGCGCCCGACCCCACGATCCGTCCGCACTGGCAGATCCACTTCCGCGTCGCCGACGTCGCCGCCTGCGCCCGCGCCGCGGAGGCCCACGGCGGCAGCGTCCTGCGCGAGGGCCCCGACGAGGCCGTACTCCGCGACCGGGACGGCGCGCAGTTCACGGTGACGTCCCGCCGCGAGGCGTGAACGCCCGAGGCGCCCTCCTCGTCAGCGAGGGGTCTTCGGGGGCCGGGTCAGGAGGATCAGGCTGCGCGGGTCCGTGCGGAGGGTCGTGGCGGGTTTGTGTTCGGATTCGTCCGGGGGGTCAGCGGGGTCGGCCGTGTCCAGGAGGGTGGTCCAGCGGTCGCCGTACGCGGGGCCGGGGAGGCGGAAGTCGACCGGCTCCCAGTAGCCGTTGAGCAGCAGCAGGAAGGAGTCGTCCACCACGGGGCGGCCCTGCCGGTCGGGTTCGGCGATGGCGTCGCCGTTGAGGAAGACCGCGACGGAGTGCGCGTCGGAGCGCTGCCAGTCCTCCTCCGCCATCTCACGGCCGTCCGGCAGCAGCCACACCAGGTCGGGCAGCGGCTGGTCGGACCGGGTCGCCGTCTCTCCCTGGAAGAAGCGGCGCCGGCGCAGCACGGGATGGGCGGCGCGCAGAGCAATCAAGTAGCGCGTGAAGTCGGCGAGTTCGCGTTGCCCGTCGGTCAGCCGCCAGTCGATCCAGGAGACCTCGCTGTCCTGGCAGTAGGCGTTGTTGTTGCCGCCCTGGGTGCGCCCCAGTTCGTCGCCGTGGCACAGCATCGGGATGCCCTGCGAAAGCAGCAGCGTGGCAAGGAAGTTGCGCTGCTGACGGGCCCGCAGTTCCAGGACGGCCGGGTCGCGCGTCTCCCCCTCGGCCCCGCAGTTCCAGGACCGGTTGGCGCTCTCGCCGTCGCTGTTGCCCTCCCCGTTGGCCTCGTTGTGCTTGTCGTTGTAGGAGACCAGGTCCCGCAGCGTGAACCCGTCGTGCGCGGTCACGAAGTTGACGCTGGCGCGCGGCCTGCGCCGGTTGTGGGCGTACAGGTCGGCGGAGCCGGTCAGCCGGGAGGCGAACTCGCCGAGCGTGTGCTCCTCGCCGCGCCAGAAGTCGCGTACGGCGTCCCGGTACAGGCCGTTCCACTCCGACCACAGCGGCGGGAAGTTGCCCACCTGATAGCCGCCCTCGCCGACGTCCCACGGCTCCGCGATCAGCTTCACCCGGCTGATCACCGGGTCCTGCTGGATCAGGTCGAAGAACGCGGACAGCCGGTCCACCTCGTGGAACTGCCGGGCCAGCGTGGCCGCGAGGTCGAAACGGAAGCCGTCGACTCGCATCTCGGTGACCCAGTACCGCAGCGAGTCCATGATCAGTTGCAGTACGTAGGGGTGGCGCATCAGCAGGCTGTTGCCGGTGCCCGTGGTGTCGTAGTAATGCGCCCAGTCGCCGTCGACCAGGCGGTAGTAAGAGGCGTTGTCGATGCCCCGGAAGGACAGGGTCGGGCCCTTCTCGTTGCCCTCGGCGGTGTGGTTGTAGACGACGTCGAGGATCACTTCGAGCCCGGCCGCGTGCAGCGCCTTGATCATCGACTTGAACTCGGCGACCTGCTGTCCGCGTGTGCCGCCGGCGGCATAGCCGTTGTGCGGGGCGAAGAAGCCGATGGTGTTGTAGCCCCAGTAGTTGGAAAGGCCCCGGCCCTGGAGCACGCCGTCGTGCACGAACTGGTGGACCGGCATCAGCTCGACCGCGGTCACGCCCAGCGAGGTCAGGTGCTCGATCACCGCCGGGTGCGCCAACCCCGCGTAGGTGCCTCGCAGTTCGGGCGGCACCGCGGGATGGGTGCGGGTCAGGCCGCGTACGTGGGCCTCGTAGATCACGGTGTCGGAGTACCCCCGCCGCGGCGGACGGTCGTCGCCCCAGTCGAAGGCCGCGTCGGTCACCACGCCCAGCATGGTGTGCCCGGCGCTGTCGGCCGGGTCAGGACCGTGCGCGGCACGCTCGTACAGCGAGGGATGGTCGTCGATCTGCCCGTCCACCGCCCTGGCATAGGGGTCGAGGAGCAGTTTCCTCGGGTTGCAGCGGTGGCCGGCGGACGGATGCCAGGGCCCGTGCACCCGGTATCCGTAGCGCTGCCCCGGCCCGACACCGGGCAGATAGCCGTGCCACACGAAGCCGTCGGCCTCGGTCAGGGGCACCCCGCGATGGATGCCGGCGTCGTCCACCAGGACGAGGTCGACTCGCTCGGCCACCTCGCTGAAGAGCGCGAAGTTGGTGCCCTTCCCGTCGTACACCGCCCCCAGCGGATAGGGGTACCCGCTCCACACGGGTACCCCTTTGCGGCGCTTTCGCCCCGTCATGGGGCCGCTTCCAGCACGGCCTGCGGCCCGCTGAGCGGAGAGGCCAGGGCCGCGACCGGCAGCTCGCGCGGAGTCCTCAGCCCCTCGCGCAGGGTCGGGGCCGGAGCCGTCGGGACCAGCGGGACACGCACCCCGGCGCGGGCCCGCTGCGAGAACCAGATGACCTTGCTGCCGGTCGCGGCGGCGCAGCAGCCCCAGCCGTCGCTGGTCGCCGCGATCCGGGCCAGGCAGCTTCGCAGGTCCTGGTCCGGGCGCAGGTCGTGGTTGTTCTCCGCGACGGCGGTGATCAGGTGCTGGCCGGTCCACCACATCTCGATCGAGGTGTGCTTGTCGGTGGCGTGCTCGTCAATGGCCTTCAGCAGCATCTCGGCGCCCCCGCACACGGGTTCGACGAGGTCCTCCAGGTCCCAGAAACGCAGGTGCGCGGCCAGGATGCGCCTCACCTGCCCGACCCGCTCCGGGCTGACTTCCACGTCGAGGTGGTAGTAACAGGGCACTGCGGTCTTCATCGTCGTTGGCTCCTCACCGGCGAGGCCCACGCTCCTCTCCCGCATGCTGCGAGAGGAGCCCCGAACACGAAGCGTGAGCGAATGTTGCCTCTGAGTAGGATCAACAGTGCGCGCGCTACGCCATCCGTGCAACACGAGCAGGTCAGCGGGCTTGTTGAAGTTCCAACAGGACGCTGTGTCGTTGAACGTGCACCATGAGTGAAGTCTCGAGCGCCGTCAACGGGACCGCTGCCCACGCGTGCGCGGTCGCCGCCCCGGCTGTCGGGGGGAACGAGCCCATCGAGCGCATCCGAAAGGTGAATGGCGCCATGCTGCTACCTGCCAAAGCCGAAGTCGCCCGTCACTTGCGCCGCTATCGGGCATGGGAACGCGCGATGCTCGCGTCACCGGACGACCACCGGGTGCGGTCCACTTTCGAGGATTCCGGCTACACCCTGTGCGTGCTGATGGGGAAGCGCTGCGCCCGGGAGGCCGCGGACGCCGCCGAGCGATATCTGTGCACCAGCCTCGTCACCTACCTGCGGGAGCAGAGCGGCCGGCCGCACCGGAATGCCGTCCCCCGCCGGGGCCCGCCGAAGGCGGCCCAGAGGCGTTCCCGCGCCGGGCGGTAGGCCCCCGCCCGGCACGACCCGATCCCCGGCCGGGCGCGAGCCCGGCCTCGAGCACGGTGGAGGTGACACCCATGAGTTCGACCCCGAGCCAGGCCTCAAGTCCCGCCTCAAGTAGGGCCTTTGGTCCCGCCTTCCGTACGGCCCCGGCGATCGGCCGCATCCCGGTGCGGGACGTCCGTCCGGCCGTCGACGGCGGCAGGCGAGCGGCCAAGGCGGTCGCGGGAGAGACGTTCCCTGTCACCGCCACCGTGTTCCGTGAGGGCCACGACGCGGTGGCCGCGAACGTGGTGCTGACGGATCCGGAGGGCCGGGCCGGCCCGTGGACGCCGATGCGCGAACTGGCCCCCGGCACCGACCGCTGGGGCGCCGAGGTCACTCCGGGCGCGGTCGGCCGCTGGACGTATCAGGTGGAGGCCTGGGCGGACCCGGTCACCACCTGGCGCCGCGTCGCGTCCGTCAAGGTCCCGGCCGGCATCGACGCGGGTCTCGTGCTGGAGGAGGGGGCCGCCCTGCACACCCGGGCGGCGGCCGGAGTGCCCGAGGGTCCGGAGCAGGACACCGTGCTGGCCGCGGCGGCGGCGCTCCAGGACGACACACTGCCGGTGATGACCCGGCTGGCGGCGGCGCTGACGCCGGAGGTGGACGCGGTCCTCGCCCGTCGTCCGCTGCGGGACCTGGTCACCGCCTCCGAGCCGCTCGCCCTG